>NZ_NKHF01000010.1 GCF_002744175.1 Pseudoalteromonas piscicida
GCTATCCAGCTCTGGTGTTTCGGCTTCTTCGCTTGGCGCTTCGGCTTCTGGCTCGCTTTCTAGCGAGTCATCAAGTAGTGCCTCTTCGTCGAAATCGGCTTCTAGCTCAGGTAACTCGTCTTCGCTATCAAAATCAATATCACTGCCGAGCTCGTCATCTTCAAAACCATCTTCAATATCAAAGGATGTATCACTCGACAGGGCCTCAGAAAGCGCTCTTTCCGTTTCACTCTCAGCCCCCTCAGGCCCAGCTCCTTCGCCTAACTCTAGTTCAGGGTAACTATCTAATTCTGCACTTGGTTGCAGCTCATCTTCGTCTAACGGACCTTCATCTTCAAGTAAGTCAACCTCATCATTCAGCGGATCATCGCCTAGCTCTATTTCAACTTCTTCATCAGCAAAATCATCTGAGAGCGCCGAGTCTAAATCTAGCTCCTCTTCGGCTTGAAGCTCTTGTAATAATTCATCAACGCTTTTTAAATCTGGGTCTTCAAACTCTTCATCGTCATCAGCTTGTGCATTATCTTCACTAAACGCATCTTCATTCTCTAAATCAGACTGTAACGTGTCCGCTTCTATATCTTCTGATGACTCCGGTGCGAGCGCTTCATCATCAAGCATTCCACTTAAATGGCCTTCACCCGTATCGTCACTCAACTCACCATGTTCTTCAAGCTCTGATGGTGCTTCCTCTACCGGTTCATCCAACAAGTCGTCGAATTCATCGCCTGCAGGTTCATCGGGCTCAGTTTCGAGCTCTGGTGATACTTCCTCTACAGGTTCATCCAATAAGTCGTCGAGATCATCATCTGCAAGTTCACCGGACTCGGCTTCCGGCTCTGACGATACTTCCTCTGCAGGTTCATCCAACAAGTCGTCGAGTTCATCGCCTGTAAGTTCATTAGACTCAACCTCTGGCTCTGATGATACTTCCTCTACAGGCTCATCCAATAAGTCGTCGAGATCATCATCTGCAAGTTCATGTGACTCGGCTTCCGGCTCTGACGATACTTCCTCGACAGGTTCACCCAATAAGTCGTCGAGATCATCCTCTGCAAGTTCATCGGACTCAGCTTCGGGCTCTGACGATACTTCCTCTACAGGTTCATCTGACTCAACCTCTGGCTCTGATGATACTTCCTCTGCAGGTTCATCCAACAAGTCGTCGAGATCTTCGCCTGCAAATTCATCTGACTCGGCTTCAGGCTCTGATGATACTTCCTCTGCAGGTTCATCCAAC
>NZ_NKHF01000037.1 GCF_002744175.1 Pseudoalteromonas piscicida
GGCCCGGTCCAGAGGTCGGTGGTTCGCATCCACTCGGTTGTACCACCTTTTAATTTCTCACTTTTAACTGTAACTTTTACGACTAAGTGCCCTCGTGACTTGCACCACTTTAAACTACTGGAGTAAAATGCTTTGTCATACCTTGGCTGGAGGGAGAAACTAAACGATAACCAAGCTTCTCATAGAAAGCAGGTTTGTCTGCAATCATGGAAACATATGAACCAACTGATACCGTTGAGTTAAGGTAATTCTCAATATATTCCATCACCTTTCCCTAATCCTTGTCCCTGATAAGCTGAGTCTACCGCGATATCCACAATCTCAAAGTTACAACCACCATCACCAACAACACGCCCCATCGCGACTAACTTTGTATTATCTCGAATAGTCACTCCGTAGAGAGAATTGGGGAGACCCCGCTCAGCAGCTTCCAAGGATTTTGCAGACAAACCCGCTGCGACGCGCAGATCACAATATTCTTTTGGACTAGGAACGCTTTCTTCGATATCTAATGCCGTCATGTTGTACTCTACTAAGTGTATTTAAATACAGTATAACAACTGTATAGATAAACAGTTAAACTATTCGTACTATTACTTTTCCTAAGTTACGATTATTTTCTAACACTTCGTGAGCTTGTTCTATTTCATCCCAGCACAGTTCTCTATATATCGGAATAGCCATACTTGGTTCCATTAAGTGCTGCCCAAACTGAGAAAGGAATGCCTGAACCAATTCTTTTTTATACGTTTTTGAGCGGTTTCGTAACGTGCTTCCATGTAGGTTAAATCTTTTGCTTAATAGCTTAGCGAAATCCAATTCTGCATACCTCCCTCCGAGCATTGCCAACACAATGCAATGACAATCCATGGCTGCCACTCGTAAATTTGCGCTTAAGTAATCGCCAGCGACAGGGTCGAGTATCACATTAGCCTTTAAACCCAACTTTTTCATTTCTTCTGCAAAATCATTCTCTAAGTAATTTATGGTATGGTCAGCGCCCAGAGATAATGCATATTGTGCTTTTTCGTCACTACTTTGTGTTGTTACCACAGTAGCACCGATACTTTTTGCGATTCGAATAGCCGCGCTACCTACACCAGAAGCGCCACCATGACAAAGCAGCGTATCACCCGTTCCAAGATTGCCCGTCCTCACTATTGCATCGTATGCGGTAAGATATACCTCAGCCAATCCGGCAGCGTAACTTAGAGGCATATCATCTGGTACTGGCATTAACAATTCGTGCTCAGCGACGACATACTCAGCATATCCTCCGCCTGACGTTAAACAAAAAACATGACGACCGAGGAGATGCTCAAGTGCAGGATCAGCCACTTGTACCACCACTCCAGAAACTTCTAGTCCAAGTATTTTGCTGTCGCCCTCTGGTGCTGGATATTTTCCTTTCTTTTGCAAGATATCAGCACGGTTAACGCCAAAGGCATGTACTTTTATCAGTACCTGTTGCGCATCTATCTTTGGAACTGCCGTATCTTGAATTTTTAGTATTGAAGCGGTGTGATTGATATAGCGCATTTTTTGAGGGATCACTGAACTTTTTTCCATATTTCCTTCTCTACAAACTTACCATTTTCATGTAGTTCATGATGCCACAGTTCCCCTTCGACTTTGTAGGTAAAAGACATGGTTCTTCCAAGCAACGACGGGATATTTCCATATTCATAGGTTTCAACAAATTTATTATTGTCAATTTGATAACTGCCTCCCCCTGCATACTTGAACTCTCCATTACTTTGAGTAATGTAACTATGGTGTGTTTTAGTGATAAGCTTGATAGACGTAACCGTGGGGGCTTGTGCCGATACCACACCGTTGGCCGTCGCATACTTTCCTTCAACAAACTCCCAAGTGCCAATTAATGGGTTTGCAAATACCGGAGCGCTAAAAATAAAAGTAATGAGCATACGTGTTTTCATCTGTTTTCCTTGCTGATTGTTTTGCTCAGTGTTACACAGCCACTCATTAAGTTCAGTTGAGATAATCTCAACTTACCGAATGAAAAGCCCGTTTAGAACGGTCTATTTAACCTGAAGTCTGAGTAACAAGGAGTTTCTCAGTAGTAAGGGATAACAGTTGCTACAGAACAAGTTGTTATGCCGAGTTCGGGTTATTTTCACCAATACAATATCGAGTAGTCTATGAGGTTATGGATCACATTAACTTTCGTCTTACTGACAGGCACTGCAACAGCCACAGAGTTGGTTATTAACTATAAAAGCTGGATCAGCGACAATGATAGACAACATGTAGAGACTTGGCTAAATCATGGTATGAATGCGGCCGAACGGACGCTTGGAGAATTAAAACAACCTGCACTCACCGCCACTATTGAACCTATTTTATTCGCATCTGAGCCAGTACCTTGGGGTAGTGTGCAGCGCGGACGACTTGATTCACTCAACCTACATGTGAAACGATTCACCCCCAGTCGAATATTAGTCAAAGATTGGACGATTTATCATGAAATAGCACACCTTTATCATCCCTTATTGGCACATTCAGACTTTTGGATTGCGGAAGGGCTGGCTACGTATTTACAAAATGTGATTATGCTAGAGAACAGCCTTTTTGATATTAATGAGTTTAGGGCTCGCCTCACTTCAGGTCTCAACCGAGGAGCTAAGAACACACAGCTACATAACGGCGGACTGAGTTCTGTCAGCGAAAACATGTGGTCATTAAAGGCACAACAGCGTGTATACTGGAGTGGTGCGGCATTTTTTATGGAGGCCGAACTAGCACTTAAAGCATCACTAAGCCCACATACGGTGAGGTCACTGATCGCTAAATTTCAGCAATGCTGTAAGTCGTCTCATCCCTCAGGACTTGAAAACAGTGGTCGACTATTTATTGCAAAGCTCGATAAGTTATCAAAGACAACGATTTTTTCCAATTTATATGCCAGCTACAAGCAACGCAACGACTTTCCCATTCTCAGCCGAGCTGAAATAGCTACGCTGCAACCTTTACGGTAACCGCTCCAACAACGTTGCTTAGGCTTGCTTCGTTTGCTCCCTGTCTGACTCAATAGCTCGGTTCATTGCTGCTAATAAGTCACTCAATTGTGCATCTACACTCTGAACTTGTTTGTTTTTGAGTTTTTCATCCAACTCATTTGCGATTTTATGTATGTCTATGAAGTCAAACATAGCCGCCGTGCCCTTTATGGCATGTACTGTTCTTGCCAAGGCTTCATAGTCCTGATATTTGGCTTGGTTTTTAATTTGAATAATTTGCTCGTGTAAACCTGATACATACTGTTGTTTCAGTTGGAAAAATTCAGCCTCTGGTAAATCCAAATCATCATCTACCTGAATATCTAGGTAATGAGCAATTTTTTGACTAAAAATAACCCTATCTATCGGTTTTGCCAGATGATCACTAAACCCTAGTTTTAAATAACGATCAATCTCATGCTGCATTGTATTGGCGGTGAGTGCTATCACTGGTGTACTGCACCCTGTCGCCTGAATAAAGCTAAAGGCTTGCTCGCCGTCCATCACCGGCATTTGAATATCCATTAAAATCAAATCAAAGTCTCTGTCTAAAACAGCCTGCACGGCCAGTTGACCATTTTCAACCGCAGTAACCGACAGCCCCATTCGCTCTAAAATACGTTTGATCAACTTGCTATTATCAATGTTGTCCTCAGCAAGCAGAACTTCTCCTTTTAGCGTTTGAGTCATTTCTTCCGGCGCTTTAACAGGCTCTCTTACCTCTCCTATTTGTTCTAAATTTTGCACCCAGTTAGTTCTTTCCGTTGTATACAAGCCAAGAGTGAGCGTAAATGCTGTACCCGATCCCACCTCACTCTCCACGGAGATATCCCCATCCAGCTTTTTCGCCAGACTTCTTGAAATGTTTAGCCCAAGACCAGTGCCACCATACTTGCGTGAAGTAGAAGAGTCAGCTTGATAGAACGCACTAAACAACTCTTTTTGTTCATCTGCGGTCATTCCAATCCCTGTGTCTCGCACGGTGATCATCAGTTTTTCGTTTTGGCATGCAACATCTATCGATATTTTGCCAACCGTGGTGAACTTCATTGCATTGGATGTTAGATTCAGTAATATCTGCCTTAGTCGCGTAGGGTCAATCACAACGTAGTCAGGTAGTGGAAAGTGATAATTTAACGCAAACTCTAACCCCTTGTCTCTGATCTGCTTACCTAATAATGAATCGACATGCGCTATTGCTTGAAATAGATTTGACTCCACCAGCTCGACTTCCAGCTTATTCGCTTCAATCTTAGACATGTCTAAAATGTCATTAATCAAACCCAGTACGTGTCTGGAGTTTTGCAAGATAACGGCAATGGCATGATTGCGTTCATGCGGTTTGATATCACCTAACATTATGCCATCAGCATACCCAATAATCGAAGTCATTGGTGTTCTTATCTCATGACTCATATTGGCTAAGAATCGGCTTTTCGCTTCACTGGCATCTCTGAGCTCTGATGCAGCCTGTTCCAATTCATATGTTCGCTTTAGCACCTTAGCCTCAAGGTTTTTATTCAGCTCTACGTTCTCTTCACTGGTAATTCTAAATTTATCAGCAACCGCAAACGCCAATAAAAGAGCATCCAAAGCGGAGCCGATAAGACCATACAAATATAAGTTACTTGATGATTCCGGAAGTAGACTAAGATTGGTAAAATTACCAATCATATTTGGAATAGCCATGGCCACGTAAGCAAGAACAAAGTAACGGGCGGGTTTAAACCCTTCGCTCCAACGTTTTACCCCAACAAATAAACCAAAACACATGGCAGAGCCTGTCACTACAGTTGCCCAAATAAATCCAAACCCAGGAAACAGAATACAAAACGGCGATCCGAGCGCAGCAATTACCCCAAGCCAAATTGAAATGGATACATAATTAGGATGAACATCTTTTAGTTTTAAAAGGTGGATATAAAACAGTGCATTAGTCAGAGGAGCAAGGGCAAACCCTAGCCAGTGTAAATTAGCAGAATAAAACCCAAAAAGCTGATCCGGAATGTGGAAGAAATGACTCCAAGCGAATACCCAAACACAGGTAAACAATGCATAGTAAAGATGGGTAATATCTTTAGAGCCAATGTAGATCAATAAATTATATAACCCAAGAACTACGCCTACCCCAAAGCAAAGTGTCATGATCAGGTTTTCATACACTACTTCTTGTTCAAATTCTTTAAGTGGTTCAATAGTCAGTTTTATCGGAGTGTAGAAAAAATCACTCTCAAATAAAGTGACTATATAATATTCTTGGTTAGGCTCGAGTTTAATTTCGTTGCCATAATGAAATGCAAATTCATTTTCAACCTTACCGCCAGAGAATACTCGATGTACTGAGTCAGGCGTATATATCCTAGATTCAACCTTACTCAATACCGTATTGTAAGGATACAGCACAAACTCACTTAACGGCGTTTTATTGGTTACTTTGGTCACCAAAAAATAGCGACCTGAAAATAATGCTCGTTTATTAAAGGGCTCGTGAACTGACTCCCAGTCGCGGATATCATTCCAATTTTCTGGAAAACGCGTATTCGAGGTAGCTTCATACGCTCGACCAACATGGTGCAGATTTTGATATTGCCAAGGTTGCGTTAGCTCCAAAGCAGCTTCTTGTGCAGGTGTTACTGACGAAAACAGTAAAACGCTGAATAAGATAAATACTATACGCATCTTAATCAGTGCCCCTTGGGTCAATACCTGCTGAAGCTTGAGCTCTTGTTAGCAAATTGTCTACCTCTGAGTCAGGTTTGTTATCTTCGATTAAATCTATCAATAATCAAAAATGATACGTAATATCTATGCCTATCCGTCTTCCTTCACCCTTAAAGTCTTCTAACATTCCTAAGAAGCTACTTAAATCGAACTTTAAATGGCTATACTCTTTATCGAAAATATTTTTCCCCCAAATACCGAGCTGCCAGTTTTCATATTCAACCTGCACATTGGCATTCCATAAGAGATAACTAGGCTGACGAGCATAAGGCGATTGGTTTTGGTCAAAGTAGTATTCACTCTGATAATCAAAGCCTAGCCTGCTTTTTATGTTAACTTTATCCCAATTAAATGCATAATTTATTTTACCTGAAATATTCCACTCTGAGGTAAACGGCAGGCGATTGTCTGTTAAAACCACACCCACTGGATCAATAAATTCTTCAAAATTAGCCTCGGGGATATACCCAATATCCAAGTCTATTTGAGTTTGTTCCGAGAAGTACCAAGTGTTTTCTAGCTCAGCACCATATATTGTCGACTTACCTACATTTTCAAGTAATTGGTATGGTGGTGCGCCTGGCACTTCAGATGCACGATTCATAAACACTTGCTGATCTTTGTAATCATAGTAGAAAGCCGCAAAGTTTGTACGCAGTCCAACTTCACTAAATGTGAATTTTGCGCCTATTTCATGGGCGACTAACTCTTCGGGACCATAACTGGCCTGCAATGCAGCTGTTTCGGATGTTAGGAAGCCGCCGTTGTACCCACCGCTTTTTACACCATTAGATAGGCTGTAGTAGATACTTTTAGTGGGCGTGAGCTTATGAATGACAGAAAACTTTCCAGAAAGGCTACTATCAGACTCTGTTCCGGCAACATCATAAGATGGTACTAAGATCCCTGTGAGATTTTCACCTACAGGTACATTGAGGTAAGAAAATGAGTCATAATCAACCTCTTCATCACTGTACCTAAGACCAAATAGCAAATCGGTTTTCTCACTCAGCGTGTGCTCATATTGACCGAATAATGCTAATGAATTGACCTCTATATCATTATCGTAAAAAAATGTTGCCGCACTTGCACCAAACGGTGTGCCTCGAAGTCCCCTTAATAGATCGTTATAGTTGTCCTGATAGATCCGTTCTTCAAGCTGAAATACCCCCAGTGTGATGAAGCCATGAGTGGTGCTTTGCTCATAACGTAATTCATTAACAAGCTTTTCGTTTTTAAGTCCTAATTCACCCTCGCAGAGAGCTTGCGGGCTACCATCACAATTAAATCCATGAATACGGTCCAAACGATTAAATGCACCAAGATAAACTAACTGCGACTGCTCATCAAAGCGGTAAACCACTTCAGTCGTCACACCTTTGCTAATACTATGATGCTTTTGATAGTTATTTACTCTTACAGCCCAAAAATCATCGCTGCCTACATTGAAACCAAAGCTATCAACGCAATTACTGCTACCAGCTTGTGCCGGGCTACATTTAATACCCTCCGCAGGATTAGAATAGATACCGATATTTCCAACTGGTTGTACTAAGCCATTCCAATGACCATAGTCCAGCTTGACAAAAACACTGTAATCGTCAAATTCACCAAAATAACTAAGGCGAATATCATTCTGCTCCATGCCTGCCTCAGGCACGTTTGGCTCAAGGTTGTAGGTGGTATAATCATAGTTTTTATGGCTTGCGGCGAAACGGATGGCACTGGCCGTGTCCATGCTGTAGTTAACAACGGCACCTGCGCGAGTAAATGCATCAGAACCAACACCAGCGCTAATGGATGCAAAATCACCGTCAGTTGGCCGTGCCGTTCTAACGAGTATGGCCCCACCTGTGGTGTTTCTGCCAAATAATGTGCCTTGAGGCCCTTTTAACACTTCTACTTGTTCAATATCGAACAGATTAATAATTTGATTATTAGCAGAGCCAACAGCAATTCCGTCTAAATACATCCCTACTGGGGAGGTATTGGCCGTATTATAATCAACCAGTCCTATACCGCGAATATTAACAGCAGGAGGCGTCCCCTCAGCGGCATTTTGGCTTATTTTCACATTGGATACGAGACTACCCAATTCAGTTGTGTCTTTTATAGCAGACTCAGAAAGAGTCTTGCCTAAGATGGGCTTTACCGCGATGGCGACATCATTGATAGACTGCTTTCTCTTTTGCGCATAAACCTCAATGACTTCAATATCGTTGGTTTGTGCTGATGCTTCCATCGGTACTGCAAACAATAATGTGAATGTGATCGTATTTAACAGCACATTTGGATGTGGCATAGTTTGAATCCCTAGCTATATCATGCAATTGCACTACTATTATAGCTGATTAAATAAGACCCCCAAACAAATCCACACTATTCCCCACTAAAGGTCCTATTAAACTACGTGGTGGCGATCTTGTGTTGTTATTAATTACTAGGGCCGGTTTGTCTATCAAGTGTGTTATTACAGCAAAGATCAACAGGCCCTAAAGTCAAAGCAAAATAAGTTGATAAAAAATTCACAAAATCGGCTGGATGAATACCTTTATCAAATTTACTTAATTTTGCTCAGGAGATAGATATAGTTCGTACTACGGCGCAACGCACTCCCCTTTTTCACAACCTAGGTGGTAGCGCGTTGCAAGCATCAATTGAACGTGCTGTCAGTCATCTGGCTCAAATCCGAATTCACCACTGATATGTTGTGGATGCCCAGTGATTGCTCGGCTCGTTTGCATACCCGCCATGACGGCAGCTTCAACACACCCTGCATTCACACCAGTTTTGATCCAGTCGCCAGTAATGTATAAGTTATCAAATGCGGTTCCATCGGTGGCAAGACGATATTGACTACTGCCAACCACGCTCAAGACATAACGCTCACTTGGGTCTACATTGACTCGCCAATATTGCGAATCAAATCTGGCCTCTCCAAGTTCATTACAGGTATCAAATAATACATTCCAATCGAATTCATCTCCATGATAAGCCTCTGGCCAAAGCGGTTGCATCTGCTCCTTTAGTTTATTCAGCGAATTCTCTTTCACTACCGCCTTCATACGGTGGGGAAATTCATGGTCGCTTGCTGGTGGGTAATCAGCGCAAGTAAAAGCACTACAAAAGTAGGCGATATTTCTCGGTTCATCAGTGCTTGCCAATCTTCTACCTCAAGTAGGTTAGACATTGCAGCCCAAGTATCAAAAGGCTGTGAAAATGCACTAAGAATAGGTCGCTCGTCGCTCTGTGAAGGGTCGTGAAAGCCCAGCTCGCTATCTGTTTTAGTTAACCATAACTGTAAAGCCTGTGTGGCGACTGTTTTTACTTTTTCAGCTTGTAACTTGAGATTGTCGTCTTTTGCTAGCAAATTCTCACACAACGGCGCGAGCCCTGCGACTGAGATACCAAAAACGACGAGATCAAAGTCTACTGAGTGGGTAAGTGTTTTACGTGGCAAAGCATGACCAAATGCCTGCTCATACACCGACTCCCAATCCGACCAATAAGACTCCAGATTCACCTCATGTTGTTGGAGCAGTGCTGCTTGTTGCGAGTCCAGCTGCTGCCAAAGAGGTTGGCTCGGCCAGCAAGGTAAACCTTTTACCAACTCAAGTGGTTCATAATACTGTGTGTCTTTCAATTTAACTTGCTGAATAAGTTCAATTTTATCAATACTGCAACCTGTCGCGTGCTCAACATATCCCAATGACTCTACTTGATGGAAAAATTCAAACTTAACCCCTCGAGATTTTAGCAACTCATAAATAGGTGAGAATATGATATCTCCCATCCCAGCTTGCATCTTCCACATCACTCCACCGCGATAACACAGCATAATGCGCAGCATAGCAAGTGCGGCAACGCCCGCTTCTACATTCGGCTTGTTAAAATCACCGTCTTCATATCCAAACACAAGATCATAAAACCCTCGCACTGGCGCTGATTCAACAGAGAGGGTTTCATTGGCTCCATTACGCCTTAGCCACTGCTTAAAGTCATATTGATCTATATAACCAAACCCCCGCGAATAGACTTTATCTCGCAGCATACCTATGGTCATCGATATCCCCAAATCCAAACAAATATACAAGCGTCTGATCACTGGGTTATCGTCAATTAGGTCATTCACTTCAGCTCGCAGCCAACGACGTATCTTGCGTACCATATACCATACAACCAAATGATCCTTCTTGTTTTCTAAACGGTGGTCAGATTCACGGATCGTTAAAAAGTTACTCAACTGAGTGATGAGTAACTTAGGTGTTGAAATCACCTCTTGTACTTGATTTTCAGCATCGTCAAACAGCGATTTTGCTTTATCTTCAACACTATCAAAAAAGCGCGTTACTTCTTGCCCTAAATGAGCGAGTAAGCCTTTATCGCGAGATTTTCTTGTTTTGAGTTGTGTAGACTTATGCGTTTGCTCAACTTCGTCTTCTAAATCATTAACCCACTTATGTAACCATGCGGCAAGTAGCTTTAAGATTTGCCAAAAGTGAAGATCTAATGTGCCATTTGCAGGGTTGCCAGGAATTTCAGGGAAATCCACAGACCAAGTTTGCCACTGTTGATCTATATATTCTTGCAGTACCACCAAGCTATGGGGCTTTAAGGCCTGTTGCCAATTATGAATAGGAATACTGCTTGAGCGTTCCAATTTATTGTAGACAGTTTCAATCGCTCTAAAAGAGTTTACATAAGCACCAAACCATACGTGGAGTCCGTGTTCTTCTATTCGTTGCCCATGGGCTGCGTTTCGCCCGCTCGCGCCTTTTCCGCCTAACCGCCAACCTTGTTGGTATACAGTAATGTCGTAGCGCTCTTGCCAATCTTCACGCTCTGTCATATAGACAGCAGCAGTCATCGCAGACACCCCACCACCTAGGATAGCCACTTTCTGCTTGTTCATATTTCTTCCTTATATAATTACCGGATCGGTAATGTCGTAAACGAACGGATCAAAGCGATATAGGAAGACTTCAGAACAGGCATATATCGCTTTACTGATGTTAATTTCTGTCTGCTTTTGTTTTTATCGATGCAAATTGGCCATGCTTTGAGCGCTGGACACTAACTCTTCGACACCAGCTTGGTCAAAATCCATTTTTACAAAGTAAGGTAGCTTCACCTCACTTTTACCCAACGGGATGCCAAACATCTTATCGAGTGGAAAGGCGTCAAGACGTTGTAGCTCTATACATAGGTCGTCTTTTATAAAGCCTATTTTGTGGATCTTTTTCACCTCCGAAGGTGAATGCACCACTGCGGAATATACTGACTTTTCAGCCAAACCATCTGGAAACTGTTTAAATAGAACCTGATCCATTTGCGGATGAGTAAAGCCTGATAAAAACTGCTTTAAAAACTGGCTATCCACATCCAGATCAGACACGGACTCTTTAAATAGTTCGGCTATCTCACCGCCTACTTCGAGCACTTCTTTTAGCCAAGACTCGCCGTCATCCTCTGGATAGATCCGAAGTAGCTCATGCCAATCCATTTTTACATTTGGGTTAAACTCTTTAAACGTATCAAGTGAGAGAGAGAAATTTAATGGTGCACCATAATGTTCAGGCATTTCATATCGGCACAAATATTTGTTGTACCCCCATATTTCTCTACCATTGATCAAGGCATTGATATTATTCACAGTAATGAATGCAGGATACCAATATAAGTGCTCCGCTTTTAGCGTTTCTAGATTAATTTGCAGTATTGGCAACCACACGATGATATCCGTTTCTTGCATGTATCCATATTCACTGAAGGGCGGCACCTTTGACGCAATATTTTCAATGTCAGTAAAAGTAAGTAGGCACCAATCCGATAGCGCTTTAAATACAAACTCACTACTGGGCACTGAGTTTAACGTATCATCGACATAAGTTTGTATTTTGCCCTTTTCACCTTGAACAAAAAAACCATACATTTGTGCGTTAAGCATTCTACAGGGAGGCTTGGCGATAGGGTTACTGTAAAAGTGCTGATAGTCGGGTAACTCTGGATACATCATTCACTCCTTAAAATATAATAATTAAGAGTTTAGTGTAGTTTGCCTTGGCTGTTTTGCGCACTCCAATTAAGACATTTCCAGCGCTTGTTGCGCTATTGAGGTAAAGTTTCGCGCTTCTTTTTGGCAATAATATTGGTAGTGAGCATAGGCGTATTGATCAAAGTTGACTGACAACTTATTCATAAAACCATGAGCATATCGCGTTCTCACGCACTGTAGTCCCTTTTTGTTGTTCAACGCTGTAATAACAGGTTCTACATCAAAGTGAGACTCAACTTGAGCGAAGAAAATCGAGACATCACAACTCGGCTTAAGTGCTAGATGATGGCGGATCTGCCCAGGATAGAAGGCGATTAACTGTTCAACACTGTTTTGCTGATTATGTTCAGCTAATGCAACCCATGCTGCGGCTCCACCAGCGCTAAATCCAATAACTAACCTTGGAGCAAACGCCTTGATGGCTTCAGAAACCTTTTGAGCGTATTGTTGGTGACCACATTGCGCCAAAAACAATTCATAACAGTCTGACTCTATGGCGCTGGTTGGTTCATCAATGAAGGGAGAAAGCACGTTGACTTTAGTCCCTAGCGAATTGGCAAAACACTTCACATCTTCAGTGTGCCCAAAAATATCGGTTACAATTAGAATAGACATAGGTTTTCCTTTTCATTATTTATAGTTATTAGCTTGGCTTTATAGATTTTCCTTACCATATCGCCAAATAGATAACCCTGGCCTAGGGTAGACCAAGCTACTACGTCACAATGCATAATAACAGATCCAGAATGAGCACTTATTTTAGGACTAAGGGGCATTGTGTCTTAATACTTAGCCTAATTTAAAGCTAGCACACCAACACAAACTGTAAACATTAATTACAAACTAAATATACATTTAATTAATCATAAACCACGTCAGCGGTGCTAAGCTTATTGTATGTACATCAAGAGTTGCAGAATTTGATCAAAGTCATATTATTCTTTCTCGCCACTTTTCATTCCAGCGCGTTATTTGCCAAGCAAATCACTTGGATTGTGCTCGACTTTGCGCCTTATTACATTTTATCGGATGAACTAGAGGGCCAAGGCCGCGATGAATTACTCATCCGTCTAATTCAGCCATACATGCCAGATTATGCCTTCAACTATAAACTTTTCCCGGCTTCAAGGGCGATATATGAGCTATCAAATGTAAACAACCAATACTGCATGATTTCGCTATATAAAACGACAGAGCGACAAAAACACATTGCGTTTAGTGATGAGTACTCAACAATCGGCTTATCCACTTCTATCGCGTTAAGAAAAGACATAGCTCAGTCTTTAGGACTGAACAACAGCGCTGTTGATTTGGAAAAATTAGTCACTACACACGGACTAAACGTCGGCATAGCAGCCAATCGCTCGTTCGGAGAACAGTTAGACTCGCTCTTAGCAAGTTTGCCAAACGACCAAGTAACTGTCAGGCCGGGGAGAGACGCACTGGCAAGCTTAACCGTAATGCTACTCAAAAAAAGAGTCGATATTATACTGGGGTATCCTAGTGAACACCATTATCACAAGCTTAATGTGGACAAACATGACGAGTTAACGCAAGTGAGGATAAATGCCTACTCCCAAATCACCTCAGGTTTTGCTGGATGTAATAACAATACGGTTGGTAAAACACAAATTGCTGCAATTAGTGAAGCTTTGAAGAAAGTCCATCAAGACGAGCAATTTCGGTTGGCTATGTCGCGCTGGCTACCCGAACAACTTAGGCCACAATTAGCCAGTATCTTTCTCAAATAGTGCCATCATACAAAGCGATGCATGATGGCAAAATAGCATTTACTTACGGATCCCTTCTAAATGTAAGCCAATAGTGACATGCGTAGAGGCAGGACCTAGGTTATAGTCAATATCATAGTCTGCTAGCTTAAGTTGAGTCTCGCCTTCAAAACCGACACGATATCCACCCCAAGGATCTTTACCTTCTCCTACTTTTTGTACGTCAAATTCGATATTTTTAGTTACACCGTTTAGTGTAAAGCTACCTTTTACCTTAGCATTGGTATCATCGCTAAAAGCAATTGAAGTACTCTTGAAAGTCGCCTTAGGATGCGCTTTAACATTCAAGAAGTCATCACCGCGCAGATGTTTATCGCGCTCTGCGTGGTTAGAGTCAATGGAAGCTGTATCAATAACAACGTTGATTGTAGAGGCATTTGGGTTCTTAGCATCGTAGCTAAACTCCCCTTCAAAGTCATTAAAGCGCCCATGTAACCAGCTATAACCTAAATGCTTAATTTTAAAATTGACGAATGCATGAGCGCCTTTAGTATCAATGATATAGTCAGCAGCATTAGCATTCGCTGCCATTGTCATTGCTGCCATGCTTAATGCCAATAGTGTTTTTTTCATCATTTAATCCTCAACTTTTTTCGAATTTAAAACCTTGAGCATACGAACCAAGGTTTGATCTTTATTAATAAAGTGGTGTTTAAGCGCCCCTAATATGTGTAATGTAACGACGCCAATTAATCCCCAAGCTACATATAAATGTACGGTTCCAGCAAGGTCACTTTGGTTGTCAAATAGCTCCCCCATACTAGCCACTGAAAACCAATTAAATACTTCGATCGCTCTGCCATCCGAAGTCGAAATTAAGTAACCCGTAGCAAATAGTGTTAGTAACCCCAAATACAGAATGACATGGACTACACGGGCAACCAGATTCTGGATCTGTTCCAGCTTGGTAGCCTCACTGACGGGTTTAACGCTTGGATTCAGCACTTTCCAAACCATGCGTATTAAAATGAGCGCAGCCAACAAAATACCGGTACTTTTGTGGATATTCAGCCCATCTCGGTAAAATGGGTCGTAGTAGCTCAGCTCTACCATGTATAACCCAAGGCCAAACATACCGAAAACAACTAATGCGCTTAGCCAGTGAAATACGATGGCAACTAACCCGTATCTGTGTGGTGTATTTTTAAACATAAAACTCAGCTAATAAAACTCATTCTCAATAAGAGTAAGCTTATACGCTAAAAGTTCAGAGAGAAAGGCAAATATTTAGCGGCTCATTGTGCATATACGCACACAAAAAAGGCGCTCCAAATGAAAGCGCCTTGAGTCGGGGGGAGTTTAAACTAGTTTTTATAGAAATAGCTGTCTTTGGTTATGCTAATACTCGCATCTTGCTGCGATTCAATGGTGAACTGGATCGGCGTGCGTTTGCCTTTCAGATCATAACCATCAGCTATCACTGTGATTGGAATTAACGCCATATCGCCACCTGCGATATGTGTTGTTGCAGGTGCCGTAAGCTTAGCATCGGGCAAACCTTTAAGACTCACAGTGTAGGTTAAGTCATGTTGTGTTTTGTTAATAACACTTAGGGTATACGGGTTTTCCACTAAGCCTTCGTAGTTCACTCGATACAAAGCATTTCTATCGCGGATCACCGACGCTTCAATTGGTGTACGATTGAATGCCCAAATCACCATAGTCACCATAATAAGTGCGGTGATTGCACCGTAGCCAACAATTTTTAGTCTGAATGGGTTGGATTTTTTACCAGCTTGCTGATGTTCACTTTGGTATTTTATTAAATCAGGCTGATAGCCAAACTTATTCATCGTTTCATTACATGCATCAATACATAATCCGCAGTTGATACATTCATATTGCAAGCCGTTTCTGATGTCGATACCTGCGGGGCACACTTCTACACACAAATTACAGTCAACACAATCACCTAACCCGAGCTGTTTAGGATCTTCTTTACGCTTACGGCGGCCCCTATTTTCACCACGCTCACTATCATAGGTGACAACTAAAGTGTCTTTATCAAACATCACGGATTGGAAACGTGAATATGGGCAGGCAACAGTACACATTTTCTCACGTAGAAATCCTGCATTCCCGTATGTGCACAGCGCGAACAAAAATACCCAAAAACTGGTGAGCCCAGACCATTCGAGCGTAAACATCTCTAAATATAGCTCTTTGGCAGGGATGAAATAAGCCATAAATGAAGTGGCTGTGAACACAGAGATGAGTAGCCAGATAGCATGCTTTGCGGTCTTTTTAGCCACCTTTTTACTATCCCAGCTCGACTTATCTAGCTTAATCCTTTGGTTGCGCGTCCCCTCAACTCGATGCTCGACCCAAGTAAACATCAACATCCAAATAGTTTGCGGACAGGTATACCCACACCATACGCGACCCAGCCAAGTTGTGACGAAGAACAAGGCAAAAGCACCGACCATAAAGATCCAAGCTAAGATCATAAAATCCTGTGGCAGAAAGGTGGCACCAAATATTTTGAATTGCTGCTTACCAAAATCAAGTAGAATGGCTTGCTGTCCGTTGTACTGTATCCAAGGAATAAGTACGAACGTTAACATTAAAAACCAACCAAGGTTTCTCCTAATTTTTTGGAAATACCCTTTTTGCTCTCTTACATAAATAGGCCCTTCTTGTTTGTAGGGCTTAATGATCATGTCTTCTTCTTTGATATCAAACTTCATGTTATTTGCTACATTGGTAATACACAAAGGAGATATTGCAACTTTCAGACCAATCTGAAACTTTATAAATCACTGAAATATATATACTTTTAAAAATAGCAAAAACCAAAATCGTGATATATCACGAATACCCGCGATATATCACGAAAGTTTGGTGATTTTTAATTTCTTCATTTTTGAACGTAGAGTGCTCTCTGGTAGCCCTAACTTCTCAGCAGCGCCATCAGTACCCGATATTTTCCAATTACTCATCTCTAACACTCTTAAAATATGTTCAGCCTCAGCTTGAGCCAGTGTTAATTCACCATGTTCGGTTTTTACTTGTTCTGATGCCTCCAACGCTTGGGATAAATCGAGTAATCTCCCTTTTGACAGTATTGCCTCACGCTCCAATACGTTTTGCAACTCTCTAATATTTCCAGGCCAATCGTAGCGCTGCAAGGCATTAACGGCCTTTTTAGAAATCCCCCTTAATTGTTTGCCTAATTTTTTGTTAAGCTGAACAATAAGGTTATTAGCCAGCACAGGAATATCTTCTATTCTCTCACGCAGTGCAGGAACCCGAATGGGGAAGACATTCAAGCGGTAGTATAAATCCATTCTAAAATGGCCACTTTCGACCATTTTCCAAAGATCTCGGTTGGTCGCTGCTACAATGCGAATATCTACTTGAATAGACTTGCTTCCCCCTACTCTTTCAAACTCACGCTCTTGCAGCACCCGTAAAAGCTTACTTTGTGCTTCTAATGGTAATTCACCAATCTCATCTAAAAAAATAGTTCCTTTATGAGCAAGCTCAAACCGCCCCTTACGTCTTTCATTTGCCCCAGTAAACGCCCCTTTCTCATGACCGAATAACTCAGATTCAATTAACGTCGGAGAAAATGCTGCACAATTCACTTTGACAAAGGGCTGGCCCGAGCGCTCACTGAGACGGTGTAGGTTGCGGGCAACCAGTTCTTTCCCCGTACCATTTTCACCTAAAATCAGAACTGTACTGTCGGTTTGGCTAACCAATTCTAATTGCGCTAACATGGCTTGGAATATATCGCTATTGCCCACCAATCCTGAGTCTTGCCAGCTCTCATTTAATGTTTCGAGCAAATAAGCGTTTTCATCTTTCAACTGCTCTGTCAGCACTTGCACTTTATTTAGCGCCTCTCGTAACGCACTCTCAGTCTTATGCTGCTGAGAAACATCGCGAAATATCGCGACTGCTCCAATAATTTGCTGCTCTTTATAAATTGGCGTTGAGGTATATTCAACGGGAAAACAGCTACCATCCTTACGCCAAAATACCTCATTGGTTACTTGCCTCGTTTTACCGTCAAACATGGTTTTGTAAATGTTACATTCGTCGGCTGGATATTCACTGCCATCGGCATGGCTATGATGGTGATATTGGTGTATTTTTTTGCCCAATAATTCATCACTCTGCCAACCCGTCATGCGCTCAGCAGCAGGGTTTACAAAAACTGCATTACCTGAAAGATCAAAGCCATAAATGCCCTCTCCAACTGCATTAAGTAGCAATCTAGGGTCAGCCAAAAAATGTTTAATAATAGACATAGCCATCCTCGCGATATTTCGCGAGCATTATATCGACAAATCGCTCTCATGTCAGTCAATCATTCCTCCTTATGCTATCTGCACTGCATTTTTGCGTAACGACAGTGTAAAATGACTAAAAACAGCCAACTTGAGCTTACGCGTGGACAAATCAACTTATATTCCAACTGACTTTATTGATGACATAAAAACGTATCTGCCGTCACACCTCAGCATTGAGGATTTTATATCAACATGCCAATCACCTCTGCGCCGCTCGGTAAGAGTGAATACCTTAAAAATGTCGATCACTGCGTTTTTAGCCTATTGTCAAGAGCATAATTGGCAAGCAGAATCGATCCCTTGGTGTAAAGAAGGCTTTTGGATCACCAGAAGTGCAGAGGAAGAGGCGGCCCTGGCCATCGGCAACACAGATATTCACCTCAGTGGTTGTATTTATGTACAAGAAGCAAGCTCAATGCTACCACCTACCGCGCTCAAGCCAACCCTAACTCCAGATGATATTAATTTAGATATGGCCTCGGCGCCGGGGTCTAAAACATCCCAAATTGCTGCATATATGTCAGGCAACGGCGTCTTGGTTGCAAATGAGCTGTCTTCTTCAAGATTAAAGGCGCTAGCAGCGAATATGAAACGAATGGGGATCCACAATGTTGCGCTATCGCATTTTGATGGCAGTATCTTTGGTGATTACATGTTTGAGTGTTTCGACAATATCTTACTGGATGCGCCCTGCTCAGGAGAGGGGACCGTAAGAAAGGATCCAAACGCATTAAAAAACTGGTCGATTGAATCCAACATTGAAATTGCAGCAATACAAAAACAACTAATTGACAGTGCATTTCAAGCATTGAAGTCCGGTGGCACGTTAGTCTACTCAACCTGCACCCTAACGCCTTTAGAAAATCAACAAGTTTGCCAATATCTGCTTGATACCTACTCAGATGCGGTGGAAGTAGACAACCTTGCGACCTTATTTTCCGGAGCAGACAAAGCGACAACGTCGGAAGGTTATTTACACGTCTGGCCACAATTATACGATAGCGAAGGGTTTTTCATTGCGCGATTTAAAAAAGTGCATTCCGTTGAGGTAAAAAACCCTAAACAAAAAAAGGGTGTATTTCCGTTTGATCCGATAGACAAAAAAGTAACAAAAACCTTGCAATTAGCGCTGGAAAAACAGTTTGGCATCACCACACTTCCAGGCAAACTAATGCAGCGGGATAAAGAGGTTTGGTTGTTTCCAAACGGGTTTGACGCCATTCAAGACCGTATAAAATACGCTCGGATCGGGATCCTATTAGGCACTACACATAAAAATGGAGTGCGACTAGAGCACGAATTCGCTACAGCTTTTGGTCACTTAGCACAGAAGAACACCCTACCGCTCACAAGAGCACAGGCCAAAGACTACTTTAACGGTAAGGACATACGTCTAGATGAATTAACGGCACACACCGGTGAGGTGATTTTAACGCTCTGCGGCAGCGCGATTGGCCTTGGGAAGTGGCAGAAAAACAAAGTTAAGAATAGCCTGCCTCGTGATTTGATTAAAGATGACCTGTTGATAACTTGGGTATAACCTGAATATACCCTTTTGATATTTTTAAGACCAATTCAGAATATGAGCACTAAGCTTTTGTTTTATATTAACTTAATAAATTGTTCATTTATTTGTAAAAAGAATGAAAGGTTAACTAAACTTAACAGTACTTTCTACTTCTCCCTACAGTCTTAGAAGGTGTTTTAGTTAGCGCACGGCTCAATATTGAGCCTTTCCCTAGGCCCAGAACTTAGCAGGTAAGCTCTGGGCGTTTTTTTATCTAAGCGAAGTAGATTAAGTTAATAATTCAAGCTCAGTGATAATTTTCATCGCGGCCTCATTTGACTCACCGCACACATCTCGCATGGCTTTAAACTGTAAACAGACAAGCGGACGCTCCGGTTGATTGAATAGTTTACACAGATTATTTTCATCAAGTTGAATACAACGTACCCCCGCAGGCTTACCGTTTGGCATACCCGGAATGGGCGTTGAAATACTTGGTGCTATACAACAAGCCCCACAACCCAGTCTACAATCCATCTTGTCTCTCACCGCTTTTAGTCTCAATTGTGCATTTTATCGAAAAATCACCAACACGTACAAGCCTCCGTCAAGTTTAAGAATGTAACGGTAAATTTAGGTACGCAAAGCTTTGTTACATATTCAGGCTAGATTTAAACACCTCGACATAACTATTCGCGTATTCTTTACCATATCAGTGTTTGAGCGCCGTCTAACTCAAACATTAGAAATCATTCAACAGGAAGGATTTTAACGTGGCTAGTAAAAAACAAATTATTCTCCCCATTGCCGTTTTATCGGTAGGAATAGCAGCAGCTGTTGCTATGTCTGCAATGAAAAAACCACCAGAGGAAAAACCAGAAGAAGTGGTACACCCTCTTGTTCAGGTTCAATCCATTGAAGTTTCCCCAATACGACTCAATGTCTCGTCGTATGGCATCGTAACACCCAAGTACAGCACTGAGCTGGTCGCCCAAGTTAGCGGTCAAGTGATCTCGTTGTCAGATAAATTTGTCAAAGGTGGATTTGTCAAAGAAGGTGACGTATTGGCACGTATCGACCCTAATGATTACGAAGCAGCCTTAATTGAAGCCGAAGCCGCTTTGGCACAAGCCAGCTCTGCATTGGAAATCGAGCAAGCGCAAGTACAAGTAGCAAAAGCCGAGTGGCAAAGAATAACGGCCAACGCAAACGAAAAAATTCCTTCTGAGTTGTATTTAAGAAAACCACAATTGGCAGAAAAACTAGCACGCTATAAAGCCGCCCAAGCTGCCGTGAAGCGTGCAAACCGCAATCTTGAACGTACATATATTAAAGCCCCCTATGATGCCATCATAGAGTCACGCTCAGTCAGCCTAGGCAGTGTCGTCAACCCAGGCAACGGCTTTGGAAAACTGAATGCAATTTCGGTTGCTGAAGTGCGTTTACCAGTTGCTGATAACGAGCTTAAGTTTTTACCGCAACAAGGTGTAGGTACTGATGTGGTATTGACGGCCGAAGTGGCGGGCCAACCAATGAGTTGGAAAGGCAAAATTGTGCGTAGTGAAGGCGTGATCGATAACAAAAGCCGCATGACCTATCTGGTTGCACAAGTTGAACAACCATATAGTAACCAAGCCAAGCCGCTCCGGTTTGGTGCATACATTAATGCCGACGTTCAAGGCTTACAGGTTCAAAACGCAACTATGATCCCACACCACCTGGTTAAAGATGGCCAGGTCGCCACATTGGATGAGAATCATCAGTTAAGCTATAAGAAGCTTAATATTATCCGTGAATATAACGGGATGGTTGTTGTTGACAATGGCATTGAAGCCGGACAACAGCTCATTACCTCAGCCCTTGACTACCCTTCTGAAGGAATGCAATTGCGTACCGACGATACTCCAAGTCAAGGTGCTAACACACAGTTAGCGCTTAAAGAGGAGTAATTCTGATGCAAAGTACAGAAAAAGGCTTAATCGCTTGGTTTGCACGAAACCCAGTGGCCGCAAACTTACTAATGATTTTCATTATTGTCGGTGGCTTGCTTACCGCGTTTTCTATTCGTAAGCAAATGTTCCCTCAATACAACAGCAATTGGATCAGTGTCCAAGCTGTGTATCCAGGCGCCGCTCCACAAGAAGTAGAAGAAGGGATCACCATTAAAATCGAGGAATCCATGGAGGGACTCGAAGGGATTAAACGACTGATCACCTATTCTAACCGAGGCTATTCACAAACTTGGATTGAAGTAGACGAGCAGTACAATACCAAAGAAGTCCTCGACGAAGTTAAAATGCAAGTAGATGCTGTTTCTACTTTTCCTTCTGGAATGGAACGCCCGATTGTTCGTCACGACAAAGCCACTCAAGAGGTCATGTGGCTGTCACTCAATGGTGAATTAAGTCCTCACGACTTAAAAGAGCTTGGCAATCGTATTCACGAGGAGATGTTATCGTTACCAGGGGTAAACTTGGTGCGCTTCGATGGTGGACTAGATTACGAGATTTCAATCGAGATAAGCCCAGATAAGATGCGCGAATATGGTCTGAGCTTTAGAGCTGTTTCAGATGCCGTAAGAAACTTTTCTGCAAATATGTCCGCGGGGCAAATTCGCTCTGAAAATGGCTATATCTCAATGCGAGTTGAAAATCAGGCTTATAGAGGCGATGAGTTTAGAAAATTACCGTTACTCACTTTACCAGATGGTGCTCAGGTTCGTTTAGGTGACGTCGCAACGATCAATGACGGGTTTGAAGAGGGCCTACAATACTCCAAATATAATGGTAAAAATTCGCTAGTCTTTGAAGTCAGTGCATCGAAAGATCAAGATATCACAAAGGTTGCCAGTGTCATCAAGAATTACCTTGATTCAAAACAAGCATCTCTACCTCAAGGCGTTGAGTTAGAGCCATTTATTGACCTAACCTATTATTTAAATGGCCGTCTCAATATGATGCTGGAAAATATGGCATTAGGTGGTGTACTGGTTATGTTGATGCTTGCCCTATTCTTACGTGTACGTTTGGCGTTTTGGGTTATGATGGGCTTGCCTGTGAGCTTTTTGGGTGCATTTTTAATGATGCCAATGGGCTTTTTAGACGTCACCATCAACTTAGCTTCTCTTTTTGCCTTTATCTTGGTACTAGGGATTGTGGTGGACGATGCGATAGTCGTTGGTGAGTCCGCCCACGCCGAAATTGAAAAGCACGGACATAGCCTTGATAATGTAGTGCGAGGCGTAAAGCGCGTTGCTATTCCCGCTACCTTTGGGGTACTTACGACGGTAGCTGCGTTCCTACCACAAACCTTAGCAACAGGCCCTACTGCAGCGTTCTCAAAAGCCATTGGCGGTGTAATAATCCTTTGCTTATTGTTCTCGTTAGTTGAGTCTAAGTTGGTACTACCTGCGCACTTAGCCGCAATGAAAGACAAACCGAGTAATCCTAAAAACCCGTTCCATCGCCTAAGAGAGAAAATGGATGGTGGTTTACAGTCATTTGTAGAAAATATCTATCGACCTTTTATTGGCCGTTGTATTCATTATCGCTATACCGTTATTGTTGGCTTTTTAACTATTCTTATCGTCAGTGCAGGGATGTTCGCCGGTGGTTTGGTGAAGTTCGTGGCTAATCCTAAAATTCCTCATGATTTCCCACGCATCTCGATTGATATGAACCTGTCATCATCAGAAAACGCCACGCTCGATTCTATTCAGAAAATTGAACAAATGGTGCTGAATGTAGATAAAGAAATTGAAGCTGAGTATGGCCAAAAGATGATCCGTGACTACATGGTAAACATGAACGGTCGTACAAACGCCGATATCATGGTGATATTAGTTGAGCCTGATGCTCGCCCAATCGATACTTTTGCACTCAGCGCTCGCTGGCGCGATGCGATGCCTGCGCTACCGGGTGTAAAATCATTAAACATTCAAGACAGCATTATGAATGGTGGACGTGATGATGGAGATATCAGCTTTAGACTAGAAGGAAAAAATAAACACGAACTACGTGAAGTGGCCGCCCAACTCAAAGAAAAGCTAGCGACTATAGAAGGTGTGGGTGATATCAATGATTCTATGCAATCAGCAACAGACGAAGTCCAGTTAGAACTAAAACCGTTAGCCTATAGTTTGGGGTTAACCTTGGCTGATGTCGCTTCTCAGGTAAACTTTAGCTACTACGGTCTTGAGGCACAACGTATCTTACGTGATGGCGAAGAAATTAAAGTCATGATCCGCTACCCAAAAGAGCATCGTGATGCCATCAGTGATATTCAAGATGTGCGTATTTTAACACCGCAAGGAGCAGAGGTACCGCTCGTTGAAGTAGCCGATGTGAAACTAGTTGATGGCGTCAATCGTATTCGTCGTGAAAACGCAAAACGAACCATCAATGTTTGGGCCTCTGTTGATACTGAAGTGGCACAGCCATTTGAGATTGCAAAGCAAATTCGAGATGAATATCTACCAAGCTTACTTAAGAATTACCCTGGAGTGCAAAGTGCAGTGGCAGGCCGTGTACAAGAAGAAATGGAGAGTGTCGCAGAGCAGATCCGCGACTTCGCACTATCGTTAATGATTATCTTTGCCTTGTTAGCCATACCACTACGCTCTTATTCACAGCCGCTGATTATCATGTCTGTGATCCCATTTGGCGTAGTTGGCGCGGTGTTCGGTCACATGGTATTGGGAATGACCATGAGTAGTTTGTCTTTCTTCGGTATCATCGCTGTTGCCGGTGTTGTGGTTAATGACTCGCTCGTCATGGTTGATTTTGTCAACAAGGCGCGTGAAGCGGGCATGAATCTGAAAGAAGCCGCTGTAGAGGCAGGATGTAAGCGTTTTAGAGCAATCCTGCTGACATCACTGACGACTTTTATTGGCCTTGTACCTATCATCATGGAGACTAGCTTGCAGGCTAAAATCGTTATCCCAATGGCTGTCTCACTAGCGTTCGGGGTGCTGTTTGCAACCGTGATCACCCTAGTATTAATTCCATGCCAATATGTGGCATTGGAAGATATCAAACGACTTGGCCGTAAATGGTTTAAAAAAGACGCGGATGATAAACAACATGCCGTCGCAGCGCTGAAGTCTAATACTCAGTAAGCAATACCAATTGCGATAACAATTTACTAGCCCACAAAAAAGCTCGGGATTTTTATCTTCCGAGCTTTTTTATTTTATACCCAACCTGTAAAACTAGTTGGTATTATATTGCGGCCTTCACTGATTGTAGTGACCAAAAAACCTTTTTACTCGTTCCATCGCTGGTTGTAAATCATCTTTGTGTGGCAAAAACACCAATCTAAAGTGATCTGCAGTTGGCCAGTTGAATGCTCGTCCATGTACCAACAAGATCTTCTCCTCTTTGAGTAGGTCAAGCACCATCCGCTCATCGTTTTTAATATTGAAACGCTTAATGTCAACTTTTGGGAAGGCATACAGCGCACCTTTTGGCTTCACGCAACTGATCCCCTCAATATCATTGAGGCCTTTAAAGGCAATATCACGCTGCTCATAAAGCCGCCCGCCAGGTTCTATAAGTTGGTCGATAGACTGAATACCCCCCAAGGCTTGTTGAATCGCAAACTGTGCAGGCACATTGGCACACAAGCGCATAGAAGCCAGCATTTCTAGACCTGTAATTAGGTCTTGCATCACCGAGTGTTTACCACTAATTACCATCCAACCCATGCGAACCCCCGCCGCTCGATAGGTTTTGGCAAGCCCGTTAAAAGTGATAACAGGAATATCATCGCATAAGCTTGCAATAGAAAAGTGCTCTGCGTCGTCGTAAAGAATTTTCTCGTAAATTTCATCACTTAACAACAATAGTTTGTGCTCTCTGGCAATATCTATCAACGCCTCAAGTAATGCCTTGTCATACACCGCCCCTGTGGGATTATTGGGATTGATCAACACCAATGCTTTTGTACGACTCGTAATTTTACTTTTGATATCCTCAATATCTGGAAACCAATCTTGCTGCTCATCACAAAGATAATGCACGGGATTACCGCCAGACAATTTTACGGCGGCGGTCCAAAGAGGGTAATCAGGAGCAGGAATAAGCACTTCGTCGCCATCATTTAATAAAGCTTGGGCTGTCATTTGAATCAGCTCGCTGACACCATTGCCGATAAAGATATTATCAACACTGATATTAGGAAAATTCTTTTGCTGGTAATACTGATAAACCGCAACGCGTGCGGAGTAAAGGCCTTTTGAATCACAGTATCCTTGCGCCGAGTATAAATTTTTGATTATGTCCCGATGCATATCTTCTGGCATATCAAAACCAAAAGCGGCTGGATTGCCAATGTTTAGTTTGAGGACTTTCATGCCCTCATCTTCCATTTTTCTAGCTTGGTCCAACACCGGACCACGAATATCGTAGCTCACCCCGTTGAGCTTATTACTTTTTGTTATTTGTAGCATCTATAACCCCCTCATTTTCCTCAAGCATATATCACAATGACAGATAAATTCTATGCTTGTGATAACTTTTTGTTTGCTTGGAAAATAACGCTAAGATACTAGGGCCTGTTGACCTTTGCTTTTTGATTTTTGTTCCCCTGAGTGGGTTTTGGTCGCGGCGCTCGACTTGCCGCCTAGTAATCTAAGCAAAAGTTGAGCAACAATGAACAAAGCGCACTCAGGGGAACCCAAAGGGCAGCGCTTGATTGGCATTTCTTCTGTGTTGCCCCACAAGGATGTGGGGTAAGGTGACTTTGCAGGAGCATAAAGTCTTTATCGCCTGACTCACATAGAATAACTATGCTACACAGGCTTTGCCTTGTATAAATGGCAATCAAACTGCTGCAAAAACAAACTTGAAAGAGCAACAGGCCCTAGAGCCTGTTTATCTTTCAAGTACGCAACAACTAAGTTTTTTGAAAGCCCAAAAACCAAAAAGGCCGTTTACACGACCTTTCACTGCTAACTGATGAGTCACCGACTTTACGACTGAACGCTGAGCCACTGCTGTAGCTTTGCTTTAGAGCCCGCTACCTGAGCCGCTAACTTTTCAACGCAGTCATCGACTATTTCCTGTTTTCCTTCAATTAGCGCATGTTCAATAGTCTTCGCCAATTCACTTAAGCTTGATGCACCAAATTGAGCAGCATTTGATTTCAAGCTATGGGCATGGCGGATCGCCGCTTCTTGATCTTGATTTAAGCTTAACATCAACTCCGACTCTAATCGTTCAAATTCGGAACAGCAAAAATGGACCGTATCTTCGAATTGCTCCCCCAGTAGCATTTGCATGTTCTCTAGGGCACCTTCATCTATTACGATGCTCATAATTTTCCTTAAATTTAATATTCTATTACTTATGCTAGCTAAATCTGGTTTCTTGTGCAAAGTAAATGCGGGCGAGATATGATAAAATATACACTAAATTTAAAAACAGCTTATTAATAATGAAGCGTAATACCTGTTCAGCTTGTCAATTTCCTCTTAATACCTGCGTTTGTTCCTATATCGGCCCGATGATCGAAAACGCCATTGATATTATCGTTATGCAGCACCCAAGCGAAGTAAAAGTAGCAAAAAATACTGCCAAACTACTTTCCTTACAACTGAGTAATGTGACTATTTACATCGGGGAAAATGAAAGCGACTTCAACGCCCTGAGAACACGCTGTGCTGATCAGCGCGTAGCCCTTCTCTACCCGAATGACCAGGCCCATACGCTAATCAGCAACAATAATGGCACTGTTAAGCTAGATGCCATCATCGTCTTGGATGGAACGTGGAAAAAGGCAACGAAACTATACCAGTTAAACCAATGGTTACATGCACTACCTAGTTTTAAATTTGATACCTGTCATGCAAGCGAATACACCATACGCAAATCAAAACATAAATACAGCTTGTCGACGTTAGAGGCTGCTGCACAGTTCCTCGACATTGCCGATAGTTGTGATACTTCAGCACTTTATCAGTTACAAGCCGGTATGGTTAAAGAGCAAATGAAGTTAATGCCAGCCGATGTAAAGGCAAGATACTAGTAGTACCAACTGGTATAACAGGAACGCAGTATGAAGTTTTCAAGATTACAGCGAGGATATACTCGCCAAGGCCCAGATTATCGCTTTGGTGATCAAGTGGATTTTAGTGAAATCAAGCAAACATTCGGCTTCAAGACCATGACAATTGGCAGTTGGGTAACACCTGAGGAGATCCGCTTATCGGCAAACTTAATCTATGATGCACTGGCTGATCTGGCGCAAATCCTTCAAGTCCCTCCTAGTGTTATTGGCCTTCGGGGCACACTTAATTTTGCGTTTGGGACCGGTGGCCAGCAAGGTGTACAGGCACATTATGCATCGAACACAAGAACGCTTGCACTGGCAAAAAATGCCGGTGGCGGCGCACTAGCACACGAATGGTGGCATGCATTCGACCATTATATTTGCCAACATTTGATCCCAAAGCCTCAAAAGCCTTTTGCCTCTTCAGCCTGGCTACTGTCGCCAGACACGATTGCACACCCTTTGAATCAGATATTAGCTGACTTTTATGCTACCGCATTTCTCACAGAGAATAGAGATAAGCCCAACCAGTATTTTCACATCGCCACTGTGGCAGACAAGGCTAACAAGCAAGTATATTACGCGCTTCCCGAAGAGCTCAGCGCCCGCATGTTTGAAGCGGTGATCGCCTACCACACGAACATTTCAAATTCATTTTTAGTTGATGGTATAAAAGGCTCAGAACAAGAGCAGTTAGGGATCTACCCTCATGGTTCACACCGGTCGCGTTGTGCAGACTCGATACTGCAATACTTTAGCGAACTAGGAAAGATTTTATATCGGATGTCGAGTTAACCTTATCGAGCCAACTCTTAAATTCAACAAAAGGCAAAGGACGAGAAATAAAATAACCTTGGGCAAAGTCACACCCATAAGCTTGTAGACGAATATAGCTGTTTATATCTTCAACGCCTTCGGCAACCACCTTTGAGCCAAGACTGTGGGCCATATCGCATGTTGCTTTACAAATAGTCTGATTGCTCTTTGACGTTTCAATATCCATAACAAAGCTTTTATCTATTTTGAGTTCATCAAAACCTAACTTACTCAAATACGCCAAAGATGAATAACCTGTGCCAAAGTCGTCTATTGCAACTTTGACTCCTATTGATCGAAAATCATCAAGGACCCCTTTTAATTCAGCTTCCTTACCTATTGTCACCGACTCTGTGATCTCAATCATAATCTGAGACGGTGCCAATGAGAGCTCATTTATTAACGTGATAAGTTGCACAGATAGCTCTCTACGGTTTAAATCACGCCCAGAGACATTAATTGAAATCACATGTTCCGGTAGCAACTTAGTGATCTCGGCCTGATAGTGCAGAGCATGTTCCATTACCCACTCAGTTATTTCATAGATTTGTCCTGACGACTCTGCAATAGGGATAAATTCATCGGGGGGTATGTAACCAAGTTCAGGGTGTAGCCAGCGAAGTAATACTTCCGAACCAAAGACTCTCCCCGTTCTCAAGTCCACTTGGGGCTGAAAGAACAAGCTAAATTGCTCATGTTCTACGGCACTTTTAAGAAACGAAGTCAGCTTTAGTTGGCGCTCGGTCGATATAGAGCTTTCGGCGTCAAATAAATGCCATCGCTGTCCGTTCTGAGATTTGGTATTCAGTGCTTGCAACGCTCGTTGTACGAGTTTTTCCATCGTTTTGGCATGCATGGGGTAATTAGCGACCCCCACCTCAAGACTATCGACAATTTTTGTATCTTTATAGCCAATTCCCTCTTCAAATACCGAGGATAAAATACACACATATTGCTCAACTTGGCTCACTTCAATTTTACCATCTAATACAATTGCAAATACTTGGTCTTCGAGCCGATAAATTGGCGTTTCTCCTTTATTTGCAACCGCAGCGCTACCATACGTATTAATTTGCTCTGACACTTCTTTGAACAGTTTACTGATGTGTTGATTGGCAAATGTTAAACCAAAACTTAGTCTAATAGAGGGTAATATCAAAGGCTTAAAAAGTAGCAATGTGTGCGCTTTGTGTTGTTCTTCCAGTCTCGCAAGGGCACCAAACAGAGCAAATTTATTGGGCAATGCTGTTTCTTTATCAAACTCTGAATAATGAATGTACATGCGTCGCTTTTCAGCATCGTGCCACACCACAAACAGGAGCAAAAACAAAAGGTGAAGGCTAACCAAAGCATGATTTACTATCGAAATGTACTCACTTGGTCGAATCAGTTGGCTCGCAGCAAACCCGATTAAAATAGCCACCATTGGAGACCAAATGGCACAGCAAAAATATACCTCTTTACGGCTATCCTTATCTTGGCCAGCCAAAATGGCGGCACTCAACGCAATTGCACCAATCACCATGATTGACTGCAAAGCAAAGGGTAAATCAGCTCTCGCAAAGGCAACTATCACACCACTGAGTAGGTAAATGTTAGCAGTTACTTTAATTCCAACACGCAAATTTCGTGACAGTCTATTCTTAGTTAAAAAGTGATGGAAAAACAGCAAACAAAAGCCAAGTGCAAAGCAAACAAAACTACCGCTGTAATGCACAAATCGACTTCCATTCTCATGATCTAAAAAAACATCTGCTAACCCTTTATGAGTAATATACAGCAAAGCTAAAGACAGCAAGTAACCACCAACGGAAAGTAGGCTTGCTCGCCTAGAGATCATGCCAGTACTGAGCATAAAAACACTCAGCAAGCAGATTGTGCCCAAAAAAATCCCTGTTAAAAACAGATGTACGTTTGTCTCTTCAATATATGTTTCGTAAGGTAAAATATCGGTCTTTGATACCGAGGCATACGGTGACTGGATCCGAACAAATATGGGGTTGTCACCATAGTCGCCATGCAGCAATAAGTGAGGTGAGAAATGAGACAGTGATGCACTGATACTTTGCTCATCAAGTACCAGCAAACTACCATCATCGCTTTGCATGAAAAATTCCACAGTTCCAAGCGAAGGACGCTCTACGCTTAGGACCAGATCAGTTCCCTGTCCATCACTGAAACCCGATACCCGAAGCCAAACATCTACCCCTTTGGGGATCAATACCGCCCCTTCAATCGGCGAGAAATTAGCACGGGAAGCATCGCCGTAGCCTACAGATAGAGTCGGCTTTACAACTGTTGCTTCTGGCGCATGCTCAACCGCAGTAGTAGCTGCAATTGCAAGTACGCCATAAATAGTAGCGAGCATCAGTGTGGCGTACCTAACAATGCTAAGCCACATACCTATTCTCCTTGCTTCACTTTATGGTGAGTTATACCAACTGGCTTAATTAAGTGATCTATTTTAAACGAGAAAACCTTGTCGATAGCTAGGCAAAAATTTTCTATTTATTTGTTCTAAATGAAAAACTTTGAACCCAGTTAATATCAGAATCACTCCCTCAAATGGATCAAGTAATAAAACAAACCGTATTACTCGTGCACATTTTTAAATACGCTCAAAGCCATCAGCCTAGCATGATTAGGCTGCAAAATGCTGATGCAGTTACTGCCCAGCTTTCACAGCCCCGAATGAGATCCTTACCTACATTCAATGAGTAAACAAAAGCTGCTAAACACAGAGTTTCTATTCGAACGTCACTATCCGTAAGTATGGTTTGGATCAAAGTAAATGCAAAAATAATATTGAATTTAAATCGTTATGCTTCTAGCAAAAGCGTGGTGAACACTGAGTGTAATAAGAGGATTGTGAAGTAAATTGTAAAAACAGATATTACATGAGTATAAAATTTAGGCCCAAGCCAACACTTAGCAGCCTACTCGCCTAAACTTTATATCAACAACCACTAATACAGACTTGGGTATTAGCTATCATCACTTATACGCGAAGCAATGGCGCTGTTTTGATCTTTATATTTCGCGTCTTTTCTTTCATTGTAGGGGAATTCAGCGGCGCTGGTCATGGTTTCAAAACTCATTGCACCTATTTTCATATTCGGTCTCAGTGCTAAGGGCAATTTACCTGAGTTGTAAAACTCTAATACGATGTTACCAGACCAGCCAGGATCTATCCGGTGGGCGGTAACGTGAACCATTAATCCAAGTCGTGCTAACGACGAGCGGCCATCTAACCAACCAACAAGATCAGCAGGTAGCGTAACCTTTTCATAGGTCATTGCAAGGGCAAGCTCACCTGGGTGTAAGAAAAAAGCTTGGCCATCTTCTAACACTATCTCATCACTCATGATGGATTCCATCGCGGCATTGATCTGATCTTTTGGACCACTAAGATCAACATATGGAGCGGCATGGTCCTGAAACACCCGAAATTTGTTACCCAGTCTTAAATCCACAGTAACCCCAGAAATCATATCCGGTTTAGGGGTAGGTTCAATGATTATGCGTTGTTGTTCAATCGCTTCTCGAATATGGGTATCCGATAATCTCATTCTTAATCTTCCGTCATCACAATCTCAACACCCGATGTTGAGTCTGATTGATAATATAACATACTGGCAACCAGTTGGGCACAGTCAACATAGTGATCTGCTACGTGATGATTGTCAGTCCTATTTTCTGAATTTGCCTCTCGACTCGCAGTAATGATGTCAGCCCCATGCTCTGTCGCTGTTCTGATTTTGTCATTGAGTGGCACTTCTGCAAGTAAAGGCACACCATAACGACTGGCCAATGTGGTACCTCCAGAGTGGCCAAAAATGTGGTTGCGACTGCCGCATTGCTCACAATTAAAGTAACTCATGTTCTCAACCAAACCTAAAATCGGAAGCTGCACTTTCTCAAACATCGCAATACCTTTTTGAGCATCCGCCAAAGCCAATGTTTGTGGTGTGGTGACGATCACCGCACCACTAGCCGGCACTTTTTGCGTCATGGTAAGTTGGATGTCTCCCGTTCCAGGCGGCATATCGACAATAAGATAATCCAACTCGCCCCAATCAGTTTCGTTTAACAGTTGAGTAAGCGCTTGGGAAGCCATTGGCCCGCGCCACACTGTGGCATCCTCAGCTGGAACCAAAAAGCCGATGGACATGGCTTTTAATCCGGATTTTTCAATCGGTAGTAGCGTTTTGTCGTCTTTCGCCTGAGGCTTTTTGTCTTCAAGGGCAAGTAAGCTTGGCAACGAAGGCCCATATATATCAGCATCGAGTATACCAACTTTTGCTCCTTGGCTCCGTAATCCATAAGCTAAGTTAACCGCTGTGGTTGATTTACCCACACCACCCTTACCTGATGCGACGAGTATAATATGTTTAATGGCTTTAAACTTTGGCCTGCCGACAACGACTATTTTTGATATAACCTCAATTGGCTTACCTAAGTGTTGCTGCAGATAACTGGCAATTTCTTGATCACATTGAATAGCAAACGGGAAATTAATATGTACTTGGATTTGTGTTTTTGACTCTTGCGTTTTGATGACCCAATTGGCATCAATACCTACTGGTAATGCCGCACTGCGATAGCCACTTAAAAGCTCAATTATCGCCTGTTTGGTGTTTTTTCCTTTGGCAAACCATTTTTCCAGTCCAAACATACAAATTAAACTCCTCTGGGTGATGAAAATAGCCACGGAATTATGTAACATTCAACTCATTAAAACCAGTCAATTCGCGGTTCATGGTCTGAACAAGGGTAAGTCACCTCTCGCACTTGTGCTTTCGAGTGCCAATTCGGTGAATAATCAACCAATTCAACACCATCATTTAGAAAGATCGCGCTAAATTCATGGAATCGTTATGACGAAGAGAAAAATTCTCATTACCAGTGCATTACCGTATGCAAATGGCCCAACGCATTTAGGTCACTTGCTAGAATATATTCAAACCGATATTTGGGCTCGCTTCCAGAAGTTACAAGGTCATGAGGCCTACTATGTCTGTGCAGATGATGCTCATGGCACGCCAATCATGCTAAATGCCCAGAAACAAGGTATTACACCTGAAGAAATGGTTAAGCAGGTGAGCATTGAGCGTCAACGTGACTTTGCTGACTTTAATATTGAGTTCGATAATTATCACAGTACACACAGTGACGAAAACCGTGAGCTAAGCGAGCTTATTTACACTCGTTTAGACGAAAAAGGTTATATTAAAAAGCGTACAATTTCACAGCTATTTGACCCTGAGAAAAGCATTTTCCTACCAGACCGTTTTGTAACTGGTACTTGCCCAACTTGTAAGTCTGAAGATCAAAATGGCGACAGCTGTGATGCTTGTGGTGCAACCTACAGCCCAACAGAATTGATTGAGCCAAAGTCTGTGATGTCTGGTGCAACGCCAATCTTAAAAGACTCGGAACATTATTTCTTTGACTTACCTGCGTTTGAAGACATGCTGAAAACCTGGCTACGCTCAGGTAGTTTGCAATCTGAAATGGCAAACAAGCTTGACGAATGGTTTGCCGATGGCTTACAGCAATGGGATATCAGCCGTGATGCCCCTTACTTTGGTTTTGAAATCCCAGGCGCACCTGGCAAGTATTTCTATGTTTGGTTGGATGCACCAATCGGTTACATGGCAAGCTTTAAAAACCTTTGTGATAAGCAGGGCTTAAACTTTGATGAGTTTTGGGGCGAAGGCTCTGACGCAGAGCTTTATCACTTTATCGGTAAAGATATCATCTATTTCCACAGCTTATTTTGGCCTGCAATGCTAGATGGCGCTAATTTCCGTAAGCCAAATAACGTATTTGCTCACGGCTTTGTGACCGTGAATGGCGCAAAAATGTCTAAATCAAAAGGCACCTTTGTAAAAGCTCGCACCTATCTTGAGCATTTAGATCCTGAGTATTTAAGATATTACTACGCTGCAAAGCTAAATAGCGGCGTTACAGATTTAGATCTCAATCTAGAAGATTTCGCAGCACGCGTAAACTCAGATTTAGTAGGTAAGGTGGTAAACATCGCTAGCCGCTGTGCTGGATTTATTACTAAAAAGTTTGATGGCAAGCTAAGCAGCTCAGTTATGGATGAAGCGTTACTAAACAGCTTCGTTGCTGCAAAGGGTTCAATCGCGACACATTTTGAAAACCGCGAATACAGCCGTGCGGTACGCGAGATCATGACCCTTGCAGATAAAGCAAACCAATTTATTGATGCCGAAGCACCTTGGGTGCTTGCGAAAAATGAAGAAACGCTTGAGCGTGCGCATCATGTTTGCTCTATGGGTCTTAACCTTTTCCGCGTATTACTCACTTACTTGAAGCCTATCCTTCCAGGTATGGCAAAAAATGTAGAAGCTTTCTTAAACACTGAACTTACTTGGGAAGCGATTGATGCGCCACTTGTAAGCCATGAAATCAATAAGTTCAAGGCCCTAATGCAACGTGTTGAACTAGACAAAGTCAATGCGATGATCGAGTCTTCTAAAGAAAGCCTTGAAAAGAAAGTGGGTGGCCAGTCAGTGGAAGCAGACCCAAATAGTCCGCTTGCCAAAGAGCCAATTGCAGCAGAAATTGAGTTTGATGACTTCGCCAAAGTTGACCTTCGTGTTGCAAAAATTGCTAACGCAGAGCATGTTGAAGGAGCTGACAAGCTACTTAAATTGACCCTTGATTTAGGTGGCGAAACACGCCAAGTGTTTGCTGGTATTAAGTCTGCTTACGCACCTGAAGATCTTATCGGCAAGCTGACTGTAATGGTTGCAAACCTAAAGCCTCGTAAGATGCGCTTTGGTATGTCAGAAGGTATGGTTTTAGCAGCAGGTCCAGGTGGTAAAGAAATTTACATTTTGAATCCAGACGAGGGCTCACAGCCTGGCATGCGAGTGATGTAATCACCCTATTACTTGTATACAAATAAAGGCTTCTATTTAGAAGCCTTTATTTTTGCTCAGATCAAACCTTCGAGCCAAATTTCATTATCGAAAATTAACCAAGCCGCGACCAGATACAAACAGCCGCCGTAAAACCGATTCAACCATTTATTATAATTTGGGTCATTCGACACTCGCGCCAACAAATCGCCTGCTTTAATCCATAAAAGATGCGATATAAAAATAAAAGATTCAATAGCGCCATCCACTTGGTACACCAGGGAATCCGGTATGCATCTCGGCAGGGTTGATAGCAACAACGTGATGTTTAGGCACAATTAACTTTTGCCCGCCATAGAGAATACCTTCAGCACCTTCTTCTATCACACCGATGGCCAATTCATCATGCCAATGTTTGGCAAACTCAAACTTAGTATATTGTGCTGATAAAAGCTCGACACCCTCAACAGACTTGTCTTTCCAGATTTTAGACTTTTCCACGTGTAACTCTACTACATTGGTTTACCTTGTTTGGTCACCCTTGACTACTCTACTTCTCGCTCGCGATAACTTTTCCAGCCAACCCCAGCAGCAATATGCCCGAGACACCTTCAAGTGCACGAGAGTACCGCTTAGCATTAGGACGATTGAATAGCCAGCTTCCGGCTACCGCGTAGATCAAGTTACAAAGTGTCGCCAAGGCACTAAACAACATGCCGAGCATTAAAATTTGCAGCGAGGTGGACTGTGCTGAAAGGTCAACAAATTGTGGTAAAAAAGATAGGAAAAACAGCGCCACTTTAGGGTTTAAAACACTCACTAATACCCCCTGCATAAAGACGTTGCCTGCTGCAACCTCGGTTTGCTTTAACTGCAGTTGGCTATCGCCACGCCACATTGATAATAACGACTGAACACCCAAATAAACTAGGTAAACAGCGCCGAGCCATTTCACCACACTAAACGCGAAAGCTGAGCTCAAAATAATCGCTGACAATCCTAAACAAGCGGCAATAGTATGAACGAAATAGCCTGTGCCTAAACCCAGCGCAGCCTTTAGCCCTGCTGACATTTTGCCTTTCATTGTGTTGGACACAATATAGATCACATCTGGACCGGGAATGAGGTTAATCGCGAGACACGCCACCGCAAACACGGCGAGAGATTGCAAGTCCATCAAAATTTTCCTTTTAAAATAAAACTTAGTTGTAAATTATAAGTACCTGCTATCTTGTACAACTAATCTAACCGCTTTTTAAAGCGCATCGTCGCAATCATAAAGCCAATCACACTAAAGACGACCAAACAGAGTAAATCAAAATACAAATCGCTAAAGTGGGCGCCTCGAAGTACCACTGCTCGAATTGCACGAACGTAATGAGTGGCAGGTAAAATCTCTGCAAGGTATTGCGCCGCCCTAGGCATCGCTGCAAATGGGAACATAAATCCAGATAGCAATATTGCCGGTAGTAACACAAAAACCGTCATTTGCATCGCTTGTAACTGGTTTTTGGCTTTGGTTGAGATCAACAGTCCTAATGTAAGGCTTGCGGTGATAAACAACAGGGTCACGATAAGTAAACTTGGCATATCAAAGTTTAGCGGTACATCAAATAACCAATGTCCTAAAAATAGTATTATCGCCATTTGAATAAAACCAACAAAGATATAAGGTAAGATTTTACCTAACATCAGCTCTGTTGGCCGAACTGGTGTAGTAATTAGAAACTCCATATTACCTTGTTCACGCTCTCTAACCAGTGCTGAGGAGGTGAATAAGATCATCGTCATAGTTAGTATGATCGCAATTAAGCCTGGAATAATATTAACTGACGAACGCTTCTCTGGATTGAAGTAATTTTGCAGAGAAAAAGCAGGGTCTGGTAATGCAGGTATAGGTAACCTTTTGATACTTATTGGTAGATTACTGAGTCCAGCTACTGCACCACTTAATAACGGGTCGGAGCCATCAATTAACCACTGCGCCACACTATTTTGAGCCGTACTATTGCCCACCTTATGGCCCTTTAGGTGATAATCACGATTGAGTTGTCGACGGACAAAGTCAGCAGGAATAACTAATATAGTATTTACTTTGCCTGATGTAATTGCCTGTTCAGCCGCTAAAACTGAATCATAATGGCCCTTAAAGTCAACAACTTGAGTGTTGGCTGCAGTTTGGATCAATTGTCTAGATTGGTAAGTCTGGCTAAAATCGACAATACCCGCAGAAACATGCCTCACATCGGTATTAATTGCATAGCCGAATAGCAATAGCTGCGCCAATGGCAACATCACGATCATCGCGAAGGTAATGCGGTCGCGTGCCAGCTGCATAAACTCTTTACTGACAATGGCGTTTAATCTACGCAAGCTCAGCATAACCCCTCCCCGTGCTCGTCACAAACACATCCTCTAGATTAGGGCGAACAAAAGCCACTTCGTAACCGCTTCCAGCATAACGGTGTAATAACGCCAGAGGCTGTGATTCTTTTTTGTTTATCAACACCCTAAGACGAGCTCCTATCTGGGAGACGGAAATCACACTTGGCAATGAAGCTAGACGAGCTTTTAATTCCGCCACGTCGTCACCCATCACTTCACAGACAGAGACCTTAAGCTGCTCCATCAATGCGATGGGGCTATCATCAGCCCGCTTTATACCTTGCTCTAAGATAGCAAGGCGGTGACAACGCTCTGCCTCGTCCATATAATGGGTGGACACCAAAATCGTCTGCCTTGCGCGCTTAAACTAAATAGCTGCTCCCAAAATGCACGACGGTTTTCAGGGTCAACCGCTGACGTTGGCTCATCTAAAAATAGTAATTCTGGTTTATGAATAACCGCAGCTGCAAGGGCAAGACGTTGCTTTTGTCCACCACTTAAGGCCCCAGACAGCACAGACTTTTTATCCTCTAATTGATATTCTTGTAGCAGTTCCGCCACTCTACGTTTAACATCTCTGCGTGACAGACCATAAATTTTTGCTACAAATTCAAGATTCTCAAGCACACTTAACGACTCGTATAAGGAAAATTTTTGCGTCATATAGCCAAGTCGATTTCGCAAGCTTTCACCATGTTCCTGCACATTTTTGCCCATGATACTGACCTGGCCTGTGGTTGGGGTTAACAGCCCAGTCAGCATACGGATTGTGGTTGATTTTCCGCAGCCATTCGGCCCAAGAAAGCCGTAAATTTCACCTTGTTTTACGGTGAGTTCTAAATCAGACACAGCCCAGTAATCGTTAAACCGTTTACCCAAACCTGAACTTTGGATCACTACCTCCTTGGTCATAGTGGCAGCTCCATCCATACAGGCGTGCCTGAAGGGGCAGTCACTTTATCAGTGAGTTCAACTTCCACCACATACATCAAACGTGCTCTCTCCTCTTGTGACAAGGCAAAGTAAGGCGTGAAACTTGCGCTTTGGCTAATGTAGCTGACGGTGCCCTTTAGACTTTTATCACTACCATCTACATGCACATTTAGAACACTTCCCAAAGAGACTTTAGCTAGCTGTGTTTGCGGTAGGTAAAGCCGTGCGAGTGTTTGATCATCGGCCGCTAGCAGAATAATCGGAGCGCCTTTAACGGGACGCTCACCAACAAGCCAAGGTAAATCTTCGACGACCCCGGATCTGGGCGCTTTTAGGGTGAGATCGGCAAGCTGCTTTTTGGCGATAACAAGCTGTGTTTGCGCTTCTGATATTGCAATTTTTGCTTGCTCAATTGTCTCCTCTCTCGTGCCATTTTCAAGCTCTTTCAAACGCTCTTGAGCCTCTTGCAACGCTCCGAGCGTCGACTCAACATAAGCTGAGGCTGCATCAACTTTATCTTGAGAGGTCAACTCGTCTTTAATTAACTGTCGCTGGCGAGCAAGTTGCCGCTGAGCTTCGCGCCATACGGCCTGCGCTGCATGCACCCTTGCTTTTGCTTGTTTGACTTGCTCTATTCGAGCACCTGAGAGCAGCAATTGATATTGAGCTTGTAGGCGTATAATTTGCTGCTCAATGGCATGAACCTGTTGTTGCTGAACTATGTCGTCTATTTTTGCCAGTGCCTGTCCCTTAACCACTTTATCACCGCGCTTTACCATCAACTCAATTAACATCTCTCCTGATGGGCTGCTGATCTGTACTTGAGGGCGCTCAATAATACCGAAGATTTTGCTATTAGGCTCAGAGCAGCCAGCCAACAGCGTCAGTAAGATAAAACTAAGGATATAAAATAGTGTTTTCATGATGCGTCCCGTTCGATGATCTGAGATAGAAAAACGTTAAAAATAGCTTGCTGATGTTTGCCAAGGGCCTGCCATTGCTCAATATCTGAGTTTTCTAAACCAAGTAACGGCTGCATCAAAGGTGGTACTAGAAAAGGAAATGCCGACAAACTAAGACAGGTTAACAACAACCACTCAACACGAATGGGCGCTGCTGGAGAAAGCTTTTGAAAGGTCGAGTGTAATGCACTGCTCCCTATTTCTACGTGCTCAAAGAAAATCTTTTTTATAATTTCATGCTCTATAGAGTGCGTATCATGTAGTGCCATAAAAATGATCTTAGGTAATGTTGGATGCTGGCTCATGACTTGAAAGTAGCGCTCTATAAACTGAGTTAAAATGAGCGGTGATAATTCCCGCTGTTGTGACCTTTGAGCTCCTTCAAGCAAACTCAGTAAAGGAGCTGCAACTTCGCGAAACACCGCTTCAAACAGCCCAGCTTTATCGCCAAAGTAATAGTTAATCAAGGCAATGTTTACCTCAGCATGGTCCGCAATCGCCCGGGTTGTAACTCGGTTATAACCTCTTTTAATAAACAAATTTTTACCAGCGGTAATTAGCTTTTCCCTCGCTGTAATCATCACTTTCACCTGCTTCTTGACCATGTTCCAACTCCATTAATCACTTGATTAATATACTAGGTCAAAAGCGCAGTATTCACGACTGCTTTTGTTAATCAAAAAACAGGAAATGATTAATCACCAATCTAAATCAAGCTTTCATTAGTTATCTGACTTTTTCAAGGACAGGCACTTCAAAGTTGGGATATAAACCTTGGACCAAACAAGGCAAAAAGCCGACTTTCATCGGCTGTAGAAATGCAAAAATAGTTCAGGTTAGTTTAGTGTAGTTTCATTTTTGGCCGCACAACTCGCAGCACCTTTTCGCTTATCCAAAGTGCAAAGGTTTTTGCCAAGCCATGAATGGCACGCTGATGCATTCTATACAATGAGATATACATAAAACGCGCGATCTTGCCTTCAATAAAAAAGCTGTTACTGGTTAGATTTCCCATTAAACTGCCGACGGTGCTATAGCGAGATAAATTCACTAAGGAACCGTGATCGTTATAGGTAAACCCGCTTAGAGGTTGGTTTTTTAGTGTTGCAATTAAGTTTTGCTCTACACATTGCGCCATTTGATGCGCCGACTGCGCACGTGGTGGCACTTGCGTACCATCCTCTTGGGTGAAGGCACAGCGATCACCAATAACGTAAATGTGCTCATCAACGCTACTTTGAAGGTATTGATTTACCTTAATCTGGTTATTGCGAGTAAGCTCAAACACCTCTATATCTCTAATGAAGTCAGGTGCTTTTACCCCAGCAGCCCAGACTTTGATGTCTGCTGTTAACTGGTTTCCGTCGCTGGTGATAAAACTGCTTTCGGTCGCTTGTTTTACTTGGGTGCTTTCTCTCACTGTGACCCCTAGTTTTACAAGTTCTCTTTTGGCTGAATTGGCTATTCGCTCAGGCAGTGCTGGTAATATTCTTGGGCCCGCTTCTATTAGGTCAATACGTAGGCGCTTAGCTGTCATTTTGTTCAGCCCATACATTTTCAGCATGTCAGACACATGATATAGCTCTGCAGAAAGCTCAACGCCCGTGGCACCACCACCAACGATGCCAATGGTTAACGAGTGCTTAGGATCATCGTCTTGATGTAACCGCGTAAAGTTGTCTAGGAGTGCATGCTGGAACCGCTCGGCTTGCTGGTTAGAGTCGAGAAAGAAGCAATGTTCCTTTACCCCTGGTGTGTTAAAGTCATTGCTAATGCTACCAATAGCAAGCACTAAATAGTCATAACTAACTTGACGCGTTGGGAGAATGCAATGACCGAGCTCGTCTTTTAGCTCGCTCAGCGTAATGGTTTTATTGGTTGAGTCTAGATGGCTAAAACTGCCGAGTTGAAACTGATAATAATGCTTTGCCGCATGAGCAGAATAAACCACACCATCTAAGTCGGCGTCAATAGACCCAGTCGCGACTTCATGAAGCAGCGGCTTCCAAATGTGGCTGCGATTTTTATCAATTAATAAGATTTCTGCTTGGTGTTTTTTTCCGAGTTTATGTCCCAGTTGCGTTGCCAATTCTAAACCACCAGCACCACCACCGACTATTACTATTTTAGGAAGTTGCATATTCATCATGTTGCCCTTAAAAGTATAATACTTAAGCACTCTCAAGGTCTTAAAAAAGCACTTAGGTATTTCAAATCCATCATGAAATACCTTGTCTGGCAACACCTACTATTGTGCGCTTTTTTGAGTTGTTTGTCAGCGGATAGCACTAAAATTAATCAGCAGTATTTAACAAGCTTAAAGGTTATAGCAAATTCAAAACAATGGAGGTGAGCCAAAATTACCTATCATAGATCTAGGTGATTTATCTCAAGGATTAGGTGCAGTTTTAAAATTACAGGCTAAACTGAAAGAGCAAATACGGTGAACATCGAGCAAGACGGTTCACACTCGGAGCCTGAAAATTAAAGGAGATAATTATGGCATTTCCAACAGCTGTAAATAATCAAATTACAGATTCCATATCCCAAGCAAATACTGGAACCCTTAATGACTCACCCGCACTGGCAACCAGTAAACTCATGGTTGCTGTGAGTCAAGCTTTGTCAAACGCTGCACATAACGCAGCCTCAGGGCAAGAAAGTAACAACATTACAGCTCAGGCAGCTTTAGTGCAGGGGGTAAATACGCTGCAAAGTGTAAATACCGCATCATCCGTTGCAGTTATAAAAGCCTACAGCTAATAGCAGTACCATAAGTTTGAGACTAATTAGAGGCTGTATAGGCGTCCGCGCAGTTTTTTGAATCTAAAACTGCGCGTAGTTAGAAATAGTTATTGCTTCTCTATTTTGCCGTCCTTCATTACAAAAGTGACATTTTCCATAACGCTGATGTCTTTCAGTGGGTTGCCTTTGACAGCAATAATATCAGCGAGCTTGCCCGCCTCTAATGAGCCTAGCTGGGTGTGCTGCTTAAGTAACGTCGCAGAGTTAATAGTAGCGGCCTGCAAGGCCTGTAACTCTGTCATGCCAAACTTCACCATGCGGCTAAATTGTTTACCATTGTCACCATGAGGATAAACCCCAGCGTCAGAGCCAAACACCATATTCACGCCCGCTTTTACCGCTTTTGTAAAGCTGGCACGCTGGGTAGCTCCAACTTTACGCTCTTTATCTAGGCTTTCAGGTAAAATGCCTGCCTTCTCACCCTCGCCAAGAATATATTCGGTGTTGTAGATATCCATGGAAAAGTATGTGCCTTTGTCCTTGGCCAGCTGAATGGCTTCGTCATCCACAAAACTTACATGCTCTACTGAATTCACACCTGCTTTAATTGCAGACTTGATACCATCCGTGCCATGGGCGTGGGCAGCAACCGTTAAACCGCGTAAGTGTGCTTCAGTTACAATCGCCGTCATTTCCTCTTGGGAGTATTGCTGGGCTCCCACCTTAGTGCCTTTAGAAAGCACACCACCCGTCGCACAGAACTTAATTAAGTTTGCACCATATTTAATATTTTCACGTACTTTTTTTCTGACTGCCCACGGACCATCCGCAACCCCTTCCGAAAAAACTTTATGTTCATGGGTTAACAAATTATTGTCACAATGGCCGCCTGTGATCCCAAGCGAAGGCCCAGCAGCATTGACACGCGGGCCTGGTACGTCACCGTCATAAATAGCATCTCTCAACGCGATGTCTGCATAACCGGCAGCACCGAGGTTACGAACAGACGTAAAACCCGCATCTAGTGTGCGCTTGGCGTTTCTAACGCCAGTAATTGCCGCACGAGGGGCAGTGCGTTGTAACCTTTTGTAGCCATGAACATGTGCATCAGAAGTAAGATGGACATGCATATCGTACAAACCCGGTAACAATGTATGACCACTTAGATCTATCACTTCTGCGCCTTTTGGGTAGGCTTTACGGTTTGATTTTCCCATCGAGGTGATTTTATTGTCTTCAACAACCACTGTGACTGGTGAAATAAGTTTACCGGACACCACATCAATCGCAGAGTCTGCATTTAGAACATAGGTTTGCGCGTAAACATTGCTTGAAACAAAGAGCGCGGTGCTGATCCATAGTTTACTATTCATATTACTTCCTCTTCTTTTTGCTTGAGTGTAGAAAGATTATGGCTTGCAAACAAACTGATCGCGACCAATAACTGTTCCCATTTCATAAAGCTATGTTTTTCTGTTGATCATCACTTTATTAAACCAAAATAAGGCAGCGGCAGTTATCAATGCAATAGCAGCAAATAGCCCCCACATTAACTCTGGTGCCGCCATTTCTTGCACTAACACTTTATAACTCCAACCTGATAAGAATCCTGCAAATAAGAAACCCAGTGCCATCGAAACAAAGTAGTACCCCATATAAAGCGCAGCTTGAGATTGCGGTGCTATGCTCGCCACATACTCTTGGCTTTTAGGAGAGGCAAGCATTTCGCCAAGCGCGATCAGCAATATTACCGTAACAATGAGCTGACCACTTAGCCACCCGCTATCACCAAGCAATGCGATAAATGCAACTGCTATCACCAGTAGGCCTGAGATTAGTACATAAAATGGTCTAAACCGCTGACAGAGGAAGCTCACCAAAATTTGTGCGATTACAATGGCTGCAAAATCTAAATTAATGAGATATTCAGGATTGATTTGACGATATTGCACTAATTGCTCTGCAAGCGTGCGCGCATGCTGCTGAGAAAGTGCCTGTCCATTATCTTGGAGTGCACTTAGCGTTTGCAATATCAACTGTATTTGCTCATGGGGGACATTCACTTTAAGGTGAACCCATTCAAGCCTTATGGTTTCAACAGATACTGCACCGCTTTCCTTAAGCTCGTTGAACAGCGTCAAAATGGCAGCCGTTAACTTATCAATATCAACATGCGCTAAAAACGAAACGCCAGAGTCGCCAAACCAAGCCAATATATCTCGTGTGTCTGCATAATCACGAATATACAAAGGTAAGGTATAAAAAAGCTGATTATAAACGGTCCAAAAGCCTGCGAGGATCAACAAATATAACGCAAATGGCAAGTTGCTGACCTTCATTGGCTGAAGCCACCATGTTTTATTTGCGGCTCGGTTTATTAGCATTCGGTCCCACACCCAGTTGGCTAAGAACCAAATTACGATCCAAGTAAACGCTTGACTGTAGTTAGAAAACCCAACTCCCGCTGACATCAATAATGCCAATGCCACAAACAGTGTAAGTGCTAAACGCGTATTACCCAGCACCGACTGTGCCGTTGTTAATACTTGAGCGAGGGACTGCTTGGTTTTAGGTAATGTTTTAGGGTCTTTATAAAATAGCATCAGAGGAATGAAATTGATTGCTATCCAAACCGCAGACATTATAAACACAGCATCCCAACTGATAGCTCGCATATACCCCGCAACCAACGGGCCTAAAAAGCCTCCAATATTCACCATAGTGTAAAAAATCCCAAAGCCAAGACCACGATTCGCATCGGTTGTGCTATGGCTTACTGTGCCAACAACTACAGGTTTAAAACAAGCGGCTCCCAGTGCAACAAAGCTCAGTGCAATAAAAAATGGCCAAAAGCTTTGTGCCTGTCCCATTAAATAATAGCTTGGCGTCATCACCAAAAATGCGAAAAAGAACATCTTTTTATAGCCAACGCGGTCGCCCAGCGCACCAGTTACAACAGGCAAAAGATATAAGAAAAAAGGAATAATCCCCTGTACGGCACCTCGCTCAATATCATTAAACCCAATACCACCTTGTGACTTTGGAGTTGTCATATAAATAGATGACACTGCAAAAAAACCATACCAAGCGAGCCTCTCAAATATCTCCATGATATTCGCGATGTAAAAAGTTTGACCAAACCCAGAAGGCGACTCAGGCCGATTGACCTCATTAATATCTGGCTCACACCACCGCTGCTGATTTTGCATAATGACAATACCTGTTATCTTTGTTATTTTATATTGCATACAATATACACAAATAATAACGAGAGAAAAGTGCCATGTCTTTATTTTATCTGTTTTATACCCCTTATCATCGAATAACTTCGGTGCGAAGTAGCGTGCTGATGCATCCCCTCTTAATTGCGATACTCTTTTTACTCGGTGGATGTAAAGCCACACAACACAATGATGTCGCCATTCCTAGTCCTTCTGATATGCGCTCAGAAGTGAGCGTCAATGGCCGAGTAAGCACGTTGAAGCACATCGATATCCAGTATGTTGGAAAACGAGTTCCGATAACCTATAGCGATGGAAAAATAGGTAACTCTCGGGGATATGACTGGTGGGTCAGTAAACACTTTGCGCTTAAAAGTGACTTGCCTGAAGACAAAGTAAGACTTTATTTAGAACTACTGGAAATGTCTTACCCACATTACGTTGAGTTGTTTGGTATGGCACCAGCTGCAATTGATAAAAAAAGAATTGCAGTAGTCTACGGAAGTTCCCGCCAGCGCACCAAAGAGGCAATGTTGGACGACGGTTTTTTGCGCGGCGTACATAAAAATGCCGGCGGCGAAACCATGTTTTATAACCGTGCTGGATACAATTTTCCGAGTCACCGCCAACATCATCAGCGCTATATAGTGATCCATGAGACCATGCATGCGTTTCATATGGCACTTAATGGCCACTCAACTTGGGCACCAAATTGGATCACCGAAGGGATGGCTGATGCGATTGCAAGCCACGTGTACGATCCAGATAAAAAGCAATTAACTGTGATGGTGTTCGACCGCGCTCCAATGAACTATCTACACTTGGGTTTACAGCAGTATCATCTAGGTGGACAGCCATCCTTTGAGACAATTAACGATGACCCAACGCTCAAGCGTGGACTCAACTTTTTTATCGTACACTTTCTGTTGAGCGACCCTTTACGCTACCAATACTTTAAGCGCTTTATCGCCACACTGATGGAAGCAAACCCACACTCAGAACAAACATTGCCAACCGCTAATGCGCTTTTAAAGCAAACCTTCTCTAACTGGCCGCAGCTTGAAAAACAGTTTGCTGCATTTGTACACTCTGCGACTCCAAGCTTTTATATCGTCAACGGCCCATGGGAACAAAGTGGTGCGGCATATTGGCTAAGAAATAGCGAGAGTAAGGCGCTTAATCGCCTTGATATTCATCCAAATTTTGCTTCAAACCACCCGGTTATGGACTTTCCTAGGCCAGATAATACTCCCTTAATTGGCCCCCAGGAGGAAAACAGCATGGCGCTACTGATCGATTTTGAGTCGGAGCAATATCAACGTGGAGAGATAGGCTTTGCGCTGTTAGCTGAATTAGAAGAGTCGAGCAAAAATACAAAGCTTGGACTCATACCCAGATCTGATGTCGACTTTGATGCAGATCACCTGCTACAAGTTATTCTTCAAGACGGAGTTAAACTCACTATTTCGAGTAATCGAGATCAGTTCACATCTCAGTCTATTGCACTCTTACCGGCATTACGTGAAGACATTCAAGCCCATCATCAACTAGCTATTTCATTCACCAAACATGCTGGAGTCCTAGCGCTCAAGTTGAGCACGAAAAATCATGTTCAGTTAGCCGACTTCAGGTCAAATGAGATAGATATCGCAAGCGTAGATATTCATAAAGTGAGTTTGCTCGGACGAAACAACAATCACAAAATAACGCCTTACTTTCCCCAACATCAGTATTTAATCACCAAACAAGAAACTCCTAACCCTTGGCATTTTGAAGGTGCTCAGCAGCTTGCTCATGCCTTTAACACCTGTGTCGAATATCAAGAACAGTTGCCTGACTGCATGATGTCACTTGACAAAATTTTCAAAAAACAAACTACAAGGACAGTCACCAAAGCTGATCAAGATAACCTAAACCGATTAATGCATAGCTGGCAAGCAACGCTAGGAAATGAAGCCCTTTTCACACTGAGTGGTATCAATGTACAAAATTACTATTTTGAAGAGAAACACTACCTTTACGTCAATAATCCTAGCGAACATAATGTTAAAATTTCATTTGGCCCAAATAATCACACGAAGGAATTTTCTCCAGGTGAATACCATATTCCCCTGCCTAGCCAAGCAAAGCAGCTCTTGACCTTTACTTGGAGTGGATTAACCCAAAGGAAGACTTTGTTAACCCCAACACAAGTATTCGATGGCGTTAAAATGACTGTAAAAACAGACAACAAGTTAGTGGTTACGATAACCGGCCCGTATTCAGGAAAGTCACATGGAACAATAACGGTCAAATTTACCCCAAGCAACCGCTTTGAAAGTATCAATACTATCTGGAACAAAGCAATCTCCTTTGCTCCGTATGAACACAAAAGATATGAGTTGGATAACGTCCCCCACCTCAGTAATGGATTACTAGAAGTTATCGGTGAATTTGATGTAGACGGTGAACCACTAAAGCTGGTTCAACTAGTCGATTTATAAGCAAGTACAATAGCAACCTGTCACACTTAATTGAAAAATGGGTTGCTAGCTTCCCCGAGCTAAAAACGCTTGTATACTTGGCTTTGACTATTTCAGCTATATGTGTATTTGAAATCTATTGACAAAAAATAAATGAGCACAAATTAAGGGGAAGAATAGATAATGACTGCTAACTAGGAGCCTAGTGTCTGTTTATACAGAAAAAGGAGCACAGTGTTGCTCCTTTTTTAAGTAATAGGAAAACGGCTGAGACTTAAATTGATAGCTGTGTGTTTAATATGTAAAAAACATACTACTGCATGTTTGCTGTACCGTATTTGAAGCTATCAAAATAACGCATTAAATTGGTCCCATAACCCCAAAGAGTCATTGGGAAAAATATCTATACCAAGCCAAGATTTAAGCAAGTAAAGCAGCACAAAGATAATCCCAAGTTAAACTAACCCGCAGAATAACAAAGCAAGTATAAACATCACAGTGGCGGTAACTCTTTCAGTGGGGCTCAGCCTGCGCTTGTTTAATCCTCCAAGAAAAACAAAATAAAAGCTCCAAGGTAAAAACGGTAGTGCTAATGTCGGCCTAAAATCGATCTTATGATTGTTCCATCCTCGAGTGTTTATAGCTAAAGCTAGCGACTATTTCGGGGTCCATCTTACGAAGTAATTGTTTTACATGCGTATAGTCCGGTTCTGATTTTTTTATCTTCATCAAGTCTTTTCAGCGACCAAACACAATGATGTAGAGAAACAGCTCAGTTTACCTGTCAGAGCGCTTTTATAGAGTGTAATACGGCTTCAGGTTAAAGTATCAGTTTCAAACAAAGCAACTTTAGCTAAGTTTAGTCTAATATACGTAGTGTTCGATAAGGGTTGTTCTTCAAACAATAGTTTTATGATTTGATTGGATAAAGGCAAAAAGAATTCGAGGGTGGAGGTGTATTTTAAAAAGGGTTAATACACAGAAAAGAGGTCAATTGTAGGAAAATCAAGGAGCCATATGACTCATATATGGCTCCTAACTTCCTAGAATTTAACCCAGTAGATCACCTAACTGTTTGCTAACTGCATCTACAGCTTGAGTACCATCAAGTTTGTGATACTGGGTGTTACCTGCATCAGCTTCAGCACTGTAATAATCTACAAGTGGCTTAGTTTGCTCGTGGTAGATAGCCAGACGCTTACGTACCGTTTCTTCTGTGTCGTCATCACGAATGATAAGGTCTTCACCCGTTACGTCATCTTTGCCTTCAACCTTAGGTGGGTTGTAAACGATGTGATAAACACGGCCAGAACCTGGGTGTACACGACGACCACTCATACGCTCAACGATGATTTCGTCTGCTACATCAAATTCAATCACATGATCAACCTTGATGCCATTTTCTTTCATTGCATCTGCTTGAGGGATAGTGCGCGGGAAGCCGTCAAGCAAGAAACCATTGGCACAATCTTCTTTTGCGATACGCTCTTTTACTAAGCCAATAATAATTTCATCAGATACCAGTTGACCTGCGTCCATGACTTTCTTAGCTTCAAGACCTAGCGGTGTACCTTCTTTAATAGCAGCACGTAACATGTCGCCTGTAGAGATCTGTGGGATCCCATATTTGTCCATTAGAAACTGAGCTTGAGTGCCTTTACCTGCACCCGGCGCGCCTAGCAAGATGATGCGCATAATTAAATCCTCGTTTGGAGTTATTGGTATGTGTGTGGTGAATTTTTCCATATACGGTGCCGATCCTCAAGGAACTTATACTAATTGATAAGGAAGAATGGCAATTTTTCCGTCAAAAACAAAAAAGCTCTGCGCATAGCAGAGCTTTTGGTCAGAATTTAATCCTGATTATAAGAATGCACCAAGTGCTTTAACTTGGTCTAACATACGGCAAGAGAAGCCCCATTCGTTATCATACCAAGCCATCACTTTTACAAGCTTTCCGTCTACCTTGGTTTGAGTAGAATCAAAAACAGACGACGCTGGGTTGTGATTGAAATCGATAGAGACCAATGGCAATTCATTATACTCAAGGATTTCGCTCATCGCGCCCTCAGCAGCTGCTTTAATTGCAGCATTAACTTCTTCTTTTGAAGTCTCACGCTTAGCAACAAACGTTAGGTCAACAAGCGACACGTTAATCGTTGGTACACGCACAGCCATGCCATCTAGCTTACCTGCAAGTTCAGGTAGTACTAAACCAACCGCTTTTGCCGCACCTGTTTTTGTCGGGATCATTGACTGAGTTGCACTGCGAGCACGATACAGGTCTTTGTGATATACGTCAGATAGATTCTGGTCGTTAGTGTATGCATGGATAGTTGTCATACTACCTTGCTCAATCCCAATCGTGTCGTTTAACACTTTTGCGATAGGAGCTAAGCAGTTTGTAGTACATGATGCGTTAGAAATAATCGTCGATTCCGCATTAAGTACATCACTGTTTACACCATGTACAACTGTTGCATCCATATCTGTACCAGGCGCTGATACAATCACTTTCTTAGCACCCGCTTCAATGTGCTTAGCCGCAGCTTCACGAGATGTGAATAGACCAGTACATTCAAGTACTATATCAACGTTTAGTGCTTTCCAAGGTAAATTCGCAGGATCACGCTCTTGCGTTAACGTAATTTCATCACCGCCAACAACGAGTGTATTATCGTTCAACACTACCTGCTCTTGAAAGCGACCATGTACAGAGTCAAACTGAGTCAGGTGGGCGTTTACATTCGCTGGTGCAAGGTCATTGATTGCAACAACTTTGATTTCTTTGTTTTGGCCTGACTCGTACAATGCGCGAAGTACGTTACGACCGATACGTCCATAGCCATTAATTGCGATATTAATCATGATAACTGTCCCCTAATCTATTTTACTTCACTTGCTTGTTTTGCAAGCGCTTCAATGGCTTGCCAGTCTTTGCTTGCGATAAGTGCTTTATCAAGCATCCAAGTACCGCCCACACATACCACATTGTCGAGTGCTAAATACTTAGGTGCAGTTGCCAACGAAATACCGCCCGTTGGACAGAATTTTACCTGTGGAATTGGTCCACCAATGGATTTAAGCATTGGCGCACCACCAGCAGCTTCTGCTGGGAAAAACTTTAAGAATTCAAAACCATGACTTGCAAGCTTCATCACTTCGCTTGGCGTTGCAGCACCTGGAAGAAATGGAATGCTTGACGATTTTGCCAGTTCCAATAATTCGTCATTAACACCTGGACTTACCATGAAGTCAGCACCGGCTTCTACAGAGGCATTAAAAGTTGCCTTATCCACTACCGTACCAGTACCCACATAGGCGTCTGGTAAAGCCGCTTTAATGTCTTTTACCGCTTGTGCTGCCACCGGTGTACGAAGTGTAACTTCAAGTGCTCTTAAGCCACCATTAAACAGCGCCGTAGCAAGTGGCACTGCATCTTCTAGGTTATCAATGACGATAACCGGAACCACTGGTGCTGCTGACAATATTTCTTTAATACTCATGCTCACCCTCATTCCCATTGTTTTTATTCTTCGATGCCAAATGAGCATGCGCCTTGATCTGCACTGCTCACTACGTGTCTAAATCCTGAAAATAGTTCCCTACCGGTGCCAAATGTTTGTGACTGTGGCGACAGCTGCAATTCTCGCTGTGCCATCTCTTCATCTGATACGTGTAGCACTAGTTCACCTTTAGGTGCATTTAAGGTAATTAAATCGCCTTCATGTACTTTTGCAATTGCGCCACCTTCAACTGCTTCCGGTGCTAGGTGGATTGCCGCAGGAACTTTACCTGAAGCACCAGACATACGACCATCGGTGACGATGGCTACTTTAAAACCTTGATCCTGTAGCGTTGCCATCACCGGCGTCAATTTGTGCAGCTCAGGCATCCCTTTGGCCTTCGGCCCTTGCTCTTTGATCACAGCAATAAAGTCTTGGTTCAATTTGCCAGCTGCAAAAGCCTCTTGTAGCTCCCCTTGAGAACTAAACACTTTCGCAGGTGCTGTCACCGTTTGATGTTGTTCTTGTACTGCGGATACTTTGATCACCGCTTTACCTAAGTTGCCGTTCAATAGCTGCAGACCACCTTGCTTATTGAATGGGTTCGCAACGGGACGCAATACTTCTTCATCAAGTGAGTTTTCAGGTACAGGCACCCACTTTACTTTGGCAGGGCCTTGGTTATCGCTAACAATCACATTACTGTTGATATCCAGTAATGGCTCCATGGTGTAAGCATCAAGCCCCTCACCTACGATAGTCTTTACGTCGTTATGCAAGAAACCACCGTCTCGTAACTCACGCATCAAGAAGCCCATACCACCCGCGGCTTGGAAGTGATTGACATCGGCGTGGCCATTTGGATAGATACGCGTTAGTAATGGTACTACTTCAGACAAGTCAGCCATGTCTTTCCACGTAATTTGAACACCAGCTGCTTTTGCCATCGCCACTAAGTGAATAGCATGGTTGGTAGAACCACCAGTAGACAATAAACCAACTAATCCGTTGATCACGGTTTTTTCACTCACGATATCCGCTAGGGCATTACCACTTTTACCGTCAAGTAGCTGTGTTAGCATCGTTTCAACCGCACTCGCTGTTAAGCCATCACGCAATTCTGTATAAGGATTAATGAACGAGCTACCCGGTAAATGTAGACCCATGATCTCCATTAACATTTGATTCGAGTTTGCTGTTCCATAGAAAGTACAGGTGCCAGCACTGTGGTAAGAGGCGCTTTCTGCTTCAAGTAGCTCTTCACGACTCACTAGGCCTTGCGCAAACTTTTGACGTACGCGCGCCTTCTCTTTGTTCGGAATGCCCGACTGCATTGGACCGGCTGGCAAGAAGTAAATTGGTAGGTGGCCAAACGACAGCGCACCAATTAATAATCCCGGGACAATTTTGTCACATACGCCAAGACAGAAAACCCCGTCAAATACGTCGTGTGAAAGTGCAACGGCAGTTGACATAGCAATCACATCACGAGAGAACAAAGACAGTTCCATCCCGTCACGACCTTGTGTGACACCATCACACATCGCAGGTACACCACCTGCTACTTGCGCAGTCGCATCAAATTTATTTGCCACTGCTTTGATTAAATCTGGATATTCTTTATATGGTTCATGCGCCGACAACATGTCGTTGTATGAATTGATAATTGCTAGATTTGGTTGCTCGTCTTCTTTTAGACGAGCCTTGTCACTGCTTGAACATGCAGCCATGACGTGTGCTAGGTTTCCACAGCCCAGTCCCGCTCGTACGCGCGTTTGTTTTTTTGCTTGTTGGATTCGAGCTAAATAGGCTTGACGTGTTGCTTTGCTTCGCTCAATGACGCGTTCGGTGACTTCCTGAATTCGTGGATGCAACATATTACTGACTCTCTAGTGTTAGAGGAAAAAGGCTCTGCACGATTGCCAGCATTCGTGGCAATCCTTGTACAGAGCTGCTTTGATTTACCCGTTCAAAGGTACGCTATCAGGTTGTCTCTCACCCCAACCTGACACCGGTGTCACTATATTTACGCATAAAGCTGACACCGGTGTCAACCTTTCTTATAAATTTAGTCTAACTTTTTAAAATGACCAAATTATAACCATCTAAAATTTCTTGGCCACTTACTTACCAAAACTCATTACTAACATGATTTTATTAAAAATTATGCCGTTAATGGGTTAATTCTGACTTACCGAGAAAAGGGGGAATTCGGAAAATAAAAAGCCCAATGACAGAGCATTGGGCTTTGGGGCAAGTATAAAAATTGAAATTGTTACGAACTCGAGCGCGCCTGAGTTGACTCTCTAGTGATTAGTTTGGCTTCGAGTACCTGTTGAAATGGTATCTCTTGTGGTTGTGAAATATGCTTAATTAGCTCTTCGACGGCAATACGCGTCATTTCTTCCACCGGTTGTGCGATGGTCGTCAATCCAGGCCAAATATGCCTTGCGATTGGTGCGTTATCAAACCCAGCAATAGACAGTTGTTCTGGTACTTTTATCTCTCGTTGGGTAGCCAGCTTCAATACCGCCGCTGCCATGTAATCATTGGAGGCAAAAACTGCTGTCGGTCTCGGGTCCAAATCTAAAATCGCTTTTGCACTGTCTGCACCAGAGTGATAACTGAAGTTACCTTCTGCTACCAAGCGCTCTCGATATGCTATTCCGTGTTTTGCTAATGCCTGTTGGTAACCTGAAAAGCGATTTTCTGTTGCACTGTGATCTGGGTGACCTTTGATAAAGGCTATCTCGGTATGGCCTAACTTAATCAAATGCTCCGTTAGTTCAAACGCACCTTGCTCATCATTGCTTCGGATCGAGATAGAGTCATCCCCTTCAATTGCCGAGGCAACACGGGCATAAGGTATTTTGCGCTGTTTTAAAAAGGCTATCAGCTCTTTAGAATCCGAAAATGGTGGAGTAAGCACGATGCCATCAAGCCTAGAGGTGGTAAGTAACTGTTCTACATTATCGATTAGATCTTGACCACGTAGCTCACACGGATGGATCAATAAATTGTAACTATGCTTTTGACACGCCTCTAGCGCACCACTTTGCACCCGTGTAATATAACTTTTCGATGGATTATCGTACAGACAACCAATAATAAAGCTACGATTTTGTGCGAGGCCTCGCGCAATTGGGTTTGGCTTATAGTTGAGCTCTTCAAAAACCTTAAGCACTTTTTCTCGCGTTGCAGGACTAACATTGGGCTCGTTATTCAACACCCTAGAGACGGTCTTTTTAGACACCCCAGCATACTCAGCGACACTATTAATGGTTACTTTTTTCATTACGTTACCCTCAAGCTCCCCGTCGCTCATGAATACATGCAGCCGCGCCGATAAGCGGGATATTATCTTGTACAACTAAAGTAACTGGAATTTGGCTAGTATATTGCGACATCATGCCTTTTTCGGTAAAGCGCTCAACAAAGCTACTCGCTTGCAAGCGAGTCTGCATGCGTGGCAGTATGCCACCACCAATATAAACGCCACCTAATGCACCAAATGTAAGTGCTAAGTCACCTGCAACGCTCCCCATCCAATCACAAAAGTGACTCAAGGTGGCATCACATACCTTACACTCTTTGGCAAGCGCACTGATCTGTGCTGCATTCAAGTCTTTGGCTTGTTCACCGCGCACTTCTGCCATTGCCTTGTAAAGCCGTGCGATACCAGGGCCAGAAAACACCGTTTCTACCGATACATGTTGAATATTAGCCCTAAGTACTTTTAGAAGTTCTTTATCAAGAGCTGTCACCGGTGCTAGGGTGATATGCCCAGCCTCACAGCTCATGACGGCACTGCCGTTAATATCTCTGGCAAGACATGCGGCGCCAAATCCCGTACCTGGGCCCATAACACCAATATTTGCCCCGAGCTCTGGTTGACCTTGCTTAATCACAAGGTTTTTCTCTAGCGCCAAGTATGGAGCGGCGTATGCGAACGCAGCAAAGTCGTTGATGACTGCCAGTTGTTGAAAATCAAACTGAGACTTAATATCTTCAGAATTAAAATGCCACCCTAAATTAGTTAAATGAACTTGCTGAGACTTAATTGGCCCGGCAACTGCGAGGCATGCTCGAGTAGGTTGCGCAACAGGTAGCTCAGTTAAATATTTTTGGATAGCGGCTTCAAAAGATTGGAATTCAGCACTAGGAAAAGTGGCTTGATGGGTAATTAAAAAGTGATTGGTTCGCGAGTCAAAATCTGACACGATCGCAAATCTGGCGTTTGTCCCCCCGATGTCGGCAACGACAATCGGTTCAAACGGCACGGATGAATGGCTTGTTGTCTGGCTCATATTATTATCTCTTTATCACTGCGATTATGCTTGGGCTAACATCTGGGCTGCCAGCACATGTCCTGCAATTTATTGTCTCAGCTCGCCAAAATTTTGCACGCCTTGGCTTTTGCTCTTACCTTTATTGAATTTATTGGTAAAAAAGTGCTGCCCTTGGCATAGGGCAGCCAAATACGTTTTGACAACAAAATGATAAAACATCGACATTATGACACCGGTGTCAGACTGTATCAATAAAAAATTTGCAAATTCTCTGAAATTGGTTGAAAAAAAAATTGAATGACTGACAATGTCAAAGTCTAAAGCGTTGAGAAGAACATGAAAGGTAAAGCAACTTCATTTGATATCGCCCACTATGCTGGTGTATCGCAATCTACAGTATCGCGCGCCCTAAGAAATAGCCCGTTGGTTAACGAAGAAACGCGTCGTCGTGTTCACGAGATTGCTAAAAAGCTGAATTATAAAGTCGATAAGAACGCGAGCAATTTGCGCACTCAGCAAAGTAGTACGCTGGCACTTTTGTTATTTGAAGACCCAACTGAAGATGAGTCACAAATAAACCCTTTCTTTTTAAGCATGTTAGGTAGCATCACTCGAGCATGTGCAAAAGAAGGTTATGACCTCTTAGTCTCGTTTCAATCTACCAGTAGTGATTGGCATGCCGACTATGAGGATAGTCACCGTGCAGATGGTCTTATTTTGCTAGGGTATGGTGATTACATCGATTACCAATCGAAACTACAAACCCTCCTCGACAACCACACTAAGTTTGTGTGTTGGGGTGCAACAGTGGATGACCGTCCCGATCTAACAGTGAGTTGCGACAACTACGGTGGTGGAGTATTGGCCGCCAAACATTTAATTGAAATGGTGAGGACAGATTGCGCTTTTATAGGCGACGCTTCTGATCATAGCCCTGAATTTTTTGCCCGTTTTAAAGGATTTAGAGATACGCTCAGCCAAAAAGGGATCGAAGTCAGCGACCGTAAAATAGCCAATGCTATTTCCACCGAAGACTCAGGATACCATGCCACCCGCTCACTTATCGCCAATAACGTTAAATTCAATGCCTTGTTTGCCGCCAGTGACCTTATTGCAATAGGTGCGATTAAGGCCTTACAAGAAGCTGGGATCCGCGTGCCCCATGACGTACATGTGGTTGGCTTCGACAACATTGCTGCGGCAGGCTATGTCTCCCCCTCTTTGACGACGGTACAACAAAACACCACACTGGCCGGTCAAATGCTGGTCGATAACTTACTTCGGCTGATCCGAGGAGAAGAAGTGGCTTCTACGCTCTTACCACCGAAATTGATTGTTAGGCAGTCTTCACGGTAGCAATAGCGATAAAAATGCCGAAGTATACTTCGGCATTTTTTCAAGCTTGAAATCGTTATTGCAACTTATTATCTACAATTGGATAGTGATCCCATACTTGTTTTTCATTTAATGAACGAACCAGCTTAACGTATTCTGCGTGCGTCCAAGCCAGCGGTGTCGCTGAGTTAGTGCCTTCACCGAGCGTATAGTCAAAGGTATTTTTACCCACGCCATCCCATACTTGCTCTGGTAGCATCATGCCCTCGTTCGCAAAGTGCTCCATTGCTTTGACATACGTATTTTTTATTTTGCTCTGTTCATTAGCACTTAACTCACCGTCTAACAATGCCAGCGCAATATCATAATGGCCACGCTCACCGGTAAAGAATGGCCAAACACGTCCACGTTGACCATCGGTATTCTGTCCACCTTCAGCGTAATTAGTGCCGCGCTTTTCGTCTTCACCATAACCATCATTACCATAACGGCGATAACCCGGATAGCTATTAACATCACCATCAAACTTAAAGCTATATTTTACTCTTAGGTTTTCAGCAAGTGTCTCATCATCATATTCAGGCATTGTGGCTACAATACTCGGGGCATCTGCTGCTCTTACGCCATAGCGTACAAGCTCTAAGAAGCCACCATCAATAATCTGCTTCTTATCCATACCCTGTCGGCCATTATTTGCGTTTAAGGTTGTGCTCGAGTTAGGGTCTTGGTCTTGGCCAATACGGAAGAAGTAATGTCCATCACTGTGTTTACCTTGTAAGTTGCCTTTTGTGGTGAACATCAAGGCTTCAACTTCACGATTATACTGCTGTGCAGTTACAAGGAATTTTTCTGCTCCTGCTTTGTCACCAGCTAACTTTGCGATATCGCTGGCTGTTACTAAGCCTGAAATAATGGCTGCAGTAGTCGATGGGGAATAGCCGTTTTGCTCTTCCCAACGCTCTTGCTGGGTCGCAGGCGGAGTGATTTGGGTGTCATTCCACAGTATTTTTGCCAGTCCACCATCAACTAAAAAGTTCGCGGCCGGCTTCAGCATTTTGTTGTACCAGTAAACCAACTTCTCATCGCTCAGTACACCTGCTTGCCATAGCTTCCACGCAAGCATGATAGGCATTGCCGTTTGATCCAGTTGCACGCCCACCCACTCAAGCTCACCGTCAACATGAGTTTTTTGTAAGAACCAGCCCGTATCGCCTTGGTTGCCAGGTGTTTTGTCCGTTACTTGGACTTTTTCTAGGTATTCGAACGCAGTCAGTGCGGTTTGCTCATCACCCATTGCAAGAAATGCCATCGCAACTTGATAAAAGTCACGTACCCACACTGCTTTATAACCCGTGTGACCTTGCTCCGCAGGTACTGTATCCCCCCAAGGATTTGATAAAGATGCGATCAAGGCACCTGCATGAGTTTTATCTTCTTGTGCCTTTAAAACAAGTGCACTGGTATAAAGCAACTTGCCGTTGTCAGTGGTGTTTGCGGTCATTGAATCAAGCGGTTTCAGGCTCGCGATATAGTCTTGCCACCCTATTGCCTCCCCTTCACCGTTGTAATCAGCCAGAACTTGAGTATATCCCTTGGCTAGAGAGGCTGCGCCTTCGGCAAAACTTTTTTGCTCTGAGCGACCAAAGCTCAAGGCTAAATCGAATGTATTGCTACCGTTTACAGGGCCTAAATTTGCTAGCCAATTTACATTGCCTGATGTTTTCCCAGTAGCAGTATACGCTTGAGCTAAACGGCCTGTAGACTCAAGCGATGCTAGATTATCGCTAGTGCCTGTAAAGCCAACAGATGCTTCAACAAAACCTGTTTTGCTTTGTAGCGATAGGTAATTGTCACCTTCCCATGCGAGTAGCCCTTGCTCTGTCACTTTTGCAGAATCATTTAACCCATTGTTGTTGACGTAGGGGTTAACATTCACGAATGCTTGAACCCCATCGAGTTCACTTTGCACTTTCGCTCTTACAAACAGCGTTTGGCCGTCAGGGTCGGTAAAAATATGCTTTTCAAGCGTGAAGCGACCTTGCTTATCCCTACTTACAATTTTGTAAGCGAGGGATAGTGGGCGACCGTTATCGTCTTTGTGTAAATAATCTATGCTGACAGCTAAGCTATCTGTATCAGATTCTTTAACCGCAAAGCCATCGCCAACAATAATAAATTGCATGCCTTTAATTTGCGCTTGGTGGATAAGGCCAAACATGGTTTCTGTGATCATACCTTTAGCAACAGAGAACCAAACCTTTGACACGGCTTTAGTAGCGGCAGCGTCACTATATTGCCCCGCTAGATAGGCTTCATAAGAGGTGCCAATGCCAGTTTTACCAGAGTAAGCCCAATAAGGTGTGACACCGGGTGCACCCGGTGCAATATGAGAGTCGCTTATCGATTGCTGACTACCGCAACCGATAAGGCCAGCACTGACCAAAGCCAGCGCAATTGTTGAATACTTAATCATGTTGTTCTCCTTATTGAGCCTTGATAGTGACTCTTGAAACAGCTAGTGCAGCGAGTAAAAATGACACGCCCCCAATAATCAGTGCGAATATCGGTTGATTGTCGAAACCGTGGCGTAAGATAAGCCCTAAAATACTGGCAGCAAGTAATTGTGGAATAACGATAAAGAAATTAAAAATACCCATAAATACTCCCATTTTATTGCTTGGGAGCGCATTACTCAGCATGGCGTATGGCAATGACAAAATAGATGCCCAAGCAAAGCCAATTCCAACCATAGGGAGCCAAAGTAGTGTTGGGTCACCAATAAACTTAAAACTGATTAATGCAATTGCACCGAGTAATAGGTTCGCTGCGTGCGCCCCTTTGAGGCCAATATGCTTAACCATAAACGGGATCACCATGGCGGCGATTGCAGCAAAACCATTGTACGCGGCAAATAACACCCCAACCCAGTCGGCACCATCGTTATACAATTTACTGGTTACATCTGAAGTACCATAATGGAAGCTAGTCACAGCTGAGGTGGTATAAATCCACATAGCAAATAAAGAAAACCAGCTAAAAAACTGCACCGTTGCAAGTTGTCGCATGGTTTTTGGCATAGTGAATAAATCAAAAATAACATGATAAAAGCCGTTGTTTACGCTCTGCTTTCGCTGCATTACGTGAGCCACAACAAATACCAAAGCAAACGCAATCAATAAGCCACTTAATAAATAAAGTTCCTTTTCAAGGCTCATCATCGCCACAGCAAGTAATACACTGCCCCCGAACATACCGGCTATTACTGAACCTTTTAAAAAGTTTACCTGTACGTTTGCTGCGCTTGTTTCTGTCTTTTGAGTTTGCGCTTTTTCAAATGCAGCTAATTGCGCTGGGCTATATTCTTTTGTTTTGATTATCGTCCACATTACAGATACAAATAAGATTGCACCTCCCCAGTAAAAAGCATATTTTACCGATTCAGGGATTTGACCTGCAGGAGCGGTATTGCTCACGTCAAACCAATTGGTCATCATCCAAGGGAGCGCCGAAGCGACAACAGCACCAATGCCAATAAAAAAGCTTTGCATCGCATAGCCGTTAGCACGTTGCTTTTCATTTAGGTTGTCACCAACTAACGCTCGAAACGGCTCCATTGTGACGTTAATCGATGCATCCATTACCCATAACATGCCAGCTGCAATCCAAAGAGTTGGTGAATTTGGCATAATGAACAGTGATAGCGTAGTGAGGATAGCTCCCCACAGGAAAAATGGCCTTCTACGCCCCAGTTTACCCCACGTTCTATCGCTCCAATAACCAATAATAGGCTGAACAATCAGGCCCGTTAGTGGCGCGGCAACCCACAGAATGGGAATATCGTCCACCTGCGCACCTAAGGTTTGAAAAATTCGACTGACATTTCCGTTTTGGAGTGCAAAGCCAAACTGGATCCCGAGAAAGCCAAAGCACATATTCCATATTTGCCAAAAACTAAGTTGTGGTTTTTGTTGTTCTTGTTGCATAGATTACTTCTCTAGTTGATATACCGCACTGGCCAATGGTGCAAGGGTAATACTTGCCTTAACTTGTCCACCGTCTTTGCTCTGCTGTAATTGTAAGTTCGGGTGCGACTCTAGGATATCGCTATAGCGTCCTTGCCAATCTAAAGGCAAGTATACCGTTACGGTCCGAGAATTTTGCGCATCAAAATTGCTGGCAATAAGTAGCTTTTGTTGCCCTAACTGACGACCAAACGCCATTACTTTCTCGATAGCGGTGGGATTGTTGCTATGTGTCACCACTTGGCTGTATTGCCCTGCTGCAATCGCGGGTTGCTTTGCCAAATTCAGTAACTTAGCGTAGTAGTTGCGAAGCGATCTCTGCTCTTCACTCAACAGTGCGCCGTCGAACTTTCCATGGTTCATCCATTTTTGATGCTCGGGCACCCCAATATAATCAAAAATACTGGTTCGGCTGGGACTGCCAAATCCGGCGGCCTCTGAGCCATCTTCCCCTACCGTTTGACCAAAGTAGATCATTGAGGGAGCCGTGCTTATCAAATGGCTCACCACCATAGCGGGTTTCCCTTTAAGCGCATCCCCGGCAAACTCTGGGCTGGCGATCCGTTGCTCATCATGGTTTTCTAAAAAGTGCAGCATATGAGGCGCGATATCTACAACTGATTGATGAATATCTAATACCGCTTGAGCATTACCCTTTCCTTGCATTAGGGCCTTCAAGGTGTCATAAAAACCGACTTTATCGTAAAGATAATCCATCTTTCCTTGCTTGATGTAAGGTCGATACAAAGAAGGGTTATATACTTCGGCTAGCAAAAATGCTTCTGGATTTTTTGTCTTAATTGATGAGTTTAGAAAGCTCCAAAACTCTACTGGCACCATTTCGGCCATATCATAACGAAACCCATCAACCCCCTTTTCTAGCCAAAAATGGGTAATAGCTTGGAACTTGTACCAGCTGTCTGGTAGCTGTTTATGCTGCCAAAATTCAAAGTGCGCTTGGTATCCCTTTTCAGCATACTCATCTGGTAGACGATCAAAGTCATAACTACCATCAGGCTTGACTCCATAGTTTACTTTGACGGTTTCATACCAGTCGTTAATATCTGGTTTTGCTGCTCGAGCACCATTTCCAGTCCACTTCGCCGGAATTTCAGAAAACTTGCCATCGGCAAGTGGATGCGGATCCCCCCCCAACACTTGGTAATTTTCACTGCTTGGTACTTCAAATGCTTGGTCAACGACGTAGTAGAAGTTATTGTCTCTTGCATAAGTGACTTGTGTGTTGTCGTTATCGCCAAAGTCTACTGTGCCTTTGGGTGCCCCCAAGGATTGATAATTTCGGGCAACGTGATTCGGTACGATATCAATGATGACTTTGAGGCCAGCTTCGTGGGTGCGTTTGATTAACGCTTCAAACTCTGCAAGACGTGCTGAAGGATCGTTAGCAAGATCGGGGTTAACGTTATAATAATCTTTAATTGCATAAGGTGAGCCCGCTCTCCCCTTCACTACATCGGGATCATCTTGTCCAATGCCATATTTGCTGTAGTCGGTCACTAATGCGTGATGGAGCACTCCGGTATACCAAACATGGGTTACGCCCATGCTTTTTAATGACTCTAGTGCCGTTGGCGTAAAATCCGAAAATTTACCAACTCCGTTTTCTTCCAGTGTTCCCCAAGGCTTATTGACGGTTTTGGTGTTGCCAAACAACCGAGTAAAGACTTGATACACAACCGGCTTGCTCAATGGTGCAACTTCAGACTGTAGTGTCATTTGTTCTGATTTTTTATCAACCGGCTCTGGACTGCAGCCGACTAAGCCTACTGCCCCACCTAAAAGGGCTGACACAGCCAATAGTAAAGATTTATTTTTCATAGTGTTGTCATAATGCTGTTTTAAAAGAGTCTACTTGCCTCGCCGAATGCATAGAACCGCTTGCATACGTATTCACAGGGCTATTCGCAGTTGTAAATCTAGGCTTAGAACCAATCGATAACCGTCGTTAAGCACTACTCAACCTGAAATCGGGTTAAGAAGTTAGTTAACCGACTAAAATACCTAAACTCAAAGGCGTAATATCGCTCTAGCCAGAAGTTATTTATTCATTGTCGACGCAAGTGCGTCTAGTTCAGCCCTATGTGTTTTAAAGTTTAAACCACATCGACTTAGGTAATTTTCAATTTTCCCGACATCATGTTGCAAAGCTCGCGCATTACCTGGTTTGAGCTGAGCTTGATCTGGGTAGATCCCATAACCAGCTAATAAACAATGCCAACTAACAGAAGGGTAGTATTGATCGATATTTTGTCGTGCCAGTTCGTCTGACAGGTTATTTCCTGCGACCCATGTCTGTAAAACTTGAAAAAGTGAACGAGATAAGTTGTTATTATTTGCATTATCAAGCCAGTACTTTGTATCCGTTCGACTATTTACGCGATAATGCGCAACGATATAATCTCTAATTGCTTGATAGCGAGCATTGATTGAGTGATTGTGCTTGTCTCTCTTGCCATCTGTGAATCCGGCCTCTTGGTAGCACTCAATAAAGCTCTGAACGGTTTCTTGCACTATGTGTAAAGCAGTTGCTTCTAATGGTTCAATAAAGCCTTGTGATAAGCCAATCGCAATACAGTTATTTTGCCAATGCGTTTTGACCTGTCCTACTTTCATCTTGATATGGCGAGCTTCTACATCCGAGTCTAGCAACCCTAGGGCGGCTCTTAATTCTGTTTCTGCCTGATCCTGATCGCAATAACGCTGGCTATACACATAGCCATTACCGATTCGATTGGTAAGTGGAATATGCCACGACCACCCATATTTGCGCGCAACTGATTTAGTTTCAGAGCTAATAATATCGACCTGCTCTGTGGGCAGTACGACCGCAGCGTCATTAAACAAGTTATCGCCAAATGATTCAAAACCTACGCCAAGCGCTTGTTGTAAGAGTAAACTCTTAAATCCAGAGCAATCAACAAAGATATCTCCTGTTATTTCCAAGCCCTCTGAAGTAATAAGCGCTGCGATGTCGCCGTTAACTTGCTTTCGGACATCTGAAATTGTCGCATCAATACGCTTCACATTGAGCTTTGCCGCCTTACGCGCCAAAAGCTCTCCAAGCAAAGTTGAGTCAAAGTGATAACCATAGTTAATTTCAAATGGAAAGTTCTCCGCCGCGATAGGAGACTTATTAGCGTTTGCTAAGTGAGTCGCCAGAAAAAAGTGGTCAGGGTGCCCCTCCACATCAATTGCCTTACGCCTAACAAAGCTATTATGGAAAAAGGCTGGTGCCGAATAGTCATCTGGCTGTGCGGGAAATGGATGGAAGTAACTCGAAAACCCAGGTTTTGTTGACCAGTCTATAAAGCGAATACCATTTTTGTATGTCGCGTTACAAGCTGGCATCCACTCGGATTCTGAAATACCAAGGTAATCCATAAAGCCTTTGAATTGCGGTGTAGACCCCTCTCCAACACCAATAATTCCTATGCTAGAAGACTCAACGACGGTGATTTCTATTGCTTTATCAGCCCAGCTTTTGGCCATCATAGTTGCAGCCATCCAACCAGCAGTTCCGCCACCTAGAATCACTATTTTCTGATTTTTCATCGTCTTCGCACCTTAAAACTATTAAAACTACTTATAAAAAGCTGAGTAAATACGCCTAGTTAGAAAATAGATGATAGCAACCAACTATTGTTATAGCGATTATAAAAAAGCCACCAAAGCAGGGGTTACTTTGGTGGCTATGATGTTTTTATTAATTAGAAGCTATAGTTAAAGCCTAAATAATACTGGCGACCAAACTCCTTGTATTCCCCTGTTGCCAGAGCAGTACCGTAGTTAGTTGTGTTCGGTTCGTCAGTCAAGTTATTCACTTGCAAGACCGCTTCTAAGCCGTTCTCAAAGTTGTATGAAGCTTGCCAATCAACCACAGTATATTCATCAGCCCAAGCTAACGATGACCCACCAGGTGAAGCACCTTCATAGACGTACTCATCACGGTAACGAATGTTCAAGTGTGTAGTGAACGAATCGATGTTCCAAAATACCGTTGCACTCCAAACATTTTCTGATAAACCAGGCAGCGGTAATTGTTGATCTGGGAAGTTACCACCACCATCAACCGTTGTCTCGCTCTCGGTATATGAGTAGTTTGCATTAAAGCCTAAGCCTGAAAAAATACCCGGCAAGTTATCAAACATAGTCGTATAAGCAAGCTCGATACCTCTTACATAACCGCCTTGGTCATTGTTTTGTGTCGTTTGATACTGACCAGCTACAAACCCTTCAGGAACTTCTAAGCCAATGTCAGCCCAATCAACCTCTCCCTCTTGATAAGTAATGCTTTCAATCAAAGATTCAATATCTTTCCAGAACAGTGCCGCAACAAAAGCACCGCCGTCTTCAAAATAGCGCTCATATGATAAGTCTAGTTGAGTTGCTCTAAATGGGTCGAGATTTGGGTTACCTTTGGACCATACATTGTAACGAGGGCTCTTGCCATCATTTGCAGTATCAGCCCAAGAACCCGCACCACCTCTTAATTGATAAACCGGTGGGCGACCGATAACTTCAGCAGCAGCAAACCTAATTTGATCGGTGTCGCTTACTCTGAAATTCAAGTTCAACGATGGTAATGTGTCAGTATATTCAGGGCCATAGTTGACGTGACGATAATCCGTTCTTTCAACACCGTTATCATCTACAATTGAATCACCGACTTCATCACCTTGGATCTGTTGAATGCCAATAGATTTAGTATCGGTTCTTACTACTCTCACACCGAAATTACCGGTCACAGGAATGTCTGCAATTTCAGTGTCAATGTTAGCCATAATATAACCGGCTAGTACTTCTTCTCTTACTGCTCCACTCTCAATAAGTGTCCAGTTATGGCCCCAAGTTTGTTGTGCATCATAATTACCTGGACCAAACACTTCGTTAGCAATACCTTCTAAGTCTAATTCTAAGTATTGGAAGCCTCTTGTATCCCTGAGTGACACAAACCCTGTTAAATCGTGAGGAATACAAGGATGGTTTTGGTCATTAAACTCACACCCTTTGTTTGTAACGATAGAGCCATCTGGTAGCTGATAACCGTTTTGTCCCTCTCGAGCTCCCCATCTAAATGTTGAGCGTTGGTCAGTGAATTCACGATCAGACCAGCGCGCACCTACTTCAATAGATGAAATAAAGCTGTTCTCGATATAATATTTAAAATCGACTTTAACGCTGTCTAACTCATCGGTATATTTGTGCGGAAATTGTTCCCAGTCACCAAGGCGCATATTCGAAAGGTCTGTGTAACCATTGCCTAAAGTTAACAGCGGTGAATCTTTTTCTCTTTGTGCAAAAGAAAAGGTTTGGTTTCTTAATTCCTGCCACGTATTAACGAGTGTGCCATCTTCAAGAGTCGCAGTACCAAATTCATATGCGTGCATAGAGGCAATCATGTCTCTACGGGTCTTTTCACCTTCACTATGCGCTAAGTCTAACTTCAGTTCCCAAGCATCTGCCGTGTAGTGCAAGTTTAAACCGAAGCTATCTGTAGTAGAGTCTGTAGATTGGTCTTCAGAGCGCATCTCAACCCACGGTCCGTTAGGGTCTGTGATTGTCACATCACCAGCAACTAAGAAGCCATCTTTTACAACCGCATTGTCGATGGTATACAAAGAGTTAAGATCTTTCGAGAATCCTTCAATGTTTAAACCGCTCTTTTTATCTTCCGATTCAAATTTTGAGTGAAAATAGTCAAACTGTACTTTAAACGCATCAGTCGGTTGATATACCAATGTGCTTAGAAGGCCAAGTCTTTCATCGCTACCTTTAGCTGAACGATATTGGAAACCATTAACTGAACGCTCTTCATTACCGTCGCCATCAAAATCTTGAGACCGCGTAGGAGCATGAGCTGATATATCAATCGCGTTATTTGGTTGGTTTAAATAGGCTCCACCGATGGCGAAACCTAGGGTCTCATTTAAGAACTTACCACGATAAGAGAAGCTAATACGCTCTCCAGTTGAGTCAGCACCAACATCAGATGCAGCATCGTTGTACGAATATCTAATAGAAGAATTAAAGTTATGCTCATTCTCAGCATCCAACGGGTTAGCCGTTTTCAGCTCAACAGTACCTGCTACACCACCTTCAACCAAAGACGCTTTAGGAGACTTATATACCGCAGCCTGATTAATTAACTCTGAGGGGTATTGGTCAAATGAAATCCACCGACTCCCCGCCGTATAACCACTGGTGCTGGCTTGCTCGCGCCCATTCAGCGTTGTCTGAATAAAGTCACCATTCATACCACGTATGTTTAGTTGAGATGACTGTCCGCTTGCTCGTACCGCAGTAATACCAGGTAAGCGACTCAACGAGTCTGCTATAGATACATCTGGTAATGAAGCTAAGTCACCAGCATCAACAATTTCAGCAACTGTATCGCTGAACCTTTTCTTGTCAATTGAAGCGATGATACTGCGAGAAATACCACGAACTTCTATCACCTCTACGTTTTCATCTTTTTCAGCGGTGTTATCTTCGACTGGAGCTGCATGACTCACACCTGCAGCAATCAATGCAAGTGTTAGCATACTCGGTTTGAACTTAGACATAATGTTTTATCCCAATTAACCATATTATATTGTGCTTTGTGTTCATCAGGCGTGCAATTTGATGAAAAAACAGTCGAGCACAGTTGTTGTCAGTCAAATACTAGCGGTTGATTAAATTTGTAAACAACTTTGTGCATACGTATTCAAAGCTAGTGCATTTCTTGAAAATTTACAGGTTTTTTACAGCAAATAAGCATAACCAACTGATATAAAAAGCTTTTAATTGGATAAGGCTAAAAGTCCGCTATGGTGATTAAATCTGTTTTAAATTCACTAAATCTTAACGTTATAGGGCTACTCTTACCTCTTGAATGAAGTTCATTGGCTGAATTATTCCGTAAAAATGCATGATAGTTAAATTGGTCTTACCAATAAATTTCTATCAGACCCCCTATAAACAAAGCCAAACAGTTTCTTAGTTCAAAATTGGTAAATTTATTTAATAAATCAAAATAACGTAAAAGACCTCACCTCAATTAGGGCCACAAAACCTGCATACGTATGCAGGTTTTTTACACCCTACCGAGCATGACGTATTCTTTGCCAAAATTAGTGGTGAAAGTGCATAGCATAGTATTTACTTGATACACAGCACAGCCACAGAACAAACAGGCACATAAGCCGGAGAAAGTGCATGGCAACTAATAATGAGTGGTGGAAAGGCGCGGTTATTTATCAAATATACCCACGTAGCTTTCAGGACAGTAACGCAGATGGTATTGGCGATTTAAAGGGGATTATTCAACGACTCGACTACATTAAATCCCTTGGAGTTGACGCAGTATGGATTTCCCCATTCTTTAAATCACCAATGAAAGACTTTGGTTATGATATTAGTGATTATCGCGATATCGATCCAATGTTTGGCTCCATTGAAGACTTTGATGAGCTCATTAACCAAGCACACGAACGCGACATTAAAATAATTATCGATCAGGTGCTGAGCCATACCTCAAACCAACACCCTTGGTTTATTGAAAGCCGTGAAAATAAAACCAATGATAAAGCTGACTGGTATGTTTGGGCTGATGCGAACCCAGATGGTAGCCCACCTAATAACTGGCTGTCTATCTTTGGTGGTGTTGCATGGCAATGGGAACCAAGACGCTGCCAATATTACCTACATAATTTCTTGACTGAACAACCGGATCTTAACTTCCACAATCCAGAAGTACGTAAAGCTGTTTTAGATAATGTCGAGTTTTGGCTTAAAAAAGGCGTCGATGGTTTTAGATTAGATGCCATTAACTTCTGCTTCCATGACCAACAATTAAGAGATAATCCAGCAAAACCTGTTGAGTTACGCCAAGGACGTGGTTTCAGTGAAGATAACCCGTATGCGTTCCAGTATCATTATTACAACAATACGCAGCCTGAAAACCTCGCATTTATGGAAGCGATCCGGGCCCTACTTGATCGCTACCCAGGTACAGTCAGCCTAGGAGAGATAAGCTCTGAGGATTCGTTGCAAACCATGGCTGAATACACCGCCGATGGTAACAAGCTACACATGGGTTACAGTTTTGAACTCCTCACTAACGACTACAGTGCCAAATATATTCGAGAAACAGTGTCTCGCCTCGAATCTGTGATGACTGAAGGATGGCCTTGTTGGGCATTTGCTAACCATGATGTTGAGCGCGTAGCAAGCCGCTGGAGTGCCAATGGGGCTGTGAATGATGAACAAGTAAAAATGCTGACAGCCCTACTCGGTTCGCTACGCGGTAGTGTATGCATGTATCAAGGAGAAGAACTTGGACTTGGCGAGGCTGCGGTAGCATTCGAAGAGCTGCAAGATCCCTATGGGATCACGTTCTGGCCTAACTTTAAAGGCCGCGATGGTTGTCGCACACCAATGCCATGGACCAAAGCAAAATCAAACGCAGGCTTTTCTGATGCAAAGCCTTGGTTACCCGTGTTCCATGAACATGCCGAACGAGCAGTAGATGAACAAGCGCAGGATACCAACTCAACGCTTAGCTTCTATCAAGCATTTTTGCAATGGCGAAATAATCAACCTGCACTGAGAACTGGTGAAATAGAGTTCATCGATACGCCTGAGCCTGTATTAGCTTTCTATCGTAAGGTGGACGAGCAAACCTTGTTATGTGCTTTTAACTTAGCAGATGAACAACAGGCAGTCGTATTACCAGAGGCAACATTGACTCAATGCAACGTTAAACATCAAAGTGGTACCATCACCGCAAATACACTGACGCTAAATGCCTTTGGCTGTTATTTTGCTGAAATCTCTTAATCCAAGATACGATTAACACAGAGCGGCTATTATGCCGCTCTTTCTTTATGAGCACATCTATTTACCTCTCGTTGTAACTGAGGCAGCTCGAGCGCTTTGAAGTATAACCATCCTTGATGCACATTGACTCCTCGGCTTTGCAGATAGTTCGCTTGAGTCCGTGTTTCAACCCCTTCTGCAATTAACCGCTTATCCAGTTTTTCCGCCATATCAATAACGGCAGACAACACCGGAGACTGCAGTGTATCTAAACCAATCGAAGCTACAAAGCTTTGGTCTATCTTAAGTAGGTCAATTGGAAAGCTCTGTAAATACTGTAAGCCACTATATCCGGTGCCAAAATCATCAATGGCTATTTCAATACCTGCGCGCTTTAGTTCATTTAATACCGTTTTTGTTTGCGCCTGTGTCAACACATCTCGCTCGGTTAACTCTATAGTAAGTGAGGTAATATGATTTTTTGCTTTGAGCAGCGTATCAATATAGCGCTTCGAACCAAGTAACAAACCATTGACGTTAAATGACACTTTAAAATTAGGTTGAGACAATAAAATCTCACTGAGATCCCGCACCGCCTCTTCCACTTGGGCAATAGAAATGTCCAATATGGTGCCATCTCTCTCTGCCTCAGGTACAAAATAAGCTGGCCCTAACACGCCTTCCAGCGGATGACGCCACCGGATCAGCACTTCTACGCCAATAATATTCTCTGAGTGGGCGTCCACTAAAGGTTGATATACATTAAATAGCTCTTCGTTTGCAAGCGCACGGAGAATTTGCGTTTTACTGCTGAGCTGGCGTTTATCATAGCTAATGAGCAAAAGTGTTAAGCCTCCCCAAGAGCTGCCATACAATACACCCCATAGTAGCAACCATAACCATCCAATATTGACCAACTTGTCGTCATTTTTGGCAATAATTAAGCTCAACTGAGGTAAACTAGGGATCGCGGCAATATAAGCAAATTTAACCTTGCCATCATCAAAATGACCCTCTACTACGCGGTGATTGGCGGCAGGGAAAAGTTTCTGTCGGATCGGTAGAGAGTAGTCTCCGTTTAAGAAGATAGGCACGCCTGTGGCGTTATCAACCAAAGCTGCAAAGTCAGTATTATGATGGGCTGATATATCTAGCATGCTTTTAAGCCAGTGATCTGGCATCAAGACATTCACCTCATACCCGTCATCTCGAGTACGGGCTAATACAAATGCAGGCAGCTCCAAATAATCAGTAATGATTGGTCCATAGTATCTAAGACCAGATTGCTTTAGCGGCGCGCTCGTATTAACAGGAGGACTGAGTCGCCCAAAAGAATTACATACGAGCTTGCCCTTGGGATCTATAATCCCAATCTCACTCATGCCAGGGTTTTCAAACACCAGTCGACGCATATTATGCAAACTTTGTGGATCACAGTTCGCAGAGAGGTGCACAGCGTGCTTGAGTGTGTCATCAACAACGACAAACTCTTTATTAATATCGGAAACAATCCGGCTTGCAACGGTAACTAGGTTAGCCTTTGCCGTTTCTTTAAGGTGCACATAAGTAAATGCAGCAACAATCGCAAAAACAAAACTACAAGAGAGCCAAGCAATAAAGATATTCTTCAACAACTTGCTTAAGGAGTGTGCTCCTCGCATAAGCTCTTCACTCCACAGAATGCAAACAGGCGCAGAGTGTAGCTTGTGTATATGACAAAACTATTTCAATATAAAAAAGCCTTGGCTCATCACCAAGGCTTTTTATATTACAAGTTTTTGCTTGTGCCGACCTCAACACGGGTTTTTAACTTTTGGCCAGGCCTAAAAGTTACCACGCGTCGCGCAGAGATAGGAATGTCTTCCCCAGTTTTGGGGTTCCTACCTGGGCGTTCCTTCTTGTCGCGAAGGTCAAAATTGCCAAACCCGGAGAGCTTCACTTGCTCGCCGTTTTCTAGCGCTGAGCGGATTTCTTCAAAAAACGCTTCAACTAAGTCTTTGGCATCTTTCTTATTGATCCCCAGTTTATCAAATAGGTGTTCAGCTATGTCGGCTTTAGTAAGCGCCATATCTAGTCCCTCAACGATGCATTGAATTGTTTAGCCAGTTCGGCCACTACGTTTTCTACAACCGCGTTGATGTCTTTCTCTTCGAGTGTTCTATCAACCGCTTGCAATGTCAAAGCAATGGCTAAACTCTTATGATCAGGTTCAACCCCTTGCCCTTTGTACACATCGAATAAGTTTAGGTCAACTAATTGATTTCCGCCAACTTTCTCAATGCACTCTAAAATATCGCCTATTTTTACGTCATCTGCAACTAAAATAGCAATATCTCTTCTATTTGAAGGGAATTTTGAGATGCTAACAGCTTCTGGTAACTTGCGATTCTCTAAAGCTGCCATATCGATTTCAAATACATATGGCGTATCTTTAAGCTCTAACGGTTTTAATAACTGTGGATGTACCGCACCAATAAAGCCTACTTTTTTACCATCAGCATAAATCGCCGCAGATTGACCAGGATGTAGACCATCACTAGGCTCTGCTTTAAAGCTAAAGCGTGCTTTATCATTACATAGCGCAAGTAGCGCCTCTACATCGCCTTTCACATCGAAGAAATCCACCTTACGTGAAGGCACAGACCAATGCTCGTTGTGCGTATTTCCATATGCAATACCGCCAATTACAGCAGTTTGACGCACACCATTTTCTGCACTGTCATCTTTAATGAATTTTAGACCCGTTTCAAACAAACGAATGCGTGACTGTTGACGGTTCTGGTTATAAGAAACCGCATTGATCAAACCAGTCATTAAACTCACACGCATCGCTGACATTTCAACTGAAATCGGATGTGGCAGGATTAACGCATCGGCTTGTGGGTGCAACTGCTGTTGAGCTTTTGGATCAACGAAGCTATATGTGATGGCTTCTTGATAACCACGGCTTACTAACTCATCTCTAAAACGCGCTACTGGCAAACGTGCTTCTTGATGATCTGTCATTTTTAACGCTGCGGTTGGCGCAACGTTTGGAATATTATTGTAGCCAAATACGCGAGCCACTTCTTCGATTAAATCTTCTTCGATACTAATATCAAAGCGGTAGCTTGGCACTGTTGCTTGCCATTGGTTGTCGGCAAATGTCACAGCTAGACCTAAACGCGTCAAGATATCAGACACCTTAGCATCTTCGATGTGGTAACCAATAACACGGTCTAGACGCTCACGGCGTAACGTCACTTGACGCTCTTTTGGTAAGTCAGCCTCTGAAACCGCTTCAACCACTGGTCCTGCTTCACCACCTACAATTTCAAGCAGCAAGGCCGTTGCTCTTTCCATCGCATCACGCTGAAGCACAGGGTCAACACCACGCTCATAACGGTGCGAAGCATCCGTATGTAAACCGTAGCTACGCGCTTGACCTGCAATCGCCAATGGAGCGAAGAACGCACTTTCTAGCAAGATGTCTGTTGTTTCTTCATTTACACCTGATTGCTCACCACCGAAGATACCGGCCATGGCCAGTGCCTTGTTATCATCCGCAATAAGCAGCGTTGATGGGTTAAGCTTTGCTGTATTGCCGTCTAGCAATACCAGCTCTTCATTCTCGCTGGCGTTACGTACTTTGATCCCACCTTCGATTTGGCTTAAATCAAACGCGTGCATCGGATGACCAAGCTCAAGCAGTACGTAGTTGGTAACATCAACCACAGGGTCGATTGACCTGACTCCACAACGGCGTAGCTTTTCAACCATCCAAAGTGGCGTGTCAGCTTTAACATTCACGCCTTTGATCACACGACCTAAATAACGAGGACATGCTTCGCTGTTGATAAGTTCGATAGTAATTTTATCATCGATAGTTGGAGCGACTGGGGTGATGGCAACTTCTGTGACATCCGTGCTGTTTAGTACACCAACTTCACGAGCAAGACCTTTAATTCCCAAGCAATCGCTACGGTTTGCAGTCAAGTCAACGTCAATGGTCACATCATCTAAGCCAAAATACTCACGAATGTCCTGACCAATTGGTGCATCTGCAGGTAGCTCTAAGATACCATCTGAACTCTCCGCCATACCCAGCTCTTCAAACGCACAAAGCATGCCATGAGAAGGCTGACCACGAAGTTTTGCTTTTTTAATTTTAAAATCGCCAGGAAGTGTTGCGCCAACTTTCGCAACTGCTACTTTTAAACCAGCACGGCAGTTAGCCGCACCACAAACAATATCAAGTAGCTCGTCTTCACCTACGTTTACTTTTGTTACTCGTAGTTTGTCGGCATCTGGGTGTTGTCCACACTCCACCACTTCACCGATAACAACACCTTGGAAGTCACCGGCTACTGGGTCCACACCATCAACTTCTAAACCAGCCATTGATAATTGCTCAGATAGCGCATCAGTATCAATTGCTGGATTAACCCACTCGCGTAACCACTTTTCACTGAATTTCATACTTTTGTCGCTCTTATCTGAATTGGTTTAGGAATTTTAAGTCGTTTTCGAAGAAAGCTCTTAAGTCAGTTACGCCATAGCGCAACATCGTCAAACGCTCTACCCCCATACCAAAGGCGAAACCAGTGTATTTTTCAGGGTCAATGCCTACTGAACGTAATACATTCGGGTGCACCATGCCGCAGCCTAGCACTTCTAGCCATTTACCATTTTTACCTTTTACATCTACCTCAGCAGAGGGCTCTGTAAATGGGAAGTACGAAGGTCGGAAACGAATTTCCATATCTTCTTCAAAGAAATTGCGTAGGAAGTCGTGCAAGATACCTTTAAGTTCAGTGAAGCTCACATCAGTATCTACCATCAAGCCTTCTACTTGGTGGAACATTGGTGTGTGTGTTTGATCGTAGTCGTTACGGTAAACACGGCCTGGCGAGATAATACGCAAAGGAGGTTGCTCAGCTTCCATGGTACGGATTTGAACACCACTTGTTTGCGTACGAAGTACCAATTTAGGATTGAAATAGAAAGTATCGTGATCAGCGCGCGCTGGATGGTGCTCCGGAATGTTTAGCGCGTCAAAGTTATGAAAGTCATCTTCAACCTCTGGGCCAGATTTAACAGCAAATCCTAGCTCACCAAAAAATTGTTCTATACGTTCGATTGTACGAGTGACGGGGTGAAGGCCACCAGCGGGCATTGTGCGGCCCGGTAATGTCACATCGATGGTTTCAGCAGCGAGCTTCTGCTCAAGTGCAGCATTCGCTAACGCTTCACGTTTTACCGTAATCGCATCTTGTACTTGGGTCTTCGCTTGGTTAATCACTTGACCTGCGTCTTTACGCTCTTCTGGCGCTAGTTTGCCTAACGTTTTAAGCAGACCTGTGATCTCACCTTTTTTACCAAGGTAGTTAACTCTAACTTCCTCAAGATGCGCAATTTCGCTTGCCTGCTCTACGGCTTCAAGCGCTTGCGCTAAAATATTTTCTAAATTCATTGTCTACCTGATCTTTGCTGAGGTAATTTGCTGTTATTTAATCTCTTATGATAACTGAATTGCAAGGCGATATTCTAGCCCTGTTATAGCTTTAAAGTGGCTTTTATAAAAGGAATTGTTAACTTTCTTTGCGCAGCCATCGATGCATGATCGAGTTTATCTAATACATCGAGCAATGCGCGCATATCACGACTAAGCCGAGTGAGTAAAAATCGAGCACACTCATCAGACAATTCCAGGCCGCGCATATGTGCTCTTTTTACCAAAGCTTCGGCTTTGTCATCATCACTCATTGAGCGGATCTGAAACGTCGTTCCCCACGTCAAACGAGATTCTAAATCTGGCAGTGACAAATTCAGCATGTTGGGCAACAGATCGGCAGTAACCACTAGACACTTACCCTTTTCGTTAAAGCGGTTAAAAAAGTTAAATAATGCCTTTTCCCATGCTTCATCACCCGCAACCAAATGCACATCGTCGATACAAACCACATCTAGGGCATCGAGTCCATCTAACACAAGTGGCCCAAAGTCCAACACTTCTCGCATCGATAATAAAATCGTTGAAAGTCCAAGCTCTTGCGCTTCAATGCAGGTTGCGTAGAGTAAGTGTGACTTACCAGAGTCAGCCAACCCACACAAATAAGTATATTGAAACCCGTTGGCGCGTCTTGCTAGGCCATTTTTTAGATGACTTACTTCCAAAGAGGCCTCACCACCAAAGTAAGAAGCAAAAGTCTCATCATCAGGTAACGTAACTGGCAACGCCATTTGACGCGGCGACTCCATCTTAATTTCCTACCCAGTTATATTTTAAGTTATCTTCATCGGCAATTTGATAATAAGCTCTGGGATCAATATAGGCCCTGAAACTTTGCTCTAACGCGATTGTTTTTGTTAGATCTGAGACGCTCGAAGTGTGCTCAATTGCAAATTTCACTGACGTTTTTGCGCGATAGATAACATCAACATCGACCACAGTACTCATTGTCATCAACTGGCGCTTGGCCTGCTCTATGTCTGCAAATGACTGTAGTTGTTCAACACTGATTACGGTTCGATGTGAGTCCAGTATTCGATTGGGATCGATGACGTACTTCTGAGCTAAGGTGCTAGAAAGTTGGTTAACCATATCAATGATCACTTGTTGTTTGTCGCCAACATATTGCTCTGGTTCAAAAAACTCAGCGTCTGTGTAGCGCCAATCTAATTGCCAAGTGTTTGCATGAGGTGGCTGAAATAATCGTGCAGTGATAACGCGCTCCGCTTCATAGCGGAGAGAGGCTTCTTCAACTTCATTAGAGAAGTTCCCCCATACCTCGGCAATACTCACATTGCTGCGGTCAACAAGATCCATTAACGGGACAACGACTGGGACGCCCCACTCTTCTGCGGTATCGTAGATTAGGCGCTCCAGCTGAGGGTAGCTCTCTTGAGTGACAAATTCACGCCTAAAGTTATCTTCAATAACCATCCAGATTGCGACCATAGGGCGACGATTTCCCCATAACGGCAGGCCTGCTTCTCTCACCAGTTCTTCTACTTTTCCAGGTTCAAACTCTACTTTGATCTTGGTATTTCCCTGTAAATCATAGTATTCATACTTCAACATATAATCTGAGATACGCTTTAGACTTGCTTGAATAGCAGGGTGAGAAAAATCATCAGCTTTACCGGTCAGCTTTTGTAACACTTTTAATAAGGCCTGTTGACTCGCTTGAGCACGTGTTGCTCGAGTCTTATCGCTGACACTAAGCGAGGCTTCATAAAGGTTTTGAACTTCTACTGCTTTTGCCGTTAACGTAAAGCTAAACAGCACAATAAGGATCAGCCTAATGATCATAATGTCCATGTATTTTTGACTATAAAACCTGATCCTAAATCAATCACTTGCGTAAAGCAAAGGACAACGAAAAATATCAAGTAAATTAGGTTCTGTTGACTTTTACTGTTTAATTTTTGTTCTTTTACATGTATTTTGGTCGCGACGCTCGACTTACCACCCAGTAATCTAAGCAAAAGTTGAGCAACAAAGAACAAAGTGCACTCAGGTGAGCACAAAGTCTTTATCGCCTAACTCACATAGAATCACTATGCTACGCAGGCTCTATCTTGTATCAATGTCAATCACACCGCTGCAAAAACAAACTTGAAAGATAAACAAGGCCTAGAGTTATTTAAAGTTAAATGATACCTGGTTTTTGCCTCTGCGTTTTGATTCATAAAGGGCTTGATCGGCTCGCTTTAACAAAGACTCAGCACTGAACTCAACACCTTCTGCTATTGCCATTCCGATACTACATCCCACATTTACTCGTTCACCATTGCTCAGCAGTATATCTTCATTAATTGTGTTCAGCAGTCGGTTAGCTAGACTTTCCAACAGAGTTTGAGCGATTTTTTCATTAATCACGAAAACAAACTCGTCACCACCGATACGACAAACAAAATCATATTCTCGCAGCGCTTCTTGAAGTCTCCTTGCAACATGAACCAGCACTTCATCACCACTATGGTGTCCATGACTATCATTGATAGGCTTAAAATTGTCCAAATCAAGGTAGCCAAGGTAAACGCTCACTGGTTGACGGGTGGAACGTGCGGACATTTTATTTAATTCATTGAAGAGAAATTTCCGGTTAGCAAGTTGCGTTAGGTTGTCGTGATAAGCGTCAAACTCAAGCTTATCTTGCAGTGATTTACGCTTTTCAACTTCAATCTCAAGCTCTGTTAAACTTGCCTGTAAAGCTTTAGTACGGGCTTGCACTGTCTTTTCAAGCTCGAGTTCGTGTTGCTTTAATGCCCGGTTTGCTTCAATAAGTGCCTGTTGATTCGCAAACGCGTCCATCGCAGAAGCGATCACATGGCTAACCGTATATAACAGATCAACCATCGCTTCTGAGTATTCATCTTGACGACGATAAGACTGTATAACAAAGGCACCAAGATGCTTATCACGATTAATGAGCGGAAAGCATAACCACTGCTTTGGTAAACTGCCTATAATCTCAATCACACCTTGCTCGGTCAGCGACTGCAACATTTGTTCTGTATAATTTTTTACGCTGTCAGAACGCAGCGCATAATGGGTTAACGTCTTGTCGATTTCCCCAGCGGTCAAGCTATTTAACTCTTCTAGTGAAATACTGTCTTTAACATCATGAAAATAGGGGAACTCAAATTGACCATTTTGGTGTTGCAGTACCACGTAGAAGTTGTCTGCATATGTAATCTTTTGAACTATACAGTGTACATTCAACAAAAAGTGCTCGAGTGATTCACTGGTATTTAGACATGAGACAATATCCGACATACTGTCTATTACTTTTGGAAGTTCTGCCATCACTGCACGCCCTTTTTGCTCTCATTTTTGTTCAACAACCAATAGCTTAACTAGCGAGTCTAAAAATTACCAGATATCTCCCCTTTTTATGAATAATTAGCTAGCGCTTTCAATCTGTAGATCAACACTTTAAAATTATCATTAAATTGCTTAATTAAGTGATCTATTTTGAGGTGACAAAGTCTTATCGATAGCTGATGACAACGGCACAAGCGAGTTGGCGTAGACTAAGAGGGTTTAAATTACTGACAGATGTCATTGATGGAAAAGCATTCAAAGATGGCATTTGCGTAACTGAGACTGTTCAACAAACTGACACTCAGCAGGTCATACACCAGAATTGACTATAACTCCTTATCGATAACTAGACTGGGCTTTTCTATTTAGTTGTTCTGAATAAGAAGTTTTAACGCTGTAAGCGTCTTATTTGCTCCCTCAAATTGAACACCTATTAAGGCAAAATGGTATTACTCACCAACGTCTAGATGGAATTATCTATGAAATACCTACATACAATGGTACGCGTGCAAAATTTAGAAGCATCGCTTAAGTTTTATTGTGAGCTCTTGGGGCTTGTGGAAGTAAAGCGCTACGATAGTGAACAAGGGCGTTTCAGCTTGATTTATCTTGCTGCGCCAGATCAAGTCGAACAAGCACAACAGACTTTCTCTCCAACTATCGAGCTGACTTATAATTGGGATCCGGAGCAATACAGCGGTGGCCGCAACTTTGGCCATTTAGCATTTGCCGTGGAAGATATTTATGCACTGTGCCATAAGCTCCAAGATGCAGGCGTAACAATTAATAGGCCTCCTCGTTGTGGTCATATGGCATTTGTTAAGTCTCCGGATGGCATTTCCATTGAGTTGCTCCAACAGGGTGATGCATTGCCACCTGCAGAGCCTTGGCTGTCAATGGAAAATACCGGAAGCTGGTAATTAGCTATAAAACTCTAGCCAGAAGTTATTGCTTAATACAAGGCAAATTTGCGCGTCAATAGCTGGCCTATTGCAAGTAAATTTAACGCCGTAGTAAGGAATAACAGCTGCTAGAGAACAAGTTGTTATCCCGGGTTCATTAACCTGAACTTGGGATAAGAAGTGAGTTAATCAACTAAAATACCTAAACTCAAAAACGTGATACCACTCTAGCCAGAAGTTATTTCTTAATACAAGGCAAATTTGCGCGTCAATAGCTGGCCTATTGCAAGCAAATTTAACGCCGTAGTAAGGAATAACAGCTGCTAGAGAACAAGTTGTTATCCCTAGTTCAGGTTATAGACTAAATGATAGCTTTTAAGTAACCGAGCTAATTGTTCTTTGAATTTTGGCGACTCCAACACTTTCTCTAATGAATCAAATTCTGCTTGCAGCTTTTTAGGTGCCAATACTGCGCGGTAATAGGTCTCATGAGGAGTTTGCGAAAAATGAAGTTTATCCCTCCAGCCATGCTTTGCTGATAGGTACTCTGTTGTTGAACGGCTGACAATCGCGATATTAACCCGTTTTTTTATCACCATTTCTAACAGCGCTTGTTCAGAGTTAACATCCACTCTACGAATGTTGCTGTATTCCTTTGCTTGTTCAAGATGGCGGTAATAATAGCCCGCCATCGTCCCGATATAATTACCACTGAGGGAACTAGGGTGATAGTACTCAAATGGTTGATCAACGTGAGAGATAAACTCATCTGTATCGAAGATCAGCGGACTACTCCATAAGTATTTTTGCTTCTTTTTATCATCAAACCAAGCTGGATTAACACCGAATACAAACCCTTTAAAATCCTTCTTCTCTAGTAGTTTATCCAATCGCTTGCGTGGAACAAAACGAACTTCCACCGTAATATCACTATGATGCGCATTGATAAGTGCCGCAATATCGAAATATAGGCCTTGGCTTGCTTCAAGGTTCGTGATGTATGGTGGTTTATTGTGATAGACATATAATACTTGCGTATCTGTTGCCAAAACAGAAAATGTCGCAGCGAATAATAAATAACTAGCAAGAAGACAATTCTTTAACACTAAGCGCCCCATATATGACGTGTTAACCTATAGCACAGTATGTATAGCCTAGTTCCTTCTCGGCATATTGGTGACTTTCTCTTTGAGAACATCACCGAAAAAGGGCCGAACACGCCCCCATTTACAAAAATATAACAAAACCAGTTTAGTAACAAGTAAAATCAGCCTTTGCTCACAGGGCAAGCTTCATTTACTGTTTACACACCTATTGGCAACCACCCTCATTATAAGACAGCTTTAGTGACGCTCCAGCAGGAGCACCAGAAACCTTCAGGTATCCCCAGTATTGAGACTGAGCTGCTATTTCAATACACTCTTGATTACCTTGATTGAAAGAACTAGCTTCAACATTGGTGTCGTTAGGCCAGCCAGCATTGCTGTATTCTAAACCTAAATCTCCACTACCGTGAGCAGTTTGAATAACGACCGATTGCTGCCCACTCACATTTTCCAAGCTAAACCACATCGGCTCTTGGTTACCTAAGCAAATGGTTTCGCCTGCAGTTAATCTACCACTAGATATACTACCTTGTGACTGACATACGTCCTCAACCGGAGAATTTGTTAGGGTTTCTCCAAGTAACTGAACGTTTTCAAAACGATTATAGCCGTATAGCATAATGTAATAAGTGCCAGCTTCAGGGTTCATGATTTCACAGCTCTCTGTGTTACCGGATTTGTAAGGTCTGCAATCAAACTCGTTAAAGGTTGGCATTGTTCCAGCTTTAACATAAAGGTCAACATCACCAGAGCCACCAGAGGTATTCAAAATTAGCCTATCGGTATTCGGGGCTACCGCTATGGTAAATGTAAGCTGCTCATCCTGTTCACCGGCAACGGTTACCGGCACACCTGAATGGAGCTTGTTTGATGAGGTAGCACTGATTAAAGCAGTTGTACTGCTCATATGACTCAATCCACTTGGATCGCTAACGGTAAGACTAACTTGGTATTCTCCTGCCTGCATATAGCGATGTGTTGGATTTGCTTCATTACTTTCATTGCCATCTCCAAAACGCCACACATATGTGAGTAGATCTCCATCTGGATCCACACTCCCTTGACTTGAAAATGTAATGCTTTGCTCCGCCTCGCCAGAATATGGCCCATTAATTTGCGAGATTGGCGCGCTATTTTGACCACCATCCACCAGCTCATTACACCACTGAGCAAACTCCGACTGGTACTGTGATGACCAGCGGTTTATTCGAGTTTGATATCCATCCCAATTCGCTTGTCGAGTCTCTTGCCGCATGGCAATTACTTCATCAAAGTGTTTCTCGTACATAAACCTCACCCCCAAATAACCCCAACGGTAGATCCGGTCTTGATCAAAGCCATCGTAAGTCGTGCTAAAGATTTCTGCTAACGTATAAACCGAGCCATCTTTTATCGTGTCTATTGCTGCTTGGTTGTCATTGAGATTTGCAATGTACTCGGCGACCCCTTCACTCCACCACACGATGGGCTTCGTTGGTGCATTAAAGTCACCATAGAGATCAAAGCGACCATCCAAATAATGTACGTATTCATGCTCTAAGTTCCAGATATAATGATCCGGCTTTGCATAATTAGCTTCATAGGCAACAAAATTAGCAACGTTATCAACATCACTTGGGTCGCCCTCTAGATACATGCCGCCGTTATCTGTGTTTATTTTAAAAATTGCTTTAGCATATTTTTTATAGTCTGAACTGCTATTAAAGATGTTTACTTGCAGAAAGTCGTTATTATCATCAGCAACCGGTAAACGGCCAGTTTCAAGCATAGAATGGAATCGCCCCTCCTCCGCTTCCATGGTTTCACAAGCTGAAGTCAATTGCTGAGTCGTGAGCTCCTGCGCTCTAATTTTTATAGTATCGCTACAGCTATGCTGTTGAGAAAGTACCTTGGCTTCTAGTTCTTGGTCAAAATTACAAATACCAAACTTTTCACAATCAGCGTAATAGGTCGCAACATCCGCAGCGGCTAGCCATACACCATCTCCAAATCCATAACTGTTATACCGTGAAAACAAAGCCGTTAATTGATTATCTACCGCTTCTTGAATTGCGGCGCCACTATATTGTTTAAGGCGAGCCAACTCACTTGCAGCATTAATGATTAGGTATTGCGAATCTGAATTTATCATCCACGTTTGTGACGTAAAGTTTCCAAGTAGGCTTACCAGCTCTTGATCATTTTGTACCAAAGTAACGAAGTTATCATTCCACTGGCCACGATATAAAATCGTGAAAATACCATTAACCGCGCTACGCATGTTCCATTTTGACCCATAGCTTTCATTCCACTTAGAGAGCCAAGCTTTCACAACTGGCAAATAGTGGTCTTGTAATTCAGATGAGTCCATGGTTGTAATGGCTTCACCAAGCACTTTGCCATGAGCATCATTGTCGTCATAAAAGTGGCTATTGCTAACAAACGCATCTAATGCATCTTTCACCGCAGGTTTTACCCAAGTAGCAAAACTAACCTGATCATTGTAAAATTCAACATAGAAGCCGGCGCGAATAAACAAATAAAGTGCTTCTAAGTCATTACTCCCATTGCCTGAGTAGTTTCGCGAAAGTGACTCAGCACTTTGTGCCGCAGCGTGCATTTTATCTGATGTAAAAACTTGAGATTGAATACTACTGTCCGCTGAAAACAGTGCATTAATACAGCTTGTACCTTGCTGTTTGATTTCAGCCACTATTTGACTGCTATTAGCGCTTGCCAAGCTACTCAAGTCACACGGCGCTGCAGCTTCGCTTTGCTGTAAACTTAAGGTTTTCGTCAAAGACGACCGGTTAGACAAAAAGTGCGTTAGCTTGCGAGTTTCCGTTGCAGCAACGGGTGCTTTATCCTGCTTGGCCCTGTGTTCATGACCATGAGACATATTGATCGTTAAATGATTTGGCTCATTTAATGGCTTGAATAAGCGTTGTGATTCTTGATGTGCACTGGCAGAGTTAAGCGCGGTTAATGCGGACAACGCCAGCGTGAGTTTTGTCATTTTCATAAGTTACCTTTCTTGTTGTGTATCCAACCCTGATTGGGCCATTAATTTTTAACATTAAAATTACAATGTATACAATATATTTTATATAACTTTATGGAATAGCCATGAAACATTAAGCTTGAACGCTCGACTAACGGGATTATTTGATTGCCCGAGTGAAGGGGGAAAACAGTGCAAGCTGACCGCCGACAACTCATTAGGAAACAGTTTAACACCTTGATTATTAGACACTTTTCAGTTAATAAATGGTATTTAAGGTCTAAATTTGATATCAAAACAGCTTGGTATGCGCTGTTTTGTGTAAATATGCGGATTTCATGGATATTAATATTGTATTCAATTGGTTGTTCTCAGTGAGTAAGTCAACCAACTGACGACAGAAAGGAATAAAAATTTACAAAATATTGAAGAGGCTATAACTTATCTATGTGTGAAATAGCACCGGCGGTTATCTTTACTCTCACTCTGCAACCTGAGAGCGAAATTGAATAGATGCCGTCGCTGGGCTTTTGTGCTAATAAGTGTTGTAACCCGAGTAATAACTCATCGGTATCATTCTTGGCTTCTGTCTTTCTTGAATCTATATATTCTTTACCTTGTTTCAGCGCTTTATCAAAAACCACTGAAGCAACTTGCTGAGTTGACTTGCTTTTTAACGTCTTAATCAAAGCACTTTTCAATAAACTCATGGTAATCCTCATGATAAAGATACCGACCCATTTAATACAATAAAGGGATCGGCGTCTGATTGGTTTGGGAACAGTTAATATCAATTTGCTTAATTAAGTGGTCTATTTGAGGCGAGAAAAACTTACCGAGAAGCAGGAAAAAATTTAGCTATTTAGTTGTTCTAAATAAGAAACTTTTAACCTAGTTCGCTTCAGGTTTACTCTTTCAAATAACACAAGCAGTAAGACAAATCGGTATAAAGTTTAACAAGGGAGAATTAAAAGTCTAAAGCAAATTCGTTTCAAACTATGTCAATTGTTTCAAGTGTAGTTGACCTGAACTCGCCGTTGCAACCGCTAGAGAATAAGTTGTTTTTCCAAGTTCACGTTAGTTAATAAAACTCAGACAGGTGATTGAGCTGCTCGGCAACCTGCTTCCCTGAGAATAATTGCGGTATAAAGTGTAACAAGCCGGTAGAAAGCTGCTGCTCTGTTCGTTCATTACTCACTAAACTGACTATATTACCAAGCTCACTGTTGACTTCATGCCAGCTAGGATTGGCATTACTTAACCTTTCGTATGCTAACGTATTAATCTCAAAGTGCTCGAAATATTCATCTACTAGACAAAGAGGTTGGTTGAGTTTGAGCGAGTCCAACAGCGCTCGACTCAGACAAGGTCGAGTATCTGAACCCTGGGCGCTAAAGAAGTGTCCCGGTAGATTATATCCAACGATGAGATCACCGCTTTCAAACAGACTATTGGTATACAACAAAGCAGTAAGCACAAGGTAGGTATCGTATCTTGCCAAACTGACGTTCTGTAATAGCGCGCTTTGCTTACTCAAATCAATGGCATAGCGTGTACGCATTGCGCGCCAAAAATCATGGTGATTATGCGGTAAGGATTGTGCACTCGCACCAGCCAATCGCGCTTTCCAGCTCGACATAAATAGCTCAAATCCCTCTGTTTTATACTGTTCCATCTCAAACGACACCCTAGTCTCCCCATGTTGACATTGTTTTAATACCAATTGAATTCGGTCTCCAATTAATTTGGAGGGTGAAATACCATATTAGCATCGTTAAAAATTTCTCATTTAGAACAACTAAATGGCAAAACTTTTGCCTTGCTACTAACACTATTTCTCCGCTTCAGAATAGCGAGTTTACTTAATACAGTTGGTATAAGCATCCAAACAAAAGCTATAAGATTTCGCAGAAATTGCAATTACAGGGCATTACAGCAACAGGGCATTAAGTCATACCAATTGAAGTAACTCTCTAGTCAATGTGAAGGGTGAAATAGATTATTTACTAATACAATTAATATCAATAAGCGAGCGCTTGAGTGGTGACCAAGAAGGTAGGAATAAAAAAGCCCACACATTTACAGTGCGGGCTTTAGAAGAAAAGAATTACTTGTATTCAACTTCGATGATTTCGTATTCAACCAGACCGTTTGGCGTTTGAACGTTCACTGTATCATCTAACTCTTTACCAATTAACCCACGCGCTATTGGCGAGTTAACAGAGATCAAGTTGTTTTTAATATCAGCTTCGTCATCACCAACAATGCGATAACTCACTTCTTCGTCCGTATCCACATTCACGATAGTGACCGTACTGCCAAAAATAACTTTGCCGTTATTCTGCATTTTTGTCACATCAATGATTTGCGCTGTTGAAAGTTTCGCTTCAATTTCTTGAATACGACCCTCACAAAAGCCTTGTTGCTCTCGCGCCGCATGATATTCGGCGTTTTCTTTTAAATCACCGTGTTCACGCGCTTCCGCGATATCAGCAACTATCTTAGGGCGAACAACTTTCTTTAAATGATTCAGTTCTTCACGAAGCAACTCTTCGCCTCGTACTGTCATCGGAATTGATTGCATAAGTATCTCACTCATCGCCAGAGCTTTCGCTCTGGCCTTGTTCTTCTTAGTTCAAACGCTGGTGTAGTTCTTGAACAGAGTTTACAGAGTTTCTGTCATCAGCTTCATTCGCTGTGCAGTTTGCAAACGCTGCATTTAGCGTAGTGGTGTAGTTAGTCTTATGCTGCAGTGCACCACGACGTAACACCTTCGAGTCCTCAATAGCTTGGCGACCTTCGGTAGTATTAACGATGTAGCTGTACTCACCATTCTTGATACGGTCAAGAATATGAGGACGACCTTCGAATACTTTATTTACGCGACGTACTTCAATGCCCGCTTCTTCAAGCGCTTTCGCCGTACCGCTCGTTGCATCTAGTTCAAAACCAATTGCTTTCATCGTCTTAGCTAGTTCAACGACGCGTGCCTTGTCACCATTACGCACAGATAGTAGCGCGCGACCGCCACGTGGTAAAGTGTTTGATGCACCTAATTGAGCTTTTGCGAACGCTTCGGCGAAGTTTTCACCAACACCCATCACTTCACCCGTAGAGCGCATCTCAGGACCACGCATTGGGTCAACACCTGGGAACTTAGCGAATGGCAATACCACTTCTTTTACGCTGTAATATGGAGGAATAACCTCTTTCGTCACACCTTGGCTTTCAAGGGATTGACCAACCATACAACGGGCAGCAACCTTTGCCAGTGCAACACCCGTTGCTTTTGAAACAAATGGTACTGTACGAGCAGCGCGTGGGTTAACTTCAATCAGATAAACCTGACCATCTTTAACTGCAAATTGAGTATTCATTAGGCCAACCACACCTAACTCAAGCGCCATATCACGTACTTGCTTGCGCATAACGTCTTGGATATCTTGTGGCAATGTATGTGCTGGAAGCGAACATGCAGAGTCACCTGAGTGAACACCGGCTTGCTCGATATGCTCCATGATGCCGCCGATAATAACCGTTTCGCCATCACAGATAGCATCCACGTCTACTTCAATTGCATCATCTAGGAAGCGGTCAAGTAGCACTGGAGCTTCGTTAGAGACAGACACAGCTTCAGTCATGTAGCGACGTAAATCATCTTCATCGTACACGATTTCCATTGCGCGACCACCAAGAACGTAAGATGGACGAACAACTAGTGGGAAGCCGATTTCTTGTGATTTAGCAATGGCTTCTTCCAGTGAAGTCACAGTTGCATTTTCAGGCTGAAGTAAGTTCAGACGTTCTACAAGTTGTTGGAAACGTTCACGGTCTTCAGCACGGTCGATAGCATCTGGCGAAGTACCAATTACTGGCACACCATTCGCTTCAAGGTCACGTGCAAGTTTAAGTGGAGTTTGGCCACCATATTGAACGATAACACCTTTTGGCTTCTCAACACGGACAATTTCTAATACATCTTCAAGTGTAATCGGCTCGAAGAATAAACGGTCTGACGTATCGTAGTCTGTTGAAACCGTCTCAGGGTTACAGTTAACCATGATAGTTTCGTAGCCATCTTCACGCATAGCCAGCGCTGCATGTACACAACAGTAATCGAACTCGATGCCTTGACCGATACGGTTAGGACCGCCACCGATGACCATGATTTTGTCTTTGTCAGAAGGGTTCGCTTCACACTCTTCATCGTACGTTGAGTACATGTAAGCAGTATCTGAGCTAAATTCTGCCGCACAAGTGTCTACGCGCTTATAAACCGGGAGGATAGCTAACTGGTGACGCTTCTTACGGATCTCTTTTTCAGACACACCAGCGATTTCAGCAATACGTGAGTCCGAGAAACCTTTGCGCTTTAAGCGACGCAAGAAGTCTTTGTTTAGCCCAGCCATGCCAACTTCAGCAATTGTTGCTTCATCTTTGATGATGTCTTCGATTTGCACTAGGTACCAAGGGTCAATCTTAGTCAACTCAAAAACATCTGCAACAGACATACCGTGGCGCATTGCATCTGCAATGTACCAAATGCGCTCAGCACCTGGCTCACGCAATTCACGAATAATTGTTTCTTTCGCATTAGGCGCATCAAGGGCAACGATTGGATTTAGACCTGTTGCACCTACTTCAAGACCACGTAGTGCTTTTTGCAATGATTCTTGTTGGTTACGACCAATCGCCATTACCTCACCAACTGACTTCATTTGCGTAGTTAGACGGTCGTTTGAACCTGCGAATTTTTCAAAGTTAAAACGAGGGATCTTAGTAACAACATAGTCGATTGATGGTTCAAATGATGCAGGTGTTGCTCCGCCTGTGATGTCATTTTGAAGTTCGTCAAGCGTGTAACCTACAGCAAGTTTAGCTGCAATTTTAGCAATCGGGAAACCGGTAGCTTTAGAGGCCAGAGCTGAAGAGCGTGATACACGCGGGTTCATTTCGATGATAACCACGCGACCATCAACTGGGTTTACACCAAACTGAACGTTTGAACCACCCGTTTCAACACCAATTTCACGAAGTACGGCCATCGAGGCGTTACGCATGATTTGGTATTCTTTGTCTGTGAGTGTTTGTGCCGGTGCAACTGTGATTGAGTCACCGGTGTGAACACCCATAGGGTCGAAGTTTTCGATAGAACAAACGATGATACAGTTGTCGTTTTTGTCACGAACCACTTCCATCTCATATTCTTTCCAGCCTAATAGGCTTTCATCGATCAGCAGCTCATTGGTTGGCGACAAGTCAAGACCACGAGTACAGATTTCGTCAAACTCTTCCATGTTGTAAGCAACACCACCACCGGTACCACCCATAGTGAAAGAAGGACGAATAATACAAGGGAAGCCGATGCGCGTTAAAATATCATGTGCTTCATCCATCGAATGTGCAATTTCAGCACGAGGACATTCTAAGCCGATATTTTTCATCGCAGCATCGAAACGCTCACGGTTTTCAGCCTTATCGATGGCATCTGCCGTTGCACCGATTAGTTCAACGCCATGCTTTGCAAGCACGCCATGCTTATCTAAATCTAATGCACAGTTAAGCGCAGTTTGACCACCCATAGTAGGTAATACTGCATCCGGCTTTTCTTTTTCGATGATCTTTTCTACCACTTCCCAATGGATCGGCTCGATATAAGTTGCATCGGCCATTTCAGGGTCAGTCATGATAGTTGCAGGGTTAGAGTTAACAAGAATAACTCTATAGCCTTCTTCTCTTAGGGCTTTACAGGCCTGAGCACCAGAGTAATCAAATTCACATGCTTGGCCGATAACGATTGGGCCTGCGCCCAAGATCAGAATACTTTGTAAGTCAGTACGTTTTGGCATTATTACTCCGGTCTATTAAGCGTTACGAGATTGCATTAATTCAATGAAATGGTCGAATAGCGGTGCCGCATCATGTGGGCCTGGGCTCGCTTCAGGGTGACCTTGAAAGCTAAATGCCGGCTTGTCGGTGCGGTGAATACCTTGTAGTGTGCCATCGAATAGCGACTTGTGCGTTGCACGTAGGTTGTCAGGCAAACTTGCTTCATCAGCAGCAAAACCATGGTTTTGAGCTGTGATCATCACTACGTCACGATCTAAGTCTTTAACCGGGTGGTTACCACCATGGTGACCAAACTTCATTTTTACTGTTTTCGCTCCAGACGCAAGCGCTAGTAACTGATGGCCCAAACAAATACCAAAGATCGGTGTCTCTGTCTCTAAAAATGCCTTAATTGCATCAATAGCGTAAGTACATGGCTCAGGGTCACCTGGACCATTTGATAGGAAAATACCATCTGGGTTTAATGCCAATACATCAGCAGCGGAGGTTTCTGCTGGGACAACGGTTAATTTACACCCTCTGTCTACTAGCATTCTAAGAATGTTCTTTTTCACACCAAAATCGTAGGCAACAACATGGAATTTCTCTTCTTCAGCTGAAAGCGTTTTAAAGCCCTCGCCTAGAGTCCAGCTTGATTCACGCCATTCAAACTGAGCTTCTGTTGTTACTACTTTTGCTAAATCCATCCCTTTCAAGCCAGGGAATGCTTGCGCAGCTTCTAGCGCCTTTTGCTCGTCTACCTCGTCTCCTGCAATAATACAGCCGTTTTGGGCACCTTTATCACGTAGAATACGGGTTAATTTACGAGTATCAATATCCGCGATCCCAAGGATATTGCGTTCTTTCAAGTAATCACTCAATGATTTTTCGTTACGGAAATTACTCGCGAGCAGTGGTAAGTCACGGATCACTAGGCCTTTCGCCCAGATCTTGTCCGCTTCCTCATCTTCGCTGTTAGTACCGGTGTTGCCGATATGTGGGTAAGTGAGCGTAACGATTTGTTCCGCGTATGAAGGATCCGTTAAGATCTCTTGATACCCCGTCATTGACGTATTGAATACCACTTCTCCGACTGACATACCGTCAGCACCGATAGCAGTACCGCGAAACACCGTGCCGTCTTCAAGGACTAACAGAGCGGATTTAGTCAAGTTAACCTCCTAATAGTAAAAAACGGGCGAAAGCAAAACGCTCAACATCCCGTCTACAAAGCGCTTGGTAACACGCAGTTATTAAAATTTTGGCAAATTCGTTATAGTCTACAGCATGATTGCCTTTTCGTCTAATAGAAATCGCAAAAATTATAAAAATAAGCTATTAAACTAATTTTTTGCTTTAAAGCCTCAAAATGCTACAATTACTTCTTTAAATCTAGCACATCTTGCATATCATAAAGGCCAGCTGGTTTATCTTTTAACCACTTCGCAGCCCTTACAGCACCTGATGCAAACGTCAATCTTGATGCTGCTTTATGTGTTAATTCAAGTCTTTCGCCCATTGTCGCGAAGTAAGCCGTATGTTCACCTACTATATCACCCGCTCTTAGGACCGAATAACCGATCTCATGTTGTGATTTCGCTTCATGACTCTGGCTTCGATCATAGACCGCAACTTCATCATGCTCCCAACCTTTGGCTTCAGCAATTGCTTCTCCAATTGCAAGCGCAGTACCTGAGGGAGCATCAATTTTATTACGATGGTGGGCTTCAAAAATTTCAATATCCATTTCATCAGATAGCTTTTCAGCGGCTGTTTGGACAAGGTTAAGTAGTAAGTTTATACCGACACTATAATTGCGAGAAAATACGATGGGAATTTCTTTGGCTGCGTCTGCAAGTAGCTCCATTTCACTGTGTGTTAGGCCTGTTGTTCCTATTACCATCGGCGTTTTACTGCTCCGTGCAGCAGATAAATGTTGCAACATCCCCTCAGGTAAAGTGAAATCTATCAGTACATCAACGTTATCAAGTGAGCCCTGCTCAGAGCTAAAACGCAAATTATCGTCAGACTTTGGCTGTAACTGACTTACCGCTTTATTAAGGTATTGCGAATTATCTCTCACAAAAGCATTACTAAGCGTGGTCTCAGGTGATAAATAACACGCTTCAATTAATGCCAGCCCCATTCTGCCATTAGCACCATATATACCTATTCTTGTCATGCGTTACCCTTTTTATTTGTGGTGTGATTATCCGACAGGTCGCAACGGTGGCAAACCGGATAAAAGAAATGCATTTATGCGGGAGTAGAGTTTAACTTATCTGTGTGCCATAGTCAGTTAAGTTGAAAATAATAAAACATTAGACTTTAGACGTCTAAACATATAAACTTCCGCGCTTACTCACCTATAGCAATTGAATAATTCTCAACTTAGGTGTGTTGTGCAGTTTTACAGCCACTAATTTGTTTGGCTGTGCTTTTTTGTTGGGGAATGCGATGCAACCGAATTACAATCAAACGAAGGCGAAACTCTCTTTACTGCCTTTGCTAACCTTTGTAGGGATTTTTCTTGGCGCGGGATTGTATTTACAATCTCAAGGTGTTGATTACGCCTTTTATCAGTTGAAAGCGCCTGTCGCGATTTTGCCCGCTATTGTTTTAGCTTTTATACTCAATAAAGACACCATAAATCGCAGTGTGGAAACCTTCATCCAAGGTGCTGGCCACAGTAACATTATTACTATGTGTCTTATCTACTTACTCGCAGGTGCCTTCTCGGCTGTAGCCAGTGCAACAGGTGGCGTAGACGCAGTAGTAAATGCAGGTCTGTCTTTTATTCCCCCCGCTTTTTTGTTGCCAGGATTATTTCTGATCGCAGCCATTGTATCCACTGCCATGGGCACATCTATGGGGACTATTGGTGCAATTGGCCCAATTGCGGTCGCCGTTGCCATGAAAACAGGGATAGATCCAGCATTGATGGCGGGCACAATCGTATCGGGTGCTATGTTTGGTGATAACCTGTCTATCATCTCCGACACCACTATCGCAGCCACAAGAACTCAAGGCTGTGAAATGAAAGATAAATTTAGAGAAAACCTGAAGATCGCACTACCAGCGGCTTTGTTGACCGTATTACTCTTGGTATTTCTAACACCTGAACCTCAAGTTGTGGAAACAAAACCATTTGATTGGTTATTGGTTTTACCGTATGCGTTTATTCTGGTGCTTGCAGTAATAGGTATTAACGTTTTTGTTGTACTTTTCAGCGGGATTGTTTTTGCTGGGTGCATGGGCTTTGTTGGTGACTATCAGGGAGCCACTTTCTTGAATGACATCTACAAAGGCTTCAGTGATATGCAAGAGATCTTTTTGCTTTCTATGTTCATTGGTGGCTTGTCTGAATTTATCCGTATTAATGGTGGACTAGATTTCTTGGCTAGACAGATCCAAAAGATTACCAGTGTCATTGCGAAATGGCACCGCAAAGTTGCTGATCAGCTCGGTATTGCAGCGTTAGTTTTAACCAGCAACCTTTGTATAGCCAATAATACTGTCAGTATCATTGTTGCAGGCCCAGTCGCGAAAAAACTGGCTGAAGAAGGGCAAATTTCAGCGAAACGCTCAGCAAGCCTATTAGATATTTTCGCCTGTGTTATGCAAGGTTCACTGCCTTACGGTGCACAAGCACTGTTGCTTGGAGCTACGTTTAAGATCAGCCCTTGGGATGTCTCTACTTCATCATACTACTGTTTTATTTTGGCATTCACTGCTGTAGCAGTTATCTGTATCAGAAGAAATAAGGCATAATTTATTCATTTATGGCGCCCAATTTTGGGCGCATTTGTTATAATTTCATTTTTAACGCTATCCGAATTAATAAATGAAACTCAACTCTCTCATAATTTCATCTTCACTTGCTTTCAGCACCTTTTCTTACGCTGCTGATTGGAGTACAACGCAACTACACATTAACCATGGTGATTTCAAAAACCCATTTAGCACAAATGAAGCAACCACTACGGTTTACTCTTTACAACATGCTTCAGGCTATCGCTATGGTGATAATTTCTTTTTTATTGACTATAGCAAAGATGATCTAAGTGATGGTTATCAAGACGGTGACTTTTATGGTGAATGGTATTCAAGCTTTTCAATGTCAAAGATCGCAGGCTTTGAACCTTCATTAGACTCCATCGCAGATGTTAGCTTAACCATGGGTTTTAATGCGGCCGGTGATGCTAAGGTGATGAAGTATTTGCCTGGTATCAAAGTAAATTGGAATCTTGATGGGTTCAATTTCTTTTCTTCGGCTTTTACACTTTATCAAGATGATAGCCAAGGCGTGGCTCATGGCGGCGCACCCAAAGAAAGTAATAGCTGGATGATAGACCTCGCGTGGGGATACCCTTTTACTATCGGTGAGCAAAAGTTTTATCTTACTGGTCACGTAGAGTATATCGCTGAACGTGAAAATGAATTTGGTAATGAAGTTAAAGGCTGGCTGTTAGCCCAACCTATTTTACAATGGGACCTCGGCTACGCGTTAAACATGCCAGGCAATCAGTTAATGCTGGGTATAGAGTGGCAATATTGGCGCAATAAACTTGGGACAGACACCAACGAATCTGTTCCGCAATTACATCTAGCTTGGACCTTTTAAGCTTAAAAGCTGAGTGATTAGAGGCTATTCGTCTTAACAACCGAGTAGCCTGTTGACAGTTTTTATCCAACCATCGCATTTCGTGACCCCTCGCACTTCTACTTAATACATTCGTGCTAATTTATTTACACCAAGACAAAGAGATATTGTCGTAACCAATACCAGCACCGTCGACAGCTTTTACATGCTCCTTATTTGCTAACTCTTTATAGAGTGCCGTTAGTGCTGGCAGCTGCATGAGTGACACATAACGCGTAAGGTTATTGCTGTAATCAGTTTCCATTAACATAGGCAATGTATCCATCAAAAATGTGCGTTGTTCTGTATTCAGCTCCAAGGCCTCTACCTTTTTTTGAAAAGTAAAGCTTTGCCATTTCAATACCGTGATCAACTCTGTGTCTTTCGTTTGCTCGACTCGCATTGTAACGGTATTAATATAGCGGCGATAACTATCCCAGCGTTCGGATAAAATATAGGCATTGAGTAAATTTAACCCTACATAACTTGCTTCGTAGGTCTGCCCTGCTTTTTGATGATATAAAAATGCTTGCCGATAGAGCTCTGCAGCGTCTGCATATTTTCCAAGGTCAAAATATACATTCGCTAAGTTATTGTTTAAGGCTGCTTGCAAATGAGCTTCCTCCTGGAATTCAGAAAGCGCTTTGACCAATATATTAGTGGCTTTATCTAACTGACCTGTAGTGCGATACAAAACAGCGAGGTTGTTAATGATCTTTTGCTTCTGCTCAGTATTAGAAAACCTCATTGCACATTCATAATTACGTTCAGCAAGTTCAAACTGACTGTTTCGTCTAAAATAAATGGCAAGAAAAGTTGCAACTTGCCCTTTCTCATAGGTCAAATAGTCCAGCCAAGTATCTTCTTCAGAGAATAACCCAATCACCTCCCTCACCTGCTCTTGGTTATTTGTTCTAATTCCAGATTTGAGGCCTGCCAAATGAATTTCATACAGCCCTCGAGAGGGTTCTCTCGGCAAGCTAGGCCGTGCATTTTTATATGTCTGTAATGCTCGAGTTGGATTGGAAATATTTTGCTCCTGAATAACTTTTAATGTTTTGAATAATTCATCAGGCGTTAATACAGCAAGGGAAGAAACTAAAACTAAAGCATGCAGCACTTCAACTCTCCAATTACAAAGCTTTAATCAAGCATAGTGGAGCAAGCTTAAATTGAGCAAATTTACAAAATAAAAAGGCCCTTAGAGGGCCTTAAGTTGGATTAAACGGATTGGGGATAAACAGTCATCAATGAGCAATTACCAATATATACCCAAACATGCTCCCCATAAACAGATCCCAAAGAAGCCATCAGGCGACACAAGCTGCTCCGAAGCAAGCGCTACCGTGGGCGCAGCTGCAGAAGCTACAGCAGTTAAAGCAACAACGTTTTTTACATTAATAAGATTTTTCATAAAAATATTCCTTTTAGTTAATAATGCACATCTTTTGTGCGGTTGTTTAGGTTACCTACTTAGGTTAACCTGAACGCTTTCCATAGACGGTAAATCTAAACCGTCTAAATAACTCTGTTGATTTTGACAAGGTCCACAGTCAAAAAAGCTTTTATCTACTGTAATATTAATAACAATGTTGTTTTTTTCTGTTTGATTAAATATCTGAGATATTTTGGGGTACTCAATAAGGCGTGCTAATGCCGCTTTGTCATCCTCATCAATTTCAAATTCCTTACCTTTAAGAAGTTCATCAAACTCATCTTCATTTTCACCTGTTTCAAAGTAAAGCACTTGTCCTGCTTTGCTAAATACAGCTGTCATCGGAAATCTATTTGGCAACTTGGCATATTTTAAGTCTTTTGGTGGCACATTGATTACTTGTGTAGCCATACTCATGGTGCTGACAGTAGATAGTACTAACACACTAAATAATTTAAGCATTTTTCGTTTCCTTCGTTTCGCTTAACTTGTAATGTAACTGTAATACAGAACTCACAGAAAGGAAAAATGTGATAAATTCAACTAGAGATAACGACAGTTAACACCAAATAAAAAATACCAAAACAACACTCAAAAAATAAAAAAACAAAAACAAAAATCAAATTAATTTAGATAAAAAACCCAGAAAAAACTAACAATAATTTCCTAGCCGAAAAACCAAAAATAAAAGGAATAAAATATTAAAATTAAAGCATAAAGAATAAAGGAAGAAAAAGAAATTTGATAAGTTAACGAAAAGTAAGTAATTACAACCTAAACTTATTTAAAAATAAAGCAATAGTGGGAGCTATTTGTAGTCAATATAGGTAAGCGCATCAAAATTAAAAAAACTAATACACTCTCACTTACAGGGAATTTTTAAAGAAAATTCATTCTACCTTTGAAGTTTGATCAGAACAGC
>NZ_NKHF01000160.1 GCF_002744175.1 Pseudoalteromonas piscicida
TTAGTGAGAAGCGAAGATGAGTTACCTGAACTAGAAGCGAATTTTGACGAAGAGGCACTGCTTGACGATGCGTTAGAAAGCGAGCCAGAAGCCGAAGCACCAAGCGAAGAAGCCGAAACACCAGAGCTTGATGGCGAAGACGAGTTACCTGAACTAGAAGCGGATTTCGACGAAGAGGCACTACTTGACGACTCGCTAGCAAGC
>NZ_NKHF01000161.1 GCF_002744175.1 Pseudoalteromonas piscicida
CGTTCAGGGCTTTTAATAGTTGGCTAAAATAACGAACGCAGTGAGGGAAGCCAACTGTTAAAAGTCCCTGCCTGCAACGGCTTGTTATGTACCGTTTGGTTTATCTATGCTGTGCTCCGTTGGTTGAGGCGTAATTGTCATTACTTTCACACCAACAGGTGATTCAAACCTATGCCATACACCTTTAGGGATAACCAGCATTTGACCAGGTGATAATTCGTTGCGCTGTTCTTTTTCTCCACTCAAAAGAATCAATGTCGTTTCACCGCCCAAAACCTGAACGAACTCGTCACCATTTACATGCCTTTCCCATTCACTATAACCAGAATAGTGAGCCACGTATATTCCGCCATCTCTATATTCAGATAACAGTGCAAATGCATTTTGGGCTTCTTCATCTGTAGTTTCAGGTGTTCTATTTTTCAAGAACTCTACTCTGGTGAATTCGCTTTCAATGGTAATCGCAACAGATTTCGACACTTACTGGCTCCCTTTAGGTACATAACGCTTGCCGTAAACGGCACAAAATAGCAGGCTAAAATTAGCGACGAAGGAGCACAAGCCTGCTGTTTTGTGTCCTTGGTTTAACAGCCTTGTTAA
>NZ_NKHF01000162.1 GCF_002744175.1 Pseudoalteromonas piscicida
TAACATCAAAATCATTGCAGTACCTTGCTACTTGATGAAATCCTGAGGAAAGTTTGGAGAGAATGCTAGACCTGTTCGATTCGTTCTTAACATACTTTGCATCAACTATTATGTAACGGCCTTCCGAAGATTTTAAAACAAGGTCGACCTCTCCACTAGCAGATGCGGGTTCAACAAAGAATTCAACACCCTGGTCCAATATATACTCTTGAACGTCAATCGCTAAGGCAACTTCACATTTTTTACCTTCTAATCCATTTTCAGCGAATTCACGCAGGCGATTCTTTCGAAACCACTCAGAACGTTGTTTATACTTTAACAGGATTGAATAGATAGAGTTTCTTTCATCTAAGTGTTCATCTAAATGCTCATATAGTCCATCTATCGCCACATCTCTTAAAACGGACACGGCATCATCAAATTTAATGTAAGCATCGTTGTTTAAGTATTCACCGAGACATGATATTACAAATTGCTGTTTCCTAGGCTCTAAGCTTTCCAGCCCAGAGATTCCTTGAACTATTAACCAGCACACTGATGAGTGTTTTAGGTTGGTTTCAGCGGTGTAAAATCCAGGGTCATAAGACCCGCTACAGTCGGGCACTTCATCTAACGTTTGTTTAATTCTCGCTACGTGCTCACCCTCAATTTTGGACAAATCTGCAACCACATAACGTAATAATGGATGATTTTTGATCCAGTGAACAAGCTGCCTACAAGAATTAACAAACATAGCATTTGGACAAGTTTGTGCCCGTCTGAATCTTGATCTTAAAAGATACCTAGTACGCTGTATCAAAAGCTGATCCATTTATTCAAATCCTTTAAACAAATTGTTGAGAGCTTTAGTAGCTCTTTGAACTCCACCCAAGTGGTCTTGCAAGTGGATATTTGAATGGCATCCTCTGCAAACCAAATATTCGCGTCTCTTTATTTGACCTAGCTGAACCCAATTACCCAGCTTGCATAACGGGCAGTCAATCTCTATTTCTTTTCGATCAAAATTTGGAATCGTAACATTAATAGAAATTTTCAATGTGACTCCTAAAGTGAGTTAACGCCCAAATAAGGGGCACAAACATGGCGGCTGTAATCCGAACGAAGTGACACAGCCGCCGTGTTTGTGTCCCAGCGAGTGAAGCGAGTGACTTAATTT
>NZ_NKHF01000099.1 GCF_002744175.1 Pseudoalteromonas piscicida
CAAAAAAAAGCCGAAACGCTCACTTTTAACACGTTAATAAGGCATATATGGCTTTCTAAAGGCAACTTTTCTAGTTTGACTAGCCTGAATTCGGAATAAGAAGTGAGTGAATCAACTAAAATGCATAAGCTAAAAAGTGTAATATCACTCTAGCTATAAGTTACTTTTTAATACAAGCAAATTTAATGTGGTCGCAAAGGCAAACAACTCCTAGAGAATAAGTTGTTATGCTGGGTTCAGGTTAACTCACACAGTTTCAAATCTACGGATATGTAAGAGGTACGTTTAAATATGGATAGCGCTTTTTAGAATGGACTTGGTGAGCACTAACTATAAAAAGCTGCCTGATTCCGAATACATTTAGTTTAGGATAAGGAAATTGAGATAACTTCTAAGAACTTCAACTGCAGAAAGTGAATAGTTGTAAGCCCTGTTCTATTTTATAACTGAGCCACGTTCAATTTTTCTTTTTAATTAGAGCAGAGCACGGTGTGAGTGAGTGTGGTTAGCAGCAGCGGGATATAATTGTTATCTGTATAAATGAGTAATGATCAACAGGTGTAAAAGTGTGTTTATACCAATACGCTTAATTAAGTGACCTATTTGAGGCCTGAAAATTTTGTTGGTAACACCGCTACCGCATCTTGCTATCACCAAGGTACTTGCATCAGTATAGGCAAAGCAATAATTTCTTATTTACTTGTTCTAAATAAGAAATTTTTAACGCCTTTAGCGTCAAATTTACTCCCTAAAATTGAACAGGTATTAATGCGGATTGATATTAGTTATTGATAGCTTTGTAGACAGGCGAAAAATCTTCGAGGGTATAAAAAGAAAAAGCCGAGCAATGCTCGGCTTTTTGTGTCTTTAATAAGACTAATTACTCTGCAGACTGTGCGTCTTCTTGAACTTCTTCAGTCGCTGGGCGATCTAGTAGTTCAATGTAAGCCATTGGCGCGTTGTCACCTGCACGGAAGCCACACTTAAGAATACGAGTGTAACCACCTGGACGATCCGCGAAACGTGGACCGATCTCAGAGAACAATTTACCAACTACTTCTTTATCACGCGTGCGAGCAAACGCTAAACGACGGTTTGCTACGCTGTCAGTCTTAGCCAGTGTGATTAAAGGTTCAATTACACGGCGCAGCTCTTTTGCTTTAGGCAAAGTAGTTTTGATGATTTCGTGCTTCACCAAAGAACCAGCCATGTTGCTAAACATCGCTTTGCGATGGCTGCTGTTACGGTTTAATTGACGACCACTCTTACGATGGCGCATGACCCTATCCTTCTAACTAAACTAATATAGTAACTTAGATTACTCAGCTAGACTTGCAGGTGGCCAGTTTTCTAGGCGCATACCTAGAGATAGACCACGTGAAGCTAGCACGTCTTTAATTTCAGTTAGAGACTTCTTACCAAGGTTTGGTGTTTTCAGAAGCTCAACTTCAGTACGCTGTACTAAGTCACCGATATATTGAATTTGCTCGGCTTTCAGACAGTTTGCAGAACGTACAGTTAGCTCTAAGTCATCAACTGGACGAAGTAGAATCGGATCAAACTCCGGCTTCTCTTCTTTTTCTTCTGGCTCAGAAACATCGCGTAAATCTACGAATGCATCTAATTGCTCAGCAAGGATAGTTGACGCACGGCGGATCGCTTCTTCAGGATCTAAAGTGCCGTTCGTTTCCATATCGATGATTAGTTTATCTAAGTCTGTACGCTGCTCAACACGAGCTGACTCAACCGAGTACGCAATACGCTCAACCGGGCTGAATGATGCATCTAGCAACAAACGGCCGATTGGGCGCTCATCGTCATCAGAGGATAAACGACTAGACGCCGGTACATAACCGCGACCACGCTCAACACGAATGCGCATGCTGATTTCGCTATTGTCAGCAGTTAAGTGACAAATGACATGCTCAGGGTTGGCGATAGTCACATCTCCGTCGTGCTGGATATCAGCCGCAGTCACAGGGCCTACACCAGACTTAGTCAGGGTAAGGAAAACTTCATCTTTACCTTCTAGAGATACCGCTAGACCTTTAAGGTTTAACAGAATTTCAATGATGTCTTCTTGTACGCCTTCTTTCGCGCTGTACTCGTGCAATACGCCGTCAATTTCAACTTCTGTCACAGCACAACCTGGCATAGATGAAAGAAGTATACGACGTAGAGCGTTACCTAGTGTGTGGCCGAAACCACGCTCTAGAGGCTCTAAAACTACTTTAGAACGCGTTGAGCTTACAGCGTCGATATCGACTAATCTTGGTTTTAGGAATTCGGTTACAGAACCCTGCATTTTATCCTCTCTTAACTCTTAACTTTACTTCGAGTAAAGTTCGACGATTAGTTGTTCGTTAATGTCCGCAGACAGATCAGAACGCTCTGGTAGACGCTTGAAAGTGCCTTCCATTTTCTTACCGTCAACTTCAATCCAAGTTGGCTTTTCACGTTGCTCAGCCAACTCTAGAGCAGCGATGATACGCGCTTGCTTTTTAGACTTCTCGCGAATTACTACTACATCTTCAGGAGTAACTACGAAAGAAGGGATATTAACAACACGACCATTAACCATAATCGCTTTGTGGCTTACTAGCTGACGTGCTTCAGCACGTGTGCTTGCAAAACCCATGCGATATACAACATTGTCTAGACGTTGCTCTAGAAGCTGTAACAAGTTTTCACCTGTGTTACCTTTAAGGCGAGCAGCTTCTTTGTAATAGTTACGGAATTGCTTTTCTAGTACACCGTAGATACGACGAACTTTTTGCTTTTCACGTAGCTGTAAACCGTAATCAGATAGACGACCTTTACGTGCGCCGTGCTGACCAGGTGCTGTTTCTAGTTTACACTTAGAGTCAATTGCTCTTACGCCGCTTTTAAGGAACAGGTCAGTACCTTCACGACGACTTAGCTTGAGCTTAGGGCCCAAATATCTTGCCATGTTCTTTCTCCTAACCTATTGTTATACGCGACGTTTCTTCGGTGGACGACAACCATTGTGTGGAATTGGCGTCACGTCAGTGATGTTAGTGATACGGAAACCAGCAGCATTCAATGCACGAACGGCAGACTCACGGCCTGGACCTGGACCTTTAATGAATACTTCTAGGTTCTTAAGACCGTACTCTTGTGCAGCAACACCTGCACGCTCCGCAGCAACCTGTGCAGCGAATGGAGTAGACTTACGAGAACCACGGAAACCTGAACCACCCGCAGTCGCCCAAGAAAGAGCATTACCTTGACGGTCAGTGATGGTCACAATAGTGTTGTTGAAAGATGCATGAACGTGAGCCATGCCGTCAACAACCTGCTTTTTGACCTTTTTACGACGAATTGGTGCTTTTGCCATAACTTACCCCACCTTATTTCTTGATAGGCTTGCGTGGACCCTTACGAGTACGCGCGTTAGTCTTAGTACGCTGACCACGTAGTGGTAGCGAACGACGGTGACGTAAGCCACGGAAACAACCAAGGTCCATAAGACGCTTGATGTTTAGTGTTACTTCACGACGAAGATCACCTTCAACAGTGTACTTGCCAACTTCTTCACGAAGGATGTCAAGTGTTTCGTCATTTAACTCGCCGATTTTAGTAGTTTCAGCGATACCTGTCGCAGCTAAGATCGCCTTAGCGCGAGTTTTACCTACACCATAGATGCTTGTTAAACCGATAACAGCATGCTTATGATCAGGAACGTTAATGCCTGCGATACGGGCCACTAACATATCTCCTATTATTAAACTTGATTATCATCTTGCTGGAAAGCCCGTATAGGATACCCAACCGACATTCAAGTTTTACCAAAGAAACAGGCTAAGTAAACTTACTCAGCCTGCACGACTTAATTTGCTTAGCCTTGCCTTTGCTTGTGCTTTGGCTCACTGCAGATCACACGTACAACACCTGCACGCTTGATTACTTTGCAGTTACGGCAAATTTTCTTAACGGAAGCACGTACTTTCATTACTCAACTCCGTAAACTGACCTTATCGGCCGTAGCCTTTAAGGTTCGCTTTTTTCAGCACAGAATCATATTGATGAGACATCATATGAGTCTGTACTTGTGCCATAAAGTCCATGATGACAACAACGATAATCAAAATTGATGTACCGCCGAAGTAGAATGGCGTTTGCCATGCCATAGTCATAAACTCGGGCACCAGACAGATAAAGGTTATATACAAAGCACCTGCCAATGTCAGGCGTGTCATCACTTTATCAATGTATTTAGACGTCTGCTCACCTGGACGAATGCCTGGAATAAAAGCGCCAGATTTTTTCAGGTTATCTGCTGTCTCACGCGGGTTAAATACCAACGCAGTGTAGAAGAAGCAGAAGAAGATAATAGCCGCAGCTAATACCATCGCATACAGTGGTTGACCTGGAGTCAATACTGCTGAGATAGCTTGTAGCACATCAGCGACCGGACCTTCACCTTGGCCGAACCAGCTTGCTATTGTACCAGGGAACAAAATGATACTGCTAGCAAAGATTGGTGGAATAACACCCGCCATATTAACTTTTAGTGGTAAGTGCGTGCTTTGAGCTGCAAATACCTGACGACCTTGTTGACGCTTCGCATAGTTTACAACGATACGACGTTGACCACGTTCGAAGAACACAACTAGGTAAGTTACGGCGAATACGATTACCGCAATCAATAACAATGCTAAAATATGCAGATCACCTTGGCGCGCCATTTCTGCTGTCGAACCAATTGCAGACGGCAGGTTAGCTACAATACCAACAAATATTAGAACTGAGATACCGTTACCGATACCACGCTCAGTGATTTGTTCGCCCAACCACATTAGGAACATAGTTCCTGTGACTAAGCTCACTACTGCTGTGAAATAAAAGCCGAAGCCTGGATTCACAACTAGGCCTTCCATCATATTAGGTAGACCAGTAGCGATACCTATCGATTGGAATGTAGCAAGCACAAGCGTACCATAACGCGTATACTGGCTGATTTTCTTACGCCCTTGCTCACCTTCTTTCTTAAGCTCTATCATCGCAGGATGTATGTGCGTTAATAGCTGCATAATAATCGAAGCCGAGATGTACGGCATAATACCTAGCGCCAATACCGATGCACGCTCAAGCGCACCACCGCTGAACATGTTGAACATCTCAACAATGGTGCCCTTTTGTTGCTCGAAGAATTCGGCAAGTACAGCGGCGTCAATCCCAGGGATTGGCACAAAAGAGCCCAGACGGTAAATAATGATAGCACCCAATACAAATAGTAATCGGCGCTTCAGTTCCGCAAGCCCACTTTGTGCACTTTGCATATCTTGACCTGGTTTAGCCATAGCGTACTTCCTTAGTCTTCTACCTTGCCTCCGGCAGCTTCGATAGCTTCGCGTGCACCTTTAGACACTTTAATGCCTTTAACGGTAACAGCGCGTGAAACTTCGCCAGATTTTACAACTTTTACGAACTGGATGTTCTTTTTAACGATACCAGCTGCCTGTAACGCGTTCAGATCTACCACATCGCCTTCAACTTTAGCGATTTCGAATAGATTCACTTCTTTAGACACAAGAGACTTGCGTGAAGTGAAACCAAACTTTGGTAGACGACGTTGCATAGGCATTTGACCGCCTTCGAAACCAACGCGTACTTTACCGCCAGAGCGTGATTTTTGACCTTTGTGACCACGACCACCAGTCTTACCAAGACCAGAACCGATACCACGGCCAACACGCTTACCAGCTGTTTTTGAACCTGCAGCAGGTGAAAGTGTATTCAAGTTCATCGAATTACCCCTCAACCTTAACCATGTAAGAAACTTGGTTGATCATACCGCGAACTGCTGGCGTATCTTCTAGCTCAACAGTGTGGTTGATACGACGTAAACCAAGGCCACGTAATGTAGCTTTATGCTTCGGTAAACGACCGATCGAGCTACGTACTTGAGTTACTTTTACTGTATTTGCCATGGTGTCTTACCCCAAGATTTCGTCAACGCTAAGACCACGCTTTGCAGCAATACCTTCTGGAGAATTCATATTCTCTAGAGCTGCAATAGTTGCGCGAACGATGTTGATCGGGTTAGTTGAACCGTATGCTTTAGATAGTACGTTTTGTACGCCAGTTACTTCTAGTACTGCACGCATCGCACCACCTGCAATGATACCTGTACCTTCAGATGCAGGCTGCATGTAAACGCGTGAACCCGCGTGGCGACCCTTGATTGGGTGCTGTAGCGTGTTACCGTTTAGTTCAACAGTGATCATGTTGCGACGTGCTTTTTCCATTGCTTTTTGAATAGCAGCAGGAACTTCACGTGCTTTACCATAACCAAAACCTACTTTACCAGCGCCATCACCAACTACTGTTAGTGCAGTGAAGCTAAAGATACGACCACCTTTAACCACTTTAGACACACGGTTTACCGCGATTAGCTTTTCAGCCAACTCTGGCTGTGCTTGCTTTGCTTCTACGTTAGCCATTGTCTACTCCTAGAATTGCAGACCGGCTTCGCGCGCAGCATCAGCTAGCGCCTTCACACGGCCGTGATATTTAAAGCCACTGCGATCAAAAGCGATTTTCTCAACGCCTTTGTCAGCTACGCGCTCAGCGATTGCTTTACCAACTGCTTGAGCCGCTTCGATGTTGCCTGTGCCTTTAACTGTTTCAACAATTGCTTTTTCAACAGTAGAAGCAGCAGCCAGTACACTACCCTCAGCATTGATTACTTGAGCGTAAATGTGACGTGGCGTGCGGTGGATAACAAGACGTGTTGTGCCTTGTTCGATAATATTTCTACGAGTGCGCTTAGCACGACGTAGACGAGCTGTTTTCTTATCCATCGTCTTACCTTACTTCTTCTTAGCCTCTTTACGACGCACGTGCTCATCAGCATAACGTACACCTTTACCTTTATAAGGCTCTGGTTCACGGTATGAGCGGATGTTAGCAGCTGTTTGACCAACTAACTGCTTGTCTGCGCCTTTAACAACAATTTCAGTCTGGCTTGGAGCTTCGATAGTGATACCCTCAGGGATCTCGAAGTTCACTGGGTGAGAGAAGCCAAGAGTTAAGTCTAATACTTTACCCTTAACAGCCGCACGGTAACCAACACCTACTAGTTGTAGTTTCTTTTCATAACCATCGTTAACACCAACAATCATGTTGTTGATTAGGGCGCGTGCAGTACCTGCTTGAGCCCAAGCATTAGCAACTTCACGAGGAGCCGTTGTGATAACGTTGTCGTTTAGTGAAACTTCAACCGCATCGTTGATTGTGCGAGTTAATTCACCGTTCTTGCCTTTAACTTTGATGTCCTGGCCGTTAATTGTAACTTCAACACCGGCAGGAACATTGATTGGAGCCTTCGCTATACGAGACATAGTTCCCCTCCGATTAAGCTACAAAGCCAATGATTTCACCACCAACACCAGCGGTACGCGCAGCGCGGTCTGTCATCAGGCCTTTAGAAGTTGATACGATAGCGATACCTAGACCACCCATTACCTTTGGTAATTCGTCACGTCTCTTATAGATACGTAGACCAGGGCGGCTAACACGCTGGATGTTTTCGATTACAGCTTTGCCTTCGAAGTACTTAAGTTCGATAGTCAATTCTGCTTTTACGTCACCAGATACTGCGAAGTCAGTGATATAACCTTCGTCTTTAAGTACCTTAGCTACAGCTACTTTCAGCTTTGAAGTTGGCATTGAAACAGATACCTTCTTCGCAGACTGACCGTTACGGATACGTGTGAACAAATCCGCAATTGGATCTTGCAAGCTCATGTCTTACTCCCGTGATTCTATTACCAGCTAGCCTTTTTAAGGCCAGGAATTTCACCGCGCATCGCTGCTTCGCGAACCTTGATACGGCTTAAGCCGAACTTGCGAAGGTAACCATGAGGGCGGCCCGTGATGTTACAACGATTACGTTGACGTGAAGGGCTAGAATCGCGTGGTAAAGACTGTAGCTTTAACACTGCATCCCAACGCTCATCATCAGATGCATTAACATCGCTGATGATAGCTTTTAACGCAGCACGCTTTTCAGCATACTGAGCAACTAATTTAGCACGTTTTACGTCGCGTGCTTTCATTGAATTCTTTGCCATAACCCTACCCTTACTTTTTGAATGGGAAGTTGAACGCTTCTAACAACGCACGGCCTTCATCATCTGTTTTCGCAGAAGTAGTGATTGTGATATCCATACCGCGAACGCGGTCTACTTTATCATAATCGATTTCTGGGAAGATGATTTGTTCACGTACGCCCATAGAGTAGTTACCGCGACCGTCAAAAGACTTTGCGCTAACACCGCGGAAGTCACGAATACGTGGCATCGCGATAGAGACTAAACGCTCTAGGAAATCCCACATACGCTCGCCGCGTAGGGTTACTTTACAGCCAATTGGGTAACCTTCACGGATCTTAAAGCCAGCAACTGATTTGCGAGCTTTAGTCACTAGAGGCTTCTGACCAGAGATTGATTCTAGATCTGCTACTGCGTTTTCTAGAATTTTCTTGTCAGCTAGGGCTTCGCCCACACCCATGTTAAGTGTGATCTTTTCGATCTGAGGGACTTGCATGACAGAGCTGTAACCGAACTTCTCTTGAAGCTCCTTTACTACTTTGTCTTTGTACACTTCATGCAGTTTCGCCATCGTCTACTCCAACTATTAAATAGTTTTACCGGTAGACTTGAAGAAACGGACTTTTTTACCGTCTTCAAATCTAAAACCTACACGATCCGCTTTGCCAGTTTCGGCATTGAAAATCGCTACGTTTGATACGTCGACTGACGCTTCTTTCTCAACAACACCGCCAGCTTGCTGTAGTTGTGGTACAGGCTTCTGGTGTTTTTTGATGATATTAACGCCTTCAACAAATACTCGGCCAGTTTCAGTAACAACTGAAAGCACTTTACCGCGCTTACCTTTGTCTTTACCGGCTAGTACGATTACTTCGTCATCACGACGGATTTTTGCTGCCATGATCGACTCCTTATAGTACTTCTGGTGCTAGTGAAACGATCTTCATGAACTTTTCAGTACGAAGTTCACGAGTCACAGGGCCGAAGATACGAGTACCAATAGGCTGTAAGTTATCATTTAAGATAACAGCCGCATTGCTATCGAAACGGATCAAAGAGCCGTCTGGACGACGTACGCCTTTTTTAGTACGCACTACTACTGCGTTTTTAACATCACCTTTCTTCACTTTGCCGCGAGGAATCGCTTCTTTAACAGAAACTTTAATGATGTCGCCAACCGCTGCGTAGCGACGGTGCGAACCACCAAGGACTTTTATACACTGCACTTTGCGAGCGCCGCTGTTATCAGCAACGTCCAGCTGAGTTTGCATTTGGATCATCTTAATGACCTCCGGTGTAGTTACAACTCGCCGAGATTTCGTTCAAAATCAAGGCATTTAGGTTAAATTCCACTCAAAAAACTGTGATTATGTCTTTCAAGGGCGGGCAATTGTACCAGCAAAGTCCCATCAAAGATAGTTCAATTTTTAATTAATTTAACGCGTTAACGTGACGTACTGATTACAGTTTGAGGATATGGCGGCAAGCATTCGAGAATTCAACCACTTGCACAATTATTAAACAGCATTTGTCATGAAAAGTTTTTTACCACTCACGCTTTGCACTACCCACTTCCTGAACATTGAGCAAGAAATAGCTTAATTAAGCCGAGGTAAGCCTCACCTAGAGCGTTCTTTTACGTTTGATGTAATCTGTGACGTTACTCACAGTATCTAACCAGTAGCCATTTTTTGGATCTTTTAAATAAGGGATCAGTTTGTCTAGCATCTTACTATCTACCGTGTAGCGCCCCTTTTCTCCGACCTCGTGCCCCGCAAGAATAATCCAACTATTATTGCTCCTGAGGTGTGCTAGCAACGCTTTTATTTCTTCGAAGGTCATGCCATCCATACGCACACCAGTTAACTGAGAAAAGTCAGTGTATGTTGGGAGGTTAGCCGTTTCATCTAGCCACGTACGACCACTCTCAAAGTGTTTAGCAATTAAAGGCACATAACTTTTTACTTCAGCACCACGGCCAACAAATGTATTACCACAAGGGTAAGCAAAACTTTTAGGGCTGACTCCTAAATGCGCTTCAATATATTTAGTGGTTTCGACTATATCACGCTCAATATATGCTAAATCAACTTGTTCAAGACCTTTGTTTTTCTCCCTAAGCCATGCAAAGTTGCCAGTGCACAAATGCTCACTAGTATGGTTACCGATCTCATGCCCTTGCTTAGCTGCCGCTTGCCATTGCGCCAGTTTTTCTTCCACTTGAGGCGGCATAACATAAAATGTACCTTTCACCTTATGGCGATTAAGTAAGGGAACACCAACTTCCACTTGGCTAGGCCTAGCGTCATCAAACGTAAGGCTGATCGCATTTTTAGCGTTGTTCGGGTAGTCAAAATTTGATGCACTTTCTGCCGATACACTTGAGGTATGGTAAAACAAAATGCAGGCCAGCATGGCTGTAAAATAAAAACGTAAAACAAGAGTCGAGTGTAATTTTGCCATTTATTTCTCCTTAATAATGTCTATCTTAACCTGAGTTTTGGATAAAGAATGCACTTACTCATTGTTCTGAAAATCACATTAAATTACATTCTTATCTAGCCAGAGCGTTTTTAGGATAACACCGCTTCCGCGTCCTGCTCTCGCTCAGATACTACATTCTGTTGTAGGCAAGACGAATTTACACACCAATAACCAGCGTTCGGTAGTGAATTTAACCCAGTTAGCGCTAAAACTGGCTGTTAGAAAGGCATTAATTATCTGCAGTTCAGGTTATCTTAGTAAGCTACATGACGTGACGAGTATGGCAAAGTGTTAAATTTTCAACTTATTATTTGCTATTTACTGTATCGCAAACAGTACTAATTTAGCATTTTTAGCGATACACTAACCCCCAATAATAAACGAGAAAGACAGCGCAGTGTTGAAGTTAGAAGAATACTATCAGGACGTGATCTTACTCGCCGAAGGCGGGATGAGCAAAGTGTACCTTGCTACCGACAAAAAGCTAGGCCGCCGAGTCGCGGTTAAGGTAATGTCGCTGACTCAACATGCGCAATCCGATGCACTCAACGAAGCTCGTCTGTTAGCACGCTTTAATCACCCAAATATTGTACAAATTTACGATGTCTTTGAAAGCGATGGTCAAATGGCCTTGGAAATGGAGTTCGTGCAAGGCGCAACCTTACAACACTATACAAAAACGCACGTATTAAGTACCGAGCAAAAAATTGAGTTGCTCAACGATATCGCCGACGGCCTCGCCTCCGCCCATAGCCAAAATATTCTTCATTTAGACTTAAAACCAGGCAATATTTTGGTTAATGAACAAGGCACTGCAAAAATAGCGGACTTTGGCATTTCACAAATAGAAGACAATCAAGCCACTCGCCCCCATACAAGCTATGGTAGCCTTACCGCAATGTCGCCAGAGCAGCTTCGTGAAGAAACACTAGACAGCCGCAGTGACTTATTCTCATTTGGGCTAATTGCTTATCAACTGTTAGCTGGGCACCATCCTTACTTCGAGCAAGCTGACGATGGCAGTGACAAGTCTATTGCTGAACAGATCAAGTTCCAGCCATTAAAAGCCAGTGCTAAACGTATTTTAGATATTCCCCCTGCACTGGCACAGCTTATTGATCGCTTATTGCAATACGACAAAAACGCTCGCCCGAGCAGCGCAGGCGAAGTCAGTCAACAGTTAAAACAAATTCTGCACACCCTTAGCTATGATAATAGCGAAGCGACATTATCCCTTGAAGAAATAGAGTTACAAGATAGAGCTAAGAGCAAAGCCAAAGCACGTCAAAAGCAGCTAAGTATTGCAGCGCTTTTCACCTTTTTAGTGTGCTTAGTCGTTGGTGGGTACTGGTATTGGCAGGAAACCAAACCTAAGATCTATATTGCAGCGCTGCCGATAGAATTTATTGGACAAAGTGATATACCAAATTCACACAAGCAGATAGTAAAGCAAACAGTTGAAGACGCCATCTATCAGTTTCTCATTACAAGTAAGGACTATGAGCCAGTTTCAAAGAAAGAAGTTGAGCAAACGCTTACATCTTTAGGTCGAACCGCGAAACCTTCCGATATTTCTCATTCTTTACAAATAGATAAGTTATTCATCCCGACAGGTGAGTGTAATAACTACAGCTGTACCATCCAACTAGAATTGATAGGCAAATCAGGGAAAGTAGTTGAGTTTTCAGAGAGGATCACTGTGATAAATACGCAAATTTCTGCAACTTTTATTTCCATCTCTCAAACATTATCCAAAGCACTGGATATCACTGATACTTCAGAGCAATTAATGGACGACAATTTTAATAATGCATATTCAGCCCTGATAGAACAATTACACCAAGAAAACACTGTCAATATCAGTTTAATTAATCAACTTAGGGAATTCATTAGGACATACCCTAAGCACTTTTCTCTCTACACGACTTATACCAAAGGTAGCCTCAGGCTATATAATCGAACTTTAGAGATGAAGATCATAAACGATTTGCAAGAAGTATTGGAATCAAGCCCTCAAGAATATAAAGAGACTTTGGACTACCTAGCAAATAGAACCTCGCTACTTCTGTTGCTAAACAAGAAAGACGATATTGAGAAACTGCTGAGCGGTTACAAAGGTGGCAATAGTAACTCATACGAATTGCTAAACCTAAAAGGTAGCATATATCAAAAATTAGGCCGCTATGACCAAGCGAAAGCTGCTTTTAATAAAGCATATCAGCTCAAACCGACCTTGGTTGTGCTAAGGAATCTAGTGAAAATACATGCGATATCTGGAAGCTTCTCTGAAGCGCTTCATTTCGCAGATAAAGCATTATCAATAACTCAAAAAGATCATCAGCTCATCAAAATTACCGCGGATATTTCACTAATCACTGGTAATCTTAATAGGTCAATTGAACTCTACGAGACGTTAGTAAAATCTGATAGTAATAACGCAAACTATTTAACAAATTTGAGCACGGCCTTAAGTTTAATAAAAGAACAAGACTTATCCCTAGATTACGCAACTAAGGCATATAAGATAAATGAGCAAAGAGCTGATATTGTACTCAACTATGCTGATGCCTTGGCTCTAGCTAACAAAAATGCAGATCTCACCTACATGAAGGTGATAGAACTTTTAGAAACCCCAAATAAACCAATTGATAAGTTAATAAAGGCCCAGGCTCTGGCGCATCTCGGTTACAGTATTGAGGCGCTAAAATTGATTCAACTCGTAAAATCAGAAGCTCCAAAGTTATATGAGCTGCCTTTTGTAAGTGCCCTTATCATGACTTTGATAGGGGATGAAAGTTCAGCAATTATACAAATAGAAGCCAGCTTGGATTCAGGCTGGGCAGTACAGTTTTTTAATTTGAAGTGGTTTGATCCGTTGTGCGGGATAGTTGAGTTTCAGAATCTACTGGAGAAGCACAACTATTCAGAGCGCTGTCGCGCTCTGAATTAGAGCTTTAATTTGGCTCTGTATCTTCGATAACAATCGTTGGGTCTTGAGAGAAATAACGCATTTGTGAATCATTCTTATGCTTTGCTATGAGTCGATAAGCAATTTTAAAGTTATTGTTAGACTGCAACGGGATTGCAAACCCAGAGTCTAGGTGCCCTGCCATTTCCTGAGCAGCACCTTCTAAAATCGTTTTAGACGATTCAATACTACTGATACTTACAATCATACTACGACCATCGTTGGCAACAATGCTGCTCACTTGATAGTTAAAGTTGTCTTGTGCATTAACAAATAGCGTACCGTTATCACCGAACTGCAACCGCTATCAAAGCTTCCAGAATCAAGTTCATAATATAAGTTAACAGACTTTCCAGATAACTCAGAAATGTCTATAACGACTTTTTCTATATCCTCGTGTTGAAGGTTAGTGATTTTCCAAGGGGCAGTTTTCGCCGCCTCATCAGAGTGTTCTACAGATGGTAAAAAACCAGGAGTAACTATATAACTGAGCGACTGTTGCGTCATCTTTAATATCCTTCGTTGGTTTGCAGAGCTATTCGCACTTAATATAAGCACATCAGCTGCACCAATGCTATTACAATAGGTTACAGCAAGCAAATCGACTACAGTGATTCACCAAAGCCGAAACCATAATCAGCAGGCTCAACTCGATGAGAAGTACTATAAAAGTCATCCGCAATGCAGCCTTGCTCAATATGAAGCAAACAAATTCTACTAAGCTCTAGTTAAGCGCTCATATACAAGTACGGCTACCTTTAATAATTATGCCATTGTATTGATGCTCTTAGGTGATTTAGAACGGGCACTCACGTTTGCCACTCAGTTGGCGCCCAGCAATGTAGAAATCTTGCTTAACTACGCAGACATATACTCACTAATGGGCGAGAAGGCGAAAGCCAGTGAAGTGTATCTGCAAATTTTAGCCAGTGCTCCAGCAAGCCAAGTTGAAGTCGTGCGCATCCAAGCTCTAGCACACCTAGGTCGGCACCAAGAGGCATTAATAGCAATTGATGAATATTTGGCAGAGTACCCCGATTCAGCTGAGGCTTTTTACGTAAAATCGTTAATTCAGACGCTGATAGAAGAAAAGTATTCCGCGATGGCTTCACTGAAAAAAAGCATTGATTTAGGCTGGAGCCCGTCTTTTTATCGCTTGTCATGGTTCAAGACACTATGTCACTCGCCATCACTTGAATTAAGAATTGGCACAGAACACTTTACCTACCTGTGCCAAGTGCAAATTACGAATTAGACTGGAGCATCTGGGTTGTCAATTATCACCCTTGGATCTTGAGAAAAATAACGCACGGCACCATTTGCAGAATTATTTTGAGCAACGAGTCTGAACTCAATATTCGAGCTGTTATTCCTCACTAGTGTAACAACCCTCGCACCGGGGTCAGCTGAAAGCCCTTTGAGATCATTTTCACTTAGCGTATTCGCAACATTCAATGCCTCAATCTTAACCTCAACCGTTAACTCATCTTTTAATGTGCTTGTAAGGTTATAATTGAAGTTATCTTGCGCCTCGATAAAGTAGGTACCGTTTTCAGCAAAGCTCCAGCCAGCTTCATCGGTAACGAGCTTATAAGTTAGAACAGCGCTTTCACCCTTGGCTAATTTAAGTTTAACTGGCTTATCGTCATATATCCAGTCACCCTCAGCTTTAGGGGTCACCATGTATTCGAGTAAATAAGTAGGTGTACTCATTATTTTATCCTTCCTTTGTTTGTAGAGCTATCCGTATCCATTTAAGCACATGAATAGCAGTAATACTAATGCTGTAGATTACAACTTATAGGCATAAGCCAGTCATAAGCTCACTATAACTACATATAGATAATTAACTCGCGATGAATATAGAACAAGGGCTACCATCGGCAAGCCCTTGTTCTACCCAATGTATTAAGTAAATAAGCTATTTATAGAGGTGCTGTAAAAACCTATCCACTAAACAAACCTTTAAGTTTGTCTTTTACCTTATCCTTTACCTTGTCTTTGGCTTTGTCTTTTGCCGCCTCTTTTAGGTCTAGACTAGTATCCACTTTGTGAAATGGACCTTTGATCCGCACCGGAATTTTAAAACCGGTACTGTCATCGCTGCTGGCTTGCCCCTCAATAGTGTCAACAATTCCAGTCACCACACGGTAATCAACTAAAGTTTGTGGTAAATCAACGGTGCCTTTACCTGTCACTCGCAGTAATGGGCTTGCTAACGAAAAGTCATCGTTTTGGCCTACCCCTTTGGTAAAGATAAAGGTCCCAGTCATGGCTGAGAAGTCGGTTTTTTGATCGGGGTCGAAATTGGCATTGAGTCCTTGCGATACCGAAGAGAAGTCACCTTTGAGCATGTCTTTGCCCTTTCGGATCATCTCAGCAAGGTTTGCGCCTTTTACGCCACCATCTTTGAACTCAAAAGCTAATTTACCACCTAAGGCATTCACAAATTGCTTTTGACTGACACCTTGCGTGTTTAACACCCAATTAAGACTACCTTTGCCCAATACTTTGTCAAAGCCAATGGCATCGGTCAGTAGTGGCTCGGCATTAATTGCTGTTAACGCAAAATCAGTACTGACGGCATAAGGTTTTGTTGCTGCATTTACAACAACCTTACCTTTACCCTGACCTTCATAGGCTTGGAACTTATCTAGGCTTAGTGTCGCTTTACCTGAGTTAAGTACTAAGCTGATTTGGTTTTCGCCAAGCTTAATTTCTCTCGCACGTAGCCCTGTGGAGGTGATCTTCACATCGGCATTGAGGCTGTTAAGTGCTGATAAATCAATTGCAGTGTCATCCCAGACGATAGGCTCTGCAGGTGCGTCTTCTGACTCAGGTTGCGTTTGTGGTTTTTCCACCGGTTCTGGCAAATAAGGATTAAGATCTAACATGCCAAGGTCAACACTCGCGGTAATATCAGGTTTACCAGAGAGGGTGACTTTACTTTGACCTTTTATTACCAATTCGTCCAAGGTCGCTTCTAAGGCATTGAGAGTAAATACTTGGCCTTGCATCGTCATTTTGGCGTTTAGGTCAAAGTCGTTGAACGCATTTTCTTTCGCTTTTAGGTCAACGCCCTGCCACTTAGCTAACGCTTTTACCGAGTCGCCTGTCAACGTCAATTGACCGCGAATGGTTTTACCTTGTTCTGCAATTTCACCTTTATAGTCAAGGTTGAACAGCGCTGATTTTACTTGTTGTTCAACATTAAAGGTTTCACCTTCGATCGCCTTTGCTGGATTATCGAGTGTAGTAACTAGGTTAAAAGTTTGACCTTGAAAAGTCAGCTTACCGTCAACCTCTAGTGGTTGGTATAGTGACGATAGCATCACGCTAATGTCTAAATCAGTTACCTGATATTCAGCGCCTGTCACACCATCAAGGTAAGTCACCGAGCCACCATAAATCGCCACTTCGCCAAGGCTCACGTCTAAACCTTCCGGTAATTGCATGCTACCTTTTGAGCTGGTTTGTGCCGTTGGCGTGTTTTCTGCACTGGTGGGTAGCAACTGCCAATTCGCATTACCTTGCTTATCCGTTTCTAGAATTATTTTAGGATTATTGACCACAAAGCGCTCAAGCTTAGCTTCTCCAGACAGCGCACTTAACCATGGAATATGTACGGCGAGTTGCTCCATGGCGAACATATCTGGGCGACTACCCGTTGCCATATTGGCAAATCGCACTTGATTTAACTCAATGTGTAGCGTTGGGAAAATACCGATGTCAGAGTCGCCATCAATCGACAGCTTTCTGCCTGTCACTGACTCAACCTGTGACGTGACTTGGTCAATAATTGCCTGTTTGGGGATTAAAAACGGGGCAGCGATAACAAGAATAATAATAAGCGCAACAATGGCGCCCACAATTTTAACTAGCCGGTTCATTGCTTTTCCTTCGTAAGGCTTGGTTATCTTTATGATAACGGCTGTAGTCGAATATACCATGAATAAAGGCAAATAATTTGAACTGAGCGATTGCAACCTTACGACTAATCGGTATGATCCTCGCCCTTGTCAGTTTTTAGCATCATTAGCTATATTTTACTGGCTGGTTTATTAATCAACCTTGGAGTACTTAACCCGCATGAAGAAACTGCTCATATCACCGTCAAACATGGCCTTGGGCGAACAAGAAAGTCAGATTTATCAAAATATCCTCAAACAGGCCACGGAGATCAGCCTTAATCTGATGGCGGTTAAAGTGGAAAATCATCCTGAAGATTTTCTTGGTTGGTGTTATGAACTGCTTGATGTGGCGAAAAACCGTATCAATTTTGATTTACTGGATGACCATCAATTACCTACAGTGAAAAAGCTACAAGATCTGCTCATCGCAGCCATTAGCTTTTTACAACTAAAAACCTTGCGTATTGCACCTTGGCCTATGGTGACTGCATTTGTTGCCGATCACAAAGAAGTGATTGCACTAGATGAGCAATTAAAACTAATTGAATATCTAAAACCAATGCGCAGCACTTCGCTCAAAGACATGATTAAAGAAGATCGCCTCGCTTTTACTGGTAAGCATACCGCAAGTTTAGATACCAGCGTGTATCAGTTTGACGTAGAGTGGTTCGCCTCCACTAAAAGTGCAAAAGGGTTTCACCAATTGCTAGACGACCTACCAGGAGCATTTGATGACGCGCTAGCCGCTATCCCGGCAGAGGGTGACGTGACGCTCGAGCATTATCAGTCATTTATGGTGGAGTATTTAAGTGCCTTTGCTGGGAGCGAAGAGAAGCCAACCCTGGCACCAGCCACTCGCCTATTAGCAATGCGCCGCCCAGATGTGTTTACACCAATAACCTCGAGCAAGCTTGACGCCTTATGCCAAGCGCTTGGTGTTGCTAAACTTAATAACCGCGATTTTGAGCGTTACTGGACAGATGTGGTCTGCACCATTAAAGCAATGCCTTGGTACACAATGGCCTCGCCTGCAGATGAGTTTGAAACACAGCTTGCTGACATTAAAGCGCTACTTCCATGTCTATTTTATTACGCAGATAAAGACACTGCCACTAATTCCAATTACTTTAAGCTACTGCATAAGCCTCAACGCGCCAGCACCAGTGGCGGTAAAAAAAGCGTGCGTCGCGGTAAAGAATCAGCAGAAGTGTTAGTTGACCGTGCACTTGCGGATGAATCTATTCCTGAGCATATTCGTGCCAAACGCGACTCGATCGTTGCTGAAGTAGAAAAAGGCCGCAGTGTTGATGAAACCATTAACCTAATGCGCGCTATCTTTGGGTAACTAACCTAAACTGCAATAACGACTAACGCAATCCATAGCTTGCATTAATAATGTGCAAGCTACGGTTTTTTGCACCAGTCACGTGCAATATTTATGCAAGCCACACCTTCCTAATTTCGAAAGGTTGAAATTAAATTCTAATACTTTTAACAACATAGAATAAACTTTTCGGCATTCTCCGACATTGGCCTCCCCCTTGCACTTACCCTTTGCAAAAAATGCAATGACAACAACCGAATAATAACTCTGCGTTCAATGGGGAAAACAGAATGAAAAACAAACCTTTACTTATGCTACTAGGTGGCCTGACTGCGTGTTTTTGTATCTCGGCGCAGGCCGAAGTAACAGCGAACATTGCGGCAAGCTCAAATTATTACTGGCGTGGTATCACCCAGACCGATGACGGTGCTGCGGTGTCTGGCGGCTTAGATTATAGTAATGAGTCAGGGTTTTATGCAGGCACTTGGGTCTCCAACATCGACTTTGGCGACTCCGCTAGTTATGAAATGGATCTGTACGCAGGTTATGCAGGCGAAATCAAAGGCATGAGCTTTGATTTCGGTTATATCCACTACGCCTATCCCGATGCCGGTGGAGATATTGATTTTGGCGAGATTTATGCCGCGCTTGGTTGGCAATACTTTACATTTAAACTTAGCCACCTTGCCACAGCGCAAAGCGACTCGACCACAGAAGAAGACATGTTATATGCGGAAGTGTCGGCCAGCTTTCCCGTTTTTAAAGACAGTGAACTCACTCTGCACATTGGTCGCTCCAGCGGAGACACGGTACTCGAATGGACAGGAGAAGACGACTCCTACATGGATTATGGGGTGAGTTTGTCTACGCAAGGCTTTACCTTTGGATTGGTAAAAACCGACCTAGACAGTAATGACGACATTAAAGCTTACGTGAGTTATGGATTAGATTTTAATCTGTGATGACCAAAGGTGAGCGGCCCTGTGACAGCCGCATCACCTTATTTTTTTACTTGCTGCAACACATAGGGCCGAAAGGCCCTTTTTTAACGCCAGGCTCTACACCAATTAGTCCGAATTCACTTTATGGCACACTGTGCCCAGTAGACGCCGTCCAAATGCGATACCAGTGCTCGCGGTTCATAGTAAGTGACTGCGAAGCAAATGCGCTGGCAACTCGAGTGATATTTCCCGTTCCAAGCACAGTAGCAGGTTTCGATGGATGCATCGCAAGCCATGCGTAGATCACTTGATCAAGTTCAGTAGCTCCTATTTCTTCGCCCACTTGCTGTAGTACCGCACGCAGTCGTTTGGCTTTTTCGTCTTCGCTAGAGAATATTCTGCCACCCGCCAGCGGCGACCACAGCATGGGATTCATACCCAGTTGTTGGCACTGATCAAGCGTGCCATCGTCAAGCGCCTTCATCTCATAAGGTGAAAACTCAATTTGGTTGGTCACTAAACTGAAATCGAGTCTCGATTGCAATAAGGCCAGTTGACTGGGGGTAAAGTTCGAGACCCCAAAATGCAGCACATCTCCGTTTTGTTTAAGCGTGTTAAACGCATCGGCAACTTCATCAGCATCCATCAAATAATCAGGGCGATGGATCAACAGCACATCTAGCCTATCTGTACCAAAGTGCTTTAATGATTGCTGCGCTTGAGCAATAATATGGGCCTTACTCGAATCATAGTGGTTCGCCTTTCCCGCCAGTCCTAAGCTCGGAAATGCGGGCTTAATGCCACATTTAGTGATGATACGAATATGCTCTCGAATGCTAGGCTCTAGCGCTAAAGCTTTGCCAAACGCCGCCTCACATTGATACTCACCGTAGATATCAGCATGATCGGTATCGCGTATTCCAAGATCAATCGCTTGCTTTAAAAAGCTTAAGTTTTCTTGCGGCGTAATTTGCCAATCTAATAGCCGCCAAAACCCCAATACTAATGGGTCAAGTTCGCGGGTGTTTGAGTTCATAATGTAATTCCTACTGTTGCAACCACTTGCTTGGCTTTTTCGACGGCACTTTCGGTTGAATCTGAGCGCGCTAACGCCACGCCCATTCTGCGCTTGCCACTTACTTCAGGTTTACCAAACAAACGAATATCCGTTAGCGGCTCTGCAAGCGCTTGTGCAATATTGCTGAACTGTAATTGTGTAGACTGCCCTTCGACAAGGATCACACTTGATGCCGATGGTCCATTAAAGTGAATGGTAGGGATAGGCAAGCCTAAAATTGCGCGAGCATGCAGCGCAAACTCACTTAAGTCTTGAGAGATAAGCGTGACCATACCGGTATCATGTGGTCTAGGTGACACTTCACTAAAGTAAACATCATCGCCCTTAATAAAGAGCTCAACGCCAAACAAACCTCGACCACCCAGCGCTTCCGTGACTTTTTCAGCCATTGCTTTGCTGCGCTCTAGTGCCAGTTGTGACATGTGCTGCGGCTGCCAACTTTGCTGGTAGTCTCCGTCTTTTTGCACATGTCCGATTGGCTCACAAAAGCTCGTGCCATCAATGTGGCGTACCGTTAAGAGTGTAATTTCATAATCAAAGTCGACAAACCCTTCCACAATCACTCGGCCCTGACCTGCGCGGCCGCCTTCTTGAGCATAATGCCAAGCAGGTTCAATATCGGCAGCACTTTTAATCACGCTTTGACCTTTACCTGAAGAGCTCATCACCGGCTTAACCACACACGGCATGCCGATACGCGTTACAGCTGCATTAAAGTCCGCTAAGGTATCAACAAATTGATAAGGAGAAGTTGCAAGTCCAAGCTCTTCAGCGGCAAGGCGGCGGATCCCTTCTCGGTTCATGGTAAGTTGAGTCGCTTTCGCGGTGGGCACAACTGTATAGCCTTCAGCCTCTAATTCCACCAGCTTGTCCGTCGCAATAGCTTCAATCTCGGGTACAATATAATCTGGTTGCTCTTGTTCAATAATTGCTTTTAGCTTTTCACCATCCAACATAGACAAGGTATAGCTGCGATCTGCTACTTGCATCGCCGGGGCATGATCGTAGCGATCTAATACAATAACTTCAGCACCTAAGCGCTTAAATTCAATAACGACTTCCTTTCCTAGTTCGCCACCACCGCAGAGTAAGACTTTGCAAGCAGTTGCCGAAAAGGGCGTGCCCAGAGGTTTGATTTTCATGATGGTTCCTTGGTTGGTTTGATGCCCCATGGTAGCGATTTTTAATTCCTCACACCAACTCATCCTTGATGATTAATCAAACAAAAACAAACCTAACAAAAAAATATACACATTTTAAACACATTTGTTACATAATCTGCGCAGGCAAAATTTATATGTTTAAAGGATTACTAAAATGGGCACAATAACACCTATCAACTTAAGTGAGCATCCTCAAGCTCTTTTGAATCAAGCCTTTGCACAACACGAAAGTAAAGCTGCTTTAGTGTGTGATGGCAAAGTATTAACTTACCGAGAACTTGAGGAAGAGGTTGAAAGCGTCGCTTCAAATATTCGACATAAGGCAATGTTAACGCATTCTAACGCTCATTATGTTGCACTTTATCTTGACCGTGGTATCGATATGGTTATCGGCATACTGGCTGCTATTCGAGCTGGGATGGCTTATATTCCTATCTCAACAGAGGCTCCCGCCGAGCGCTGCCAATTTATTCTTGAAGATAGCCAAGCTGCGATTGTGCTCACACACAAACACTATAAAGACGCCCCACACCTAGGTCACACCGCTCAAGTATGGATTGAATCTCCAGTATCACAAAACATTGAACCCGTTCATTCAGCGTTGACAGATATCGCTTATGTTATTTACACCTCAGGCACTACCGGCACACCAAAAGGGGTCGAGATCCCGTATCAAAATTTACATTATTTAGCAGAAGCACAAATTGAGAGGTTTCAGTTAGATAAAGTCGACCGCGTGCTGCTTTTTGCTTCTTATATTTTTGATGCCAGTGTCTTTGAGTTAATCGTTCCAATTTTATTAGGGCATACGGTTTATATTGCCACAGAAGCAGAACGAAAAGATGAAAAAGCACTAGGTAGATTACTCAAGAGCAATGCTATCCAATTTGCAAGTATTCCCCCTGCTCTTCTTGCACTGATGGAACCCGAAGACCTTAATACACTCGAAACACTGGTCGTGGCAGGGGAAACACCTAACTTAGAAATGCTGCAAAACCTGTCTAGGATCACGCGCATTTTCAATGGTTATGGCCCCACAGAATATACAGTTGGTGCCTGCGCTAACGAGTTTTCACTTGAGGACAATGAGTTTACTATTGGCACTCCCTTTGTTCATACTCGATTCTATGTTTTAGATGAACAATTAGCGCCAGTCAGCCAAGGAGATCAGGGGGAGTTGTATATCAGTGGTGCAGGTATCGCGAAAGGATATTTAAATCGACCAGAGCTGACCAAAGCACGCTTCATTGATAACCCTTACTATCACCCTCATCGCGATCCATCTCATTTTGCTAAGTTATATAAAACCGGTGATCTCGTTCGCTTTGATGGCGAGCGATATCATTTTATTGGTCGTAATGACAATCAAATTAAGCTACGTGGCTTCCGTATTGAGCTGGGCGAGATTGAACAAGTTATCGCCCAACATGACGCAGTTAAACTCGTGAGCTGCCAAGTCGTCACGCGTGGCAGCGCGAAATTTTTAGTGGCCTTTTTAGTCACGCATCAAGCGCTAGATAGCCAGTTAGTGCAAAGCATTAATGGCATCGCTAAAAAAACATTGCCAAGTTACATGATCCCAGATCACTATCAACGCTTGGAAGCATTGCCCATGACTGAAAACGGCAAGGTAGATGCCCATGAACTGTCACATTATGAGTTAACCTCAGCCCAAGACGAAAGTGATATTACACTTAGTCGTACTCAACAAGATTTTTTAGCGCAATTTCAAAGCTTTTGTTTACCAGGACTACAATGGCAGCAGGACTTTTTCCAACAAGGGGGCGACTCGCTTTCTGTCATTAATCTGAGTAACCAGCTGTTCCAGCAGCTAGGCATAAGTGTACCTGCAACACTAATTTACCGTCACCGCAGCGCTGCACAGGTTTGGCAAGCGTTACAATCTAACCAGTTCGAAACCGTTGCTTTACCAAAACGAGATGCGAAATACCAAAATACTGTGCCGCTATCCTTGCAGCAGCGTGCAATTTGGTTTCTTGCTAAAGCAGATCCGAATGATAAAGCGTACCATGCTAAATGTACTACAACGTTTAGCGGTGAATTCAACGTAGCAGCCATGCAAGGTGCCATTCAGGATGTTGTGGCGCATCATGATGTATTTCGTACTTACTATGATTTACACCAACCAATCCAATACATTGATCCTGATTATCAACAAGATGTGCCCTATTTTGATTTTAGTAACTATCCCGAAGCAACTGCACTAGAGCATGTCGATCAGCTAGTTAATGGTGAAATGAATGATGTATTTGCGATAAACATGCTGCCATTGGCACGGTTTGCTATCGTCAAAATAAACGATACTAAGCATATTTTAATCCATATTGAGCACCACTTAGTGCATGATGGCTGGTCGTCTAATATCTTTATAAACCACCTTTTCAGCTGTTATAAACAACGTCTCAATGGTGCACATCAAGGGCAACTACCAGAAATAACCCAATATGCGGACTATGCGGCTTATCAACATGACTGGTTGCGCTCGGACCAAGCAACCCAACAACGTGAATTTTGGAAGGCACAATTAAAAGATGCCCCCAGTCGGATCAACTTGCCGGTTTCTCGATTAGGTGAAACACCCACCGCACGCGGAAAAGCGCATCGAGTAAAATTACCGCGAGCACTTTGGGATAACCTTAAACGCTTCAGTCAACAACACCAAGTCACCCCATTTTCCGTGGCGCTGGCTGCACTGAATGTGGTGTTATCACGCTTTAGTGGCGATCAAGATATTTGTATTGGCTCCGGCGTGGCAAACCGCAGTTATACCAATGTTGAAAACACCATAGGAATGCTGGTCAGCACCGTTGTGGCACGTGTTCAGCAAACACCTGAAATGCGTGTTGATGCACTTATCCAACACTGCTTTGATGTCAGCAATGATATGTTAGCCAACCAAACGCTTCCTTTTACTGAAGTGGTAGCTGATGTCAACCCAGAGCGGATCCAAGGTGTGAATCCTTTATTTCAGATTTGCTTTAGTTTCCACGATTCTCCCTTACCTGATCTCACTTTACCGGGCTTAGATAACATCGACTATTACGAAGCGATCAGCAGTCAATCATCAAAATTCGAACTCAATATCGTTGTTATCACCCGGATGGGACAAGACCAAGATGACTCTGTCACTATGCTGTGGGAGTTTGACCTAACCCGTTATGATCCTTGGTTTATTGATACACTCAGTGATAGCTTTAATGATGTACTATCACAGCTCATAAATGTAGAAGGCAGCACAACGATCGAGCAGCTGCCTTTGGCCGGTAACCTTGTGCATAATGTCAGCACAGCAGAGCATCCAAAGCAGGATTTACTCTCTCTTTTCAACCAACAAGTACAGTCTCGTTCTGCCCAAACGGCGTTAATCACAAGTGAAGGTACATTAAGTTATCAAGCGCTGAGCGACCGTGCAGATAAAGTAGCGGCTTACCTCATCACACAGTTTGGCAAACAAGATTTTATCGGTCTATATCTGCAGCCTTCCGTTGAAACCATTATTGCAATGCTAGCGGTGATTAAATCGGGAGCGGCTTATGTGCCATTGTCCACCAGAGCTCCGGCAGCACGAAACCGCTTTATCATTGAAGACGCTAAACTTGAAGTCGTACTGAGCGATACAAAGAGTATCAGCACACTATCTAGTATCGAACGTGATGAGTGGCCTTTGCTCAACCTCGACAAAGATATCACCGACTGCGATGCCACGTTGCCCATGGCAACACCAAAGAGTAATGCATATGTTATTTACACTTCAGGCACCACGGGGCAACCCAAAGGCGTGATCCAAAATCATGAAAATGTTTCGCGTCTATTACAAGCAACTCAACCTGATTTTCAATTCAGCGCACAAGATACTTGGGTGCTTTATCACGATACTATTTTCGACTTTAGCGTCTGGGAAATTTGGGGGGCATTATGTCATGGCGCCAAGCTGTTCATTCCGAGTTATGAAGAAGTTAGAGACAGCTTTACTTTTGTCAAACAGTGCGAGCAGTATGGTGTCACGATACTCAATCAAACGCCCAGTGCATTTTATAACTTTAGTGATGTTGCCATTGAATCAGGCGCAAAGCTTAATACATTAAAAACGGTCATTTTTGGTGGTGAACAACTCAACTACACAAGACTAACGGCATGGTGGCAGCACTTTGGTCAAACTATCAACCTCATCAATATGTATGGGATCACAGAGACCACAGTACACGTTACCGCCTTACCGCTTCATCCTGATATGAATACGGCTATTGCTGACATAGGTAAACCGCTCAATGATATGACGGCCTTTGTACTGGATAACCAATTGCGCCAAGTGCCTGTAGGTGTCCCTGGTGAGCTGTTTATCGCAGGTGCAGGCTTGGCAGTGGGTTACCTCAATCAACCTAAGCTCACCAATCAACGCTTTTTCACGCTCACTATTGATAGTCAGCAGATCCGTGTATACAAAACAGGTGATAAAGCGAGGCAGCTACCCAATGGCCACTTAGAATACCTAGGCCGATTAGATAATCAGATAAAAATCAGAGGTCACCGAATCGAGCTAGGTGAAATTGAATCACAACTACTCCAATGCGAAGGCGTAAAAGAGGCTGCTGTCATCACCTATGAGCGTCAACAACAAACAGCACTAAGTGGTTATGTGGTGATGGAGAACCATGCCATATTTGACGATGAGTACCTACTCAACCAATTGCGAACACACTTGCCAACTTATATGGTGCCAGACAGTATCACTGAGTTGAGTGTCATGCCTTTAACAGTAAACGGAAAACTCAACCACAAAGCATTGCCATTACCACAGCGCAATACACCTGATACTTACACCCCGCCACGCACCGCACTTGAGCAGACACTCTGTGACGTTTGGCAAACAACCTTGGAGTTAGAGCAGGTTGGGATCCACGACAATTTCTATCGTTTAGGTGGTAATTCTATTTTGGCGGTGCAATTGGTTCGTAATGCACAAAAGTGGCATCAGCTCGCTATTCCGCTATCGGCCATCATTGCATGCCCCTCTGTGGCAGCTCTGGCACAGTATCTCAATACGATGACATTAACAGAAATCAACGCCACTGAGGATACATCACAGCCACGTTCAGCTCAGGTAATGGAGCTATAGTCATGGAGTTAACCCAATTAATACAACAACTTCACGCGCAGCATATGCGCGTGTGGGTGTCCGAGCAAAATACCCTGGCACTGGGATATGAGGATAACGTAGCACCAGAGTTACTCGCGACACTCAAAACCAATAAAGCAGCGCTATTAGCACTTCTTCAAGCGCATGATATCCGCTCAGAGACGGCATTTTTAAACTGGCCGTTGGTAACCCCTGTGCCGCTTTCAAATACTCAAGCTCGACTGCTGTTTGTCGACAGTCTTGAGCCAATGCGATGCGCCTACCACATCCCTTTGTTAGTCAAGCTTAATGCTGGAATCACCGCTGCCGAGTTAACAGAACAGATCCATCGTACCATTGCCAAACATCCGGTGCTCAATAGCCATATTGTTGAGCATCCAGCTGGATTGAGCTGTCAAACTCAAGCGAATCCAATCGACATAAAAATGCGTTCGGTAGCATCACTGGAAGCGCTTCACTCACAGGTTCATCAGGCAATTCATACGCCATTCGCCCTGTACCAAGAAGCACCATTTAAAGTAACCTTTTACCAATGCGGAGAAGCGCTTTATTGTCTCTTTTTGTGGCACCATATTGCTTTTGACGCTTGGTCTATGCGCCTATTTTTTGAAACCCTTGCCGGACACTGCGCCTATCAAGAGGTCCATAAAAAGACCAACTACTTTGACTACGTTCGTTGGCAATCTAAGCAAAACGACCAAGACGCCCACGCTTATTGGCAGCAGCAACTACAGGGCGCTGCCGCCACTCAAATTCAGCCAACTCAATACCATACGCTCAGCAATGGCCAAGCACAGAATCACTACTTTTCTTTATCTGAAGCACACAGCCATCGCATCAAAGAGATAGCTAAACTACATAACACCACTCCTTATGTGGTGTTATTAAGCCTATATATTTGGCAGGTTTCGCAATATAGTGGTGAGCCTGATGTGGTGGTAGGTGTACCGACAGATAACCGCGATCACCCTCAAACTCAAGAGATCATTGGCTGTTTGATCAATACCCTATTATTGCGAGTTAACACCGCAACACAACCTAGCTTCAATGCCCTTATCCAAAGTACAGCAAGTACCCTAAACGATGCTAAGCGCTATCAACATTTACCTTATGACGAACAACTTCAATATTTAAGCGATTCGACTGATAGCGCCCTGCCTGGCTTAATGTTTAGTGTGCAGCGATTTGGCAGCGATATTGTGGATGAATTTGATTTACCATTTCAACGGGCTAATGAGTTTGACAATGACACCTTATATAACCCTATTAAATGCGATCTCCGCCTAGCATTTGATGATAGTAAGGCACAATTACAAGGTCAACTCAATTACGACCCAAGTAAATTTGATGATGCTTTTGTCGAGCAGTTTGGTAGCGCTTACATCACCAATATGACCGCTGCACTTGAGGACCCAGATACGCCGCTGGTAAAGCTGTATCAACAAGCAGTGTCTACCACAGAGGGTGACTCCCCGGACTTTGACGGCAATCGCGACTTATATCGCTGCTTCACACATGCTGTGCAACAGCACCGAGCGCAAATTGCGCTGCGATATGCAGACCAGACGCTGAGCTATGGTGATTTGGCTAAACAAGTAGAGCATATAGCCATGCATATTCAGCCTTTGCTCGCACAACAACAGTCTCGAAAAGTGGCACTGATGTTTCATCGCAGTCCAGATATGGTAATTGCAATATTGGCCGTACTCGCTGCGGGTGGTTGCTATGTACCGCTCAACCCGGAACAGGGCAGTAATCGCACCGAGTTTATGCTGAAAGATAGCCAAGCGGCTTTACTACTGCATAGTACAGACTGCAATACACAGATCAATGAATTAGATGTAGTGCTCCCATCACTTTGTATTGACGCACTCAAACAAACGACGCCTCAGTCGCTGAGCACAGCGACACGTTCGAATGACTCACTCGCGTATATTATTTATACCTCGGGTAGTACAGGCACACCAAAAGGTGTTTTAGTTGAAGACCGACAAGTACTGGCGCTCATTGATAGCACCACGGCTTACTACCAGTTCACGCAAGATGAGCAAGTGTGTGCTTTGCCTCCCTATTACTTTGATGCCTTTGTCGAGCCTCTGTTTATGACCCTGCTCAACGGCGCAACACTGGTGCTCCCCTCTGAACAAACAGCCAGATCACCACAACAGATTAATACATTGATCAGTCGAGATATTACTCACTTGGTCATTTCACCTGCATTATTAAACGCACTTACCCGCCCAGAAGAGGCACAGCTAAGACGAGTAGTGACAGGGGGAGAAGCGTGTCACCGAGACCTCATTGAGACATGGACGCCACTTCTGTTCATTGAGTATGGTCCAACAGAAGCTACCGTTACCGCCTCGGTGTATGCCACTTCAGCACAACACTCCGTCCCTGCTAATATCGGCTCGACACTAGATCACGCCGAGTTTCTGATTATCGATGAGGCACTCAACCCTTTACCGCAATGCTGTCCTGGCGAAGTGTTAATTGGCGGGCTAGGGGTTGCAAGAGGCTATGCAAACTTAGCACAACACACTCAATCTCGCTTTATCACCCATCAAGGGAAACGCTTTTATCGAACCGGTGATCTCGCCCGCCAGTTAGCCAACGGCCACTATCAGTATTTAGGGCGTAATGATAGGCAGATAAAATTGCGTGGCTATCGCATTGAGCTCACAGAAGTTGAAAACGCACTCTTGCAACATTCAGGTATCAGCCAAGCCTGTGCCAAAGTACAAAGCTCGCCCCAAGGAGATGTATTGGTAGCCTACCTTTGTGGCACAACCTGCACGCTTGAATCGATCCATTCAACCCTTGCCACACTCTTACCTGACTATATGCATCCGAGCGCTGTAAGTTGGCTAGATACATTGCCACTTACGGCAAATAATAAAGTTGACTTAGCGGCACTAGAACCTGTCAGCATTAGTTCTGCACAGCCCTACCGAGCACCACGCAACCGTCAAGAGCAGCTCCTATGTGAGTTGTGGCAAGATGATTTATCAGTCGAGAGAGTGGGAATAGATGATGATTACTTTGCACTTGGAGGTAACTCACTCAGTGCCATGAATCTGGTTGCAAAAATGCAGAGTACCTTATCGTTTCCTATTGAGCTAAAACAATTTTTGATGACTCGCACCATCGCCAACCTTGGTAACCTACCAATGGCTATTGAGCAAATTCAACCCAGTAATCGACCGCTGCACCAACAACCGCTAACTGCCCAGCAAATCTCCTTGTTAGTTCACGAGCAGCTCAATGCCAATACAGGCGCCTACCATATACCTTTGATGCTAGAGTGTGATAATCCCGAACAGCAACAGGCATTGTGTAACGCTGCACTGCAGGTTATTGGTCAGTATGATATTTTGCGTACCACCTACGTCAAAACGCAGCATGGGCAGTGGGGTTATGGTGAAACATTCACTGACGTTAGTGTCGAGACTATTGCACTATCACAGCTCCATGATTTTACCCAACGCAGCTTTGATCTTGCTCAGCAAGCCCCTGTGCGCTTAGCTTTACTCGAACCTTCAGATACAGCAAGTTATGCTATTTGCTTGGTGTTCCACCACATTGCTTTTGACGGCTGGTCTACTCAGGTCTTTTTAGATGCACTTAACACCCAGTTAAGTGGACAGACTCATCACCCAGATACCTTACAGTTTAAGGACTATGCCGCATGGCAAGCTGATAACATAGCCGATGATCTGACATTTTGGCAGCCACGATTTGACAACCTAACACTGACGCCATGGGAAACCGACCTTCCACGCAAGCCTGTAAATGATCATATCGGCCAATCGATTACCTTTTCTGTGCCTGAGACACTAACGCAAAAGCTAAAAGATCTCGCCAGCGCACAGCATGTTTCACTATACACAGTGCTGCTTACCGCGTACCAATTAGCACTTTGTACTTGGAGTCAAAAACAGCATATCGTAGTTGGCTCACCAAGTGATAACCGCCCAGCTGCCTTGAAGCAGGCCATTGGTTATTTTGTTAACACCTTGCCGCACGTGCTGAATAAGCAAAACCAACAAAGCTTTGCTGATCATTTACGCGAAAACCAAGCCTACTTAGCTGCTGCAAAGTGCCATGAATCGGTGCCGCTCGAGGTCTTAAGTCGCGCTGTTGAGCCACAGCGCGAAGCTGGCGTTTCTCCTTTATTTCAAACGTTTTTCAGCCTTGATCAGTTTGATATTCATAATCACAGAGACCGCCACTTTAGCGTAGCGACAACGAACACCAAAGCCACAGACTATCACCCCGCTAAGTTTGATTGGAGTTTAATCTGCCAAGATGCAGGAAACACGATCCACGCTCAGTTTATTTATATGACTGCCTGCTATTTGCCTCAAAGGTGTCAGCAGTTTGTTGATTTTTTCACTGTCTATCTCGCTAATTTATGCGATAACGCCCAGCAGCCTTTAGATACAGTGCCCACAATCGACAAGTCTACGTTGTTATCTTTAATGCCTAGACCTGTTAAACATACGCCTTCGTTTTTACAGCAATTTAAAGACACCGTGCGCCGCTATCCCTCTCGTACTGCACTGAGCTTTGAAGGTAAAGAGATCACTTATGCGCAATTAGACAAAAGCTCAGATAGCTTAGCCGCTCAACTGAGAAGCCATCGCCCAACGATCTTGGGAAATATAGGGCTGTATTTTGACAAGGGGCTTGAGGCTCCGTTAGTAATGTTAGCCGCCCTAAAAGCGGGACTCCCATTTATTAACCTATCGACCAACCAGCCTGCCGCACGTAACCAAGAAGTACTGCTCCAAGCAGAAGCTCAGTTGTTGTTATGCTCACAGTGTCCAGCCTGGTACTCAGGCAATGCGCTGGTGGTTGAACTGGATACTATACTCGCCCATTCTCAGCCTCATGATTTTGCACCAGCGCCCTATTCAGAGGAAGCGCTTGCCTATCTGATTTTTACATCGGGTACTACAGGTAAGCCTAAAGGCGTGATGTTGCATCATGGTGGGCTTGCCAATCTGTGCATAGAAATGCGCCAAAGCCATCAGCTTGAAAATGCTCAGCAAGTAACCACAAGCCAGTTTGCAGAATATGTCTTTGACGCCTCCATCTGCGAGATTTTTCCGGCGCTAGCAGCAGGGGCAAAACTTGAGGTTATTCCTGAGCTGCTCAGAAAAGACCCCAAAGCCCTATGCCGCTATTTGACGCAGCAGCAAGTCGACGTGGCATTTTTGCCAACGGTGCTCATCAATCAATTTGCCAGCGACATCGCTGCGGTGGGACTAAAGCTGTTATTTACCGGAGGTTCTACACTTAATTCTCCCGAGCAGAAGCTTGCCGCGACAGTCTTAAATGAGTATGGGCTGAGTGAAACCAGTGTGTGTGTCACACAATCAAAAGTACAACACACTAAACCTATCAACATCGGACATGCTATTCGCAATACTCATTTATTCGTACTTGATGAGCGGCAAAATATAGTGCCAAACGGTGCGATCGGTGAGCTCTATGTGGGCGGCAGCGCTATTGGTTTAGGGTATTGGAAAGACCCACAACTAACTGATAACCACTTTGCTCAACATACTTTTCGGGTTGCTAATGACAAGATAGAAGCGCGATTATATCGCACCGGAGATCTGGTTAGAATAAACGAGAATAACGCGCTTGAGTTTATCGCCCGAGTTGACAGCCAGTGGGATATTGACGGTCACCGTGTCGAACCCAGTGAAATTGAACGCAGGTTGTTACAGCATAGCGATGTGCAACAAGCGGTAATGCACTTATTTAAAACACCTTCTGGCGGTAACAAACTAGTCGCTTATATCGTAACCCCAAGCCAAAATACACAGCCCATACGCCACTGGCTCAACCAACAGCTGCCCCATTATATGCAGCTTAGCGCCGTAATTGCGCTTGCAGCAATCCCGTTAACAGTTAATGGAAAGCTAGATGTCGCTCAGTTACCTCATGACTTTGATGCTTTCAACAGCCGCCCACAACCTCCAGAAACGGAAGTAGAAAAAGCATTGGCTCCGCTTTGGACAGCTCATTTAGAAGTAGAACAAGCGGACCTAAATCAACACTTTTTCACCCTAGGAGGTTCATCCATTGTTGCCGCCAAATTGGTCGGCCAATGCTGCACTGAATTTGCACTGGATATACCGGTGTCTACGTTGCTTACCAACCCCGAGTTCAAAATGTTTGCCCAAGCAATAGAAGCGCAACTAGCACAGTGCCAAGCTACTCACGACGAATTTGAAATGGAGATTTAAACCATGATCACCGATATTATTTATGCTCTCAAGCAGCAAGGGATAAGTATTTGGCAAGACCAAGAAAAACTTAAAATTGCCAGCCAACATGACATATCAAAAAGCGATGCGGTCGCCACACTAAAAGCTCATAAAGCTGAGTTACTGAGCTACTTAACTGAGCTCAATATCATCAGTAAGCAACGATTTGATGCCTTAACTATTTTGCCTGCGCCCCACTCTCATGCGCCTTTAACACTTGGTCAAAAGCAAATGTATTTTGCCCAAACCGCATCTGACTCCGCCAGCACGTATCATATTCCGTGTTTGCTCACGCTGGCAGATACTTGCAGCCACTCACAGTTAGCTCAAGCGCTTAAAAGTATCATCACTCGACACAGCGCATTAAACAGTATGGTGTCATTTGATGAAACGGGTGATCCAATCCAAACACAGTGTCATCAACCGATAGCATTTGAACATGTCTCGATCGCAAACACTGCATTGGATACCTATTGTAAAGAAGCATTTGACACACCATTTAGTTTGAGTGAGCAACGCCCCTTTAAAGTAACTTTCATTGATACTGAGCATACTCATTACGTACTACTCATTTGGCATCATATCGCGTTCGACGGTTGGTCGTTAGGCGTGTTTTTGCAAGAGCTTGAACGACTGTATTTACAACAGCCATTGGCACGGGCGGTACAATTTAATGATTATGCTTATTTTCAGGCATCGCCAAAGCAACTAACATCGAAGCAAGACGCTCAGCAATTTTGGTATACTCAACTGGACGACCTCTCACCGCTAACCCTTGCGCAATGCCAAACTAGGCCCGCAAAGTTTGCCCATCAAGGTGATACGGTTCAATTACCCTTAGACCCAAGATTAAATTGCAAGCTTGAAGCACTTGCTAAACATCATCAAGTTTCTCTCAATACCATAGGGTTAGCAGCTTGGTATCATACGCTTGCGTTACTTAGCGGCCAAGATAACTTTGCTCTGGGTATGCCCAGTGACAATAGAAACTCCATGGCAGAGCAAGGGATTATTGGCTACTTTGTGAATACCTTGCCGATAAAACCTGTGTTTAAGCACACGCAGTCGGTGTCAAGCTGGATAGCCGAGGTAAATGCCCAGATTAACCGCGCTAAACAACACCAAGCGCTTGCCTTTGAAGAGATAAAGTCGCTGCTGGATATCAAACTCGATACCAGCATGCATCCCGTATTTCAGAGTATCTTTACGCTCAGCCAGTTTACCCCTACTCAAACCAGCCAACACTGGTCTGTAGCTGAACTGCCAGCGGTTGACGACAATCAAGCAAAATTTGATTTGGCAGCCTATTTGCACATGGGCGACCAACCAAAGATCAGTTTAACTTATGCAACAACGCTTTATACTCGATGCTATATGAAGCAGGTTGCGGCATTATTTCAACGTATACTGTGTTGTTATGCTGACGAACCTGCTCACAGCCAATTATTCGAGCTTAATCTGCTTACCGATCATGATATCAACCACCAGCAACATCTGAGCGGTCTGCAAAGCAGTGACTTTAATACCCCTAGCATTGTTGAGCGCTTTCACCAAATCGTGGCTACGACCCCAGATAATATCGCAGTCAGTAATGCCACAACTCAGCTAAGTTATCGGGCGTTAGATAGCAAAGCAAATCAACTCGCTCATTTGATGCGCAAACGAGTACCATCGGTTCGTGTCGTTGCTATTTGTATGCAAAGCGATATTGCCATGGTAGTTGCTATGCTCGCCACACTCAAATTAGGCGCGGCATATACGCCATTGGCCTTAAAGGACCCTAATGATAGAAAGCGCTATCAACTGGACGACAGTAAAGCAGATCTACTGCTCTATCATGACAATTCGGCTCAATCAGTGGCGCCCTTACTTGATACGCACAGCGTCATCGGCTTTGAAGTCAACGAGGCCCTTTTCTTCGAGGATGGTGACACCTCTTGTCCATTTGATTTACCCAAGCGTACAGATGTTGCTAATATCATTTATACCTCTGGTACAACGGGTAAACCAAAAGGGGTGGCAGTTACACATGTAGGTTGTACTTCTTTGGTTCAAAGCAACGAACAGCTGCAGTTTTCAGCGCATGATAATTTTATTCAACTTGCTAACCCTGCATTTGATGCTGCCACATTTGAGATCTGGGGTCCTTTATTGAATGGCGCTCAGCTGCACCTCGGATACCAACACATACTCCACTCTCCAAACGAGTTTAAAGACACCATTGTCCGGTTAAATATTTCGACACTGTGGCTCACCCGTACTTTATTCGACACCATGTTTAGCCAAGATAACGCGATTTTCCACTCTTTAACTTATCTTCTGGTCGGGGGAGAAGCTCTGACGGAGCGCCTTGTTCATCAATTGGTGTCTTCTGAATGTGCACCACAACACTTTATCAATGGCTATGGCCCAACTGAGTGTACAACCTTTACCACTTTACATACCGTTACTGCCCAAGATACGCCAATCCCCATAGGTAAACCGATCCCTGGGCGCGCTGTAGCAGTTGTAGGCCAGCATAACCAATTGTTACCGCTAGGTTGCCCCGGTGAATTACTGGTCAGCGGCAGTGGTGTTGCAGCAGGTTATATTGGGCAACCTGAGCTAAGCAATAGCAAATTCGTGTCCTGTTCGTTATGGGGTAATGCTAGTACTTACTATCGTACTGGAGATTTAGTTTATTGGAACCAAGAAAATCAGCTATGTTATGTTGGCCGTAATGATGAGCAGGTAAAAATACGCGGTTTCAGAGTTGAATTAGCTGGTATTGAACAGCAGCTCAATACCATTGACGGGGTTAAAAGTAGCGCGGTCATCGCTCGTAACGTGCATGGTCAAACACAGCTACATGCCTACATCATTAGCGAACGACGTGATGAACAATGTCTTACAGCTGAAGCGGTTCTTCAAGCGCTACGTCCCAAGGTTGCCAGTTATATGCTGCCAAGCACAGTTATGTTTTTAGATACGCTGCCGTTAACCTTAAATGGTAAATTAGACAAACGAAAGCTTCCTGAGCCACAGCTTACCTGCAAGCCTATTGAGCTTCCAAGCACAACAACCGAGCACAACATCCTAGCACTGTGGCAGCAAATTTTACATTGCGATGAGATCTCAGTCTTAGAGCCCATTACCGACTATGGTGCCGACTCCATCAGTATGCTGAAGTTCTGTGGTCAAGCTCGCCAGCTTGGCTGGCAACTTACTCCACAAATCTTGTTAGAGCATACTTCCATTCGTGAGTTGGCTATGGTGATACGTGACTTGGCAACCCAACAGTTTGCCCATCTAAATGATGAAGAAGCGCTTGCACAAGCTCTTGCTCATCCACACTTTACACCGAGCCTGACCTTTAATGATAGTGCACTCCCTATGATACATATGTTACCCGCGGCTGCAGGCGCCGATAGCTTTGCACAGCTTGGGGAGGAGTTAAGCCGGTCCTGCCAGCTTCACGCTGTTGAAAACGTAAAGTTGTTCACAGGAAAGCACATTAGCATGCAACCTTTGGTGATTTACTATGCCGAACGCATACTGGCGCAACAGACTTCAGGGCCATTCTTTATCGGTGGGTTTTGTGAAGGCGCCATGATGTCTCTTGAGGTAGCGAACTACCTCAGTGATTTAGGCTATCAAGTTGCACACTGCTTTTTAATCGATCCTGTATTACCATTGCTGTCGAGCTCTGAACGCCAACAAGCAGAACAGCTGGTTGCACAAAGTGATGATGTGAAGTCTGCAACCATCGCCGAGGCTTTTTTAACACTCACTCGACACTTTTCCACTACCGCCCCTTATCAACATGATGTGACTTTCTTTTCAGCGAACGATGTCAGTGATGCTGCCGTGCCGTTAAAGGTATTGAACATAATACATCAAGTAACTGATATACCATCACTTTATCATGATGCCTTTAAACCTCCTTGTAATGGTTTAGATCACATACTAACGTCGGTAGAGGTAGTACCGCTGCTGCGATTACATGATGAAATCATGACAGATCAAAGAGACTTAGAATGCATTGCAAGCACGATAAGCCATAAGCTTAGCCAAGCATTTTCAACTTTACAGGTATCTAACGCATGACCCGCTCACAATTTGCCATCCAGTATGGGAAACACCTTGGACTAACCATGTTTGCGAGCATGCTAGTGCTGCCGATCTTTACGCCCTATATGCTGAGCCTAGGCTTTGTGCTACAGGATATCGCAATTGCAATGATGGTAATGGCTTTGACTATTATTGTGTTTGAAGTGCCCAGTGGAGTCCTTGCCGATGCATTAGGTCGACGCAAAGTATTCTTGTCGTCCTTAGTATTTGCCGCACTTTGTAACCTCACTTTACTGTTTAGCCAACACTTATGGCAGCTATGTGCTGCAATGGTTTTTTGGGGGTTAAGTCAAGCATCGTTGACTGGCACACTCAACGCTTGGTTTGTTGAAGCCTATCAAAAATTAGATGGCGATGAGCCCCTCAATAGTGGGTTTGGTAAAGTGTATGGATTAAGCTATCTTATTGGAGCAAGTGCTGCATTATTTGCGACATTATTTCTAGCGTTTATGGATGTCAGTCACTTTCAGTTAACCACTTTGTATAAAGCCCTATTCGTGATTTCTATTGTGGTGTTCGGGGTCACGTTTACCCGCACTTTTTTTATCGTCAGCGCACAAACAAGCAAGCACACCGGCGACGTAACACGCCCCTTACTTTCTCATTGCACTACTATGCTGAATACCTGCAAAGAACGCGGAATGCGCAAGCTGCTGATAATACTGGTATTTGCAGTGCCCGTTGCAAGTAGCATAGAGAAGTTTTGGCCTGCCGTCGCTGAGCAATATAGTCAGGTGCCAGTAGAAGCACTAGCGTGGATATTTCCGGCAATGTTAGCGCTTGGGTTTGCATTAAATGGCCTTGCCGCAGCACTAAGTACACCACTTTGCCGCTGGTTTGACCAACGCCTAGGGTATGTAATGGCATTTTCACACGGATTCAAGCTGCTGTTTGTGGTATTACTCAGTTGGGTTAGCTCTGTACCTATGCTTATACTTGCATTGGTTTGCTTCTATTTTTGCATGGGGTTAGCACAGCCTGCACAATTGCAGCTGCAACATCAGCTTAGCAGTGATAGCGTCAGAGCAAGTATCGAGTCGGTGACCTCATTGAGTACGCGCCTCGGTGGCCTCCTTGGCACTGCGATGACAGCCTTATTACTCACCTACACTAATTTGACCAACAGCTGGCTCTTATTAGGAGGCATATCCATCATCGCTATCATCCTATGCCATGCCAGTGTACTAAACCAACACGAACAACAGGTGAAAGTGCAACCCTCGTAAGCGAGCGCTATACCATCATCTGGACTTAAACCAACTGCAACTGGGCGCGCCATGGAGTGTGGTCGCCTAGTTGCAGCTGTAAGTGATCCCCTTGTGATAAACACCCTACTCCCTGAGGTGTGCCAGTGAGTACTACATCGCCAGGAGATAAAGTGAAATATTGCGTGATTGCTTGCAGTAACGTTGCAATAGAGAAAATCATCAGCTCAGAATGACCATGCTGTTTAAGTGTCTCGTTTTGCCAAAAACGATATTCAATATTGCGAGACAACTGATCCGTATCACACGGCACAAAAGGTGTTATCGGGCAGCTATTATCATACGCTTTAGCGCGCTCCCAAGGATGTCCTTGTGCTTTTAGCTCACTTTGCAAGTCTCGCAAGGTAAGATCTAGTGCAAGCCCAATCCCTACAATATGTTTAAGCGGCTCTGGAGTGTCCGCATCAATTTTCGCGCCAACCAATAACGCAAGCTCTGCCTCATAATGATGTTGCCCAAGCGCCGCGTTCAGCGTCACAGTATTGTCAAATGGTACTAAGCTAGTTGCAGGCTTAATGAACAGTAACGGACTACTTGGAACCGGGTTATCTAGTTCTTTCGCGTGCGCTACGTAATTTCTTCCAACACACACGACCTTTCCCGCAGGTAAGTTTATCTTGTTATTTTTACTATCAGTATGTAGATACATTCTACCCTCGTTGTGTATTCATAAGCATAACGGTATTAACAGTACCCTCTAAGAGAGCGAGTACGCACCTTGAAGTGGCAGCTTGCAACCGTGATATATTCGCGACACCTAATTAACCTGAGGCTTGGATAACAAAAGAGTTAATTCATTGTTCTTAATAACAAACTAAATTATCCGAAGCTCAGGCTAATTAAAAGGGCTTTATAAAAAGCCCTTTCACTATCGTCAAGCAAATTAGAGTGACTTGATATTATCGGCTGTTTTCTTATCAATCAGCTTTACAAACGGGTCAACTCCAGCAAATTTCGGTAACGCTTTTACTTTCAGTTCGATCTTGTTTTCACCCGATGTGATCGCATGCTTTTGCAGATATAACAGCGTTTCATCACTTTGGATGTTGTTAGGATCAGCAGAGAACAACGCAATATCAATCTCTTGATTAAGCGGAATCTCTTCTTCGTTACCTTCACCATCCGCGTGCTTTTTCGCCGCATCAATCGTTAAGGTCACTGTATGAAGCTCCCCCTCTTGCGCTGCTTTTTGTACTTCAACGCTCGCAAGCTTCAGCTCATACAAAGTAATTGCATTAAACTGATCCTCGATGAACACTTGCTCTTGTTCAGAGGCGCCATCTTTTAAGTAAGTCAAAAAGTCGAGCGTTGTTGGGTAAATATCCGTTCTGAAGCGATAGTCATTTAAGAAGCTTCTTAAGGCACTATTTAATCGCGCTTCTCCAAGTAAGTCATGCAATGCTAGCATCACAACAGAGCCTTTGTTGTAGTGAATGTATTGCTGACCTATGGTTCTGGATAGCGCCCGCTCTTCATACGGATCTGAACCTCGTCCACTTAAATAGCGATCTAATTCATACTTCAGGAATTTACGGAGGTTATGCTCACCGTACTTTTCCTTCATCACCATAATTGCAGAATATTGCGACAGCATTTCCGAGAGGATATTTGAGCCCTCAACGTTAGCACCTATCACCTGATGCGCCCACCACTGGTGTGCCAGCTCATGTGAGGTCACATAATAAGGTACGTTGATATTATCAGGATTGCGGGTGTCCGTTAAAAAGCCAATATTCTCCGAGTAAGGTACGGTATTGGCAAAGCTTTGCGCAAAATCTCGGTAGCGAGGAAACTCGATAATACGCATTTGCTTATGCTGGTAAGGTCCAAATTCGCGAGTGAAATAATCAATTGAGTCTTTTGTTGACTGCAACATAGTATCGACGTTCCACGCATGATCTTTATGGTAGTAAACCTCAAGTGCGATCCCCTTATACTCTTCTCGCTTTACCTCGAGATCCATCGATAAGATGTTGTAGAAGTGCAACATTGGGGCATCCATCTCATAAACATAAGTGGTACGGCCATCTTTGGTCTGTGTAGATTGCAAATAGCCTGGCACCATCGCAACTTGCGACTCATCTGTTGTCACTGTTGCTGCAAATGTGACGAAGTTTTCCGCAAATAATGGCTCATGATGATAGTGGGTTTCTTCAATCTTATTACCACGTTTTAGCGGTTCAAGACCGCGTTGACGGCGTTCACTTTTGTCTAGAATTTGTTTGTAGAAATCATAACCAAATGTTGGGAATAGCTCAGCGTTATCAATGAAGGTGCCATTGTTCACCAACATGACGTCATTGCCTTGATCGACAAAACCCAACGTTTGACGTACGACCGACATCGTGATTTCACGCTGCTCGCCCGGTGTCATCGGTTGTGAGAGCTCAAGCCAAGCATGCTTAAAGGTTTTGTCCTCCTCACCAAGCGTAGCGCCAGCCATTTCAACCTGCCACTCTAACGTATGGTTAGGTTTATTCACCAAGAAGCGCGTAATCTCTTTATCAGAGCGGTTTTCAACCAACAATTTTACCTGTGCTTCTATACGACGAGTCTTCGGAAATATCTCGGCATTAAGCTGCACATCTAACGTGACTGGCACGGGATCATCTTTGTACTGGGCAAATTGCTGTTCATATTGCTCTGCAATATCTTCTGCTTCATCTTGAGTGATAAACTCATTGATCACTTGGGTGTTGTAGTAAATGTAGCTACCACTGCCCACGAATATGAGAGCACCACACGCCAATAATGCTTTACCCGTGTTGCCTAATTGATAATTCATCTGCGCAATTCGTGCTTTAAGCGTTTGCCCGGCACCACGAGGCCACAGTCCATAGCTGAGCGTCGCTAACATCATGCTAAAACCAAACCAGTACAAATTGTACCAATGCGCAGCACTGAGGAAATGACCATAACCATTAATATCTGAGTACGGCACCGAAGAAGTTTGGCCTAAGTGATACATGTTGTGCTCAAAACCAAAATTGGTCAACACGATTGAAACAATGAAATAGACAACAAATAAGCCCATACCCATATATTTACTTGGGCTCATTACCTGTATCAAAAATGCTAACGTCGTTTGAAAAGCAAAACCTAAAATATACAGATAACCCAACCGCACAATATACTGCGCAAGATCTATCTGGGTTATACCAGACATTAATTGATAGCTAATCGTGATTAAGCTACCAAATACGCATAGCAACGTCATTACCGCTACTAAAGCAATATATTTGGAGCCCCAAAATACCCAGTTTGCAACAGGGTACGAATCAACAATATCTCCCATTCTTGAGTCACGGTCATGCCAAACCAGTTCAGCACTGTAATATACCAAGACAATTACCAACAACTGCCAGAAGCTGCCATGGATCAGCTCCACCATTCTGAAAGTCACAGGCCATACTTCTGTACCATACCAATTAAAAGAACCCACTAATGCCGGTATTAAGGTTGCAACGGCCAGAATTAATAATACTAAGAATGGATAACTTTTGAGTACGTGCTTCACTTCGAAAGTGGTTCTGGTACAAAAATGTGCCCACGCACTGCCAGTGCCAGCTTTAAAGTCAAAGCGATTCTGCAAGGCAGCAGTTTGATTGCCAGCGCCTTTGGCTTTACTCTTGGTTTTTTGTTTTTGTGGTAAATAGTGAGATGATTTAAGTGTCAACGCAACTAAACTGAACAACGCAACAGCCATCCAAATTAATCGGTTGTAAAGCACCTCATCAGCTAACTTGATGAGTAACGTATTACGCTCAGCAATACTCCAGTACTCTGACTGTGCTGAAATCGCTGATAGACCAAACATATCTAGGTATGCAGCAATAGCTCGGTATTCAATATCTGAGAAGATAGTGTTCGCGACAAAGTAAGTGACAAATAAACCAACAGCAACTAAGTACATCGCTATCATGGTTCTAAATTTTTGTGCCACCAGTGCAAATAAGCTGGCCATAAAGAACAAGGAAGGCGCTGCGATAATGAATAGCGGTGTTAGGTAATAACTGAGCTTATTAGGCCCGATTAGTTGTACGTCGAGCCAACCGGCTAAACCACCAACACCTGAACCTACCCAGATCCCCACTAAGCACATTGAAAACACAATCAAGGTGACCAGATAAGCACCAAGGAATCGTCCCAAGTGATATTGAGCTAAGTCCAAGGGTTTACTTAAAATAAGTTCACTAAACTTGCTTTGTTCATCTCTTATCACCGCACTACCAACAAAGTTTACCACCAAAAAAATGGAAAAAATCGTCATAATGGCAACGGTTTGCAAGATAGCATAAGGAGAGTTTACGTTAACATTACTCCCTCCACCGATCTGTACAGCATCCGAAACTGACGCAAAAAAGGTCAGCAAAAATAAGATCAAAGAAGTGACATAAAAAGAGGGCTGACGGATAAAGTACCGCAGCTCAAAGCGCATCATTTTAAATAGCATCTGCCTACTCCTTACGCTGCTTGATTATTACGATGTGTATGCAGTGTAGAAAAGTAGACGTCTTCTAAATCAGCTGGAACTGCGTCAAACCCTTCAGGTGCTTGATCGGCAAATACGTTAAGTAAGGTTTGACCCGCAAATAAGCGTTTGGAAATGACAGGCAAATGCTGCTCAGCTTCTTTCGCTTCGGCAAGCGTCATAGATTTGCGCCAAATTTTTCCTTGTAGCTGTTCAGTGAGCGCGATTGGATTACCTTCAAGTAAGATCTGTCCACTGGCCAATACCGCCATATTCGGACATAGCTCAGATACATCCTCAACAATATGTGTAGATAGAATAACGACTTTACTTTCACCTAAGCCCACTAAAAGGTTGTGAAAGCGGTTACGCTCTTCTGGGTCTAGTCCTGCTGTGGGTTCATCAACGATGAGTAAGTCAGGATCGCCAAGCAGTGCCTGCGCTATACCAAAACGCTGACGCATCCCCCCTGAAAAACCACTGACGGCATTTTTACGATGGTCATACAAATTGGTTTGCGCAAGTAAGCCATCTACTGCTTCCTTACGCACTTTCTTGTTATTCAAACCTTTTAAAATGGCCATATGGTCGAGTAAGTCGTAGGCACTAACTCGAGGATAAACACCAAAATCTTGGGGTAAGTAACCTAACCGCTCACGCAGTGCTTTGGGCTCTTGTAATACATCGATACCATCAAACTGTATTGAGCCTGAATCTGCAGATTGTAATGTTGCTATGGTTCGCATTAACGATGATTTGCCTGCGCCATTGGGCCCAAGTAGACCAAACATTCCTTTTGGAATATTCAACTCTACGCCTCGTAAAGCATGAACACCATTGTCATAGGTTTTTGAAAGTCCTGATATTTCGAGCATTTTTATTTCCCTTTTGGATTTTTATTATTGCTCTTTATATAACACTTACCTCAAATGGTTACAATTAACACAAACATATCAATTGCAAATAAAAGTAAACACTGAAACACTAATGAGCACTCTTAGTTTACAAAACCCAAGGAAAACTAACATGCAAGATCATGCCAACCACCCACTGACGGATTTTATCGAATATCCTCATGACGAGATGTTAAGTCGTGCAGAAGCCTTCTTGGAAAACAGTAAAAGGCGTCATAGTATTCGCGCTTTTAGCGACCGCCCAGTGCCACAAGAAATCATTGAAACTTGTATAAAGGCCGCAGGTACAGCACCTAGTGGTGCAAACCACCAACCATGGCATTTTGTAGCGATCGGTAGCCCTGAAAAGAAACAGCAGATCCGAGCTGCAGCTGAAGAGCTAGAACGCTCATTTTATCGAGGAAGAGCAGGTGATGAGTGGTTAGACGCCCTCAAACCACTGGGAACTGACGCGCAAAAACCCTACCTTGAGCATGCACCATGGTTAATTGCGATTTTTAGTCAGAAAAAAGGCGGGATCCACGCTGAAGATAAAAATACCAATTACTATGTACACGAGTCTGTAGGTATTGCTACCGGTTTTTTGATCCAAGCGCTTCACAATGCGGGACTAGCAACACTGACACATACGCCAAAGCCAATGAGCTTTTTAACTGAGTTATGCGGCAGAGACAAAGATAATGAACGCCCTTATATGTTGCTGGTTGCAGGCTATCCAAGTGATGAAGCGACTATCCCTGAACATGCGACAGTAAAAAAATCACTCGAAGAGATCGCCACTTTCATCTAAACAATGGACAACTAGCTGTTAATGAACAGCTAGTTGATCGCCCTCGTTGAGCCCGGTGATCACAACGGTTTTGTTGCCATCCTCAGCACCCAAGCGGATGTAGCGCTTATTGCGCTGATCATTTTCAATAACTTCAACCATCGCTAACTGCCCATGTTTGCTGATCATCTGAGTGGGTATTTGGATCACGGACTGCTCTCCAAGCACCAGCTCCACTAAGGCATACATGCCCGGCACAACGTTTTGCATCAGCGGCATATCAAGCTTAATGACAAAACTACGTGCTTGGCTGTCGGCAACAGGAACCATTTCCGACACCCTTGCCATTTGTGTCACATCTAGCGCGGGAATACGTACTTTAATTTCGCTGCCTAACTGAATGTGTTTAACTTGCGCTTCTCGAATTGGCGCCTCGATTTGCAATTGCAGTGGGTTAAACAAAGAAACAATGGCACTTCCTGGACTAACCGTACTGCCAGGCTCTTGTAAACGCTCAACCACTTTACCTGAGATAGGCGCTACTATCTGAGTATACCCCAATGCCACTTGGGCACTGCGAAAGGCCTCTTGCAGAGCGCTATCTTGTGCTTGCAGCTCATCCACACTGGCTTGCCACTCATCAACTTGATTAATCGCTATCAACCCTTTTTCATTTAAAGACTTGCTTCGTGCTAACTGCTTTTTTGCTTGCTCAAGCTTGGCCGAGTTTGCCGCTTGCTGCGCTGCTACACGCTGTAATTCCGCTTTAAGCTCCGCATCATCCAAGGTTGCAATTAACTGACCTGCAACGACCTTATCACCGGCTCTCACACTCAGTGTTTTTAGCTCAGCCAATAGCCGGCTCGATACTAAGGTATTTTCTTTTGCGACGACACTCGCTGGCACTTGCTCAATGATTGCAACTGAGGATTTTTGTACCGTATACCGCTCACCTTGATACGGCGGTTGCTGCGCTTTTGTACCTGGGGCTAATTTATTCTGGAAACCACCAGCGAGCCACACCACCATTAGTAGTAAGGCGCAAACGGCGACGACAGGAATAATAATTTTATTACGAGACATGTGATGACTCCTGACCTGATGAACTCGTGAGTGATTGAGCTGATACTGGCGTCTCTTTAAATACCAAGTAATATACAATTGGCACAACCAGCAGCGAAAATAATGTTGAGGCAATAATGCCGAAAATGATTGCGAGTGCTAACCCACTGAATACTGGGTCTAAAATAATAACTAGGTTACCTAATAAAGTCGTACCTGCGGTGAGTAGCACGGGCCGCATCCTAACACTCCCAGCTGCAATTAAGGCATCAATTATCTCCATGCCTGCCGCTCGAGACTGATTGATAAACTCCACTAAGATAAGAGAGTTTCTTACTACAATGCCAGCCAACGCTATCATGCCAATCATCGCTGTTGCGGTGAATAACACCGGCTCTGGTGCACCAGCGATAACACGTTCACCAAACTGATTAAGCAGCCAAAAACCTGGCATGATCCCTATCATGGTAAGAGGGATGGCCGACATAATAATCAACGACAAACTACTCGACGCAGTTTGTATTCGTAAAATCACAAATATTGCAGCAAGCGCAAATGCAAACGCGATCCCCATATCTCTAAATACATCAATTGTAATACGCCATTCACCTTCCCCTTTAAAGGTATAACTGGTGCCTTCAGGCATAGACCAGCTAATGCCACCACCACTTTGTAAAAAGGTGCGCGATGACCAATGGCTTTGAGCCTGCTGTTGGTTTTCGTCCGCAACGACATCGGCAATGACTTCCGCTGGTGTACGGCCGTTAAGCTCAGCAAACACATAAATCACTTCTTGAAGATCTTTACGCATTATTATGGGAGCGGTTGGTACGGACGTTAACTCACCCAGTTCAGCGATTGCCACCAATGGCCTGGCAGCTTGCTCTAAGCCATATTCTTGTGTGGTTTTTGCTAAGTCTTGGCGGCCACGAACTTGCATAGCTAATAGGTTTTGCCATTGATTACGCTGAGCATAGTTTACCCCTAATTCAATGGGCACCGTTGCTGCTTCATGTTCGGTATAAAGAAACCCTGCTCGAACTGTGCTGCTGGCTATGGCCAAAGACTGGTTCACATCCGCAGTGGCGACACCAGACAGCGCAGCTTTTTGCTTATCGACCACAAAGCGTTTAAATACGGTGGGAGTAGCCATAGACGTGTCCACCTCTACCACATGAGGCTCTTGCTTTAGCCTTTCTGCAACTTGTTGAGCGGCGGTTTCATGAGTAGCACGAGACACAAATGGCTGAGCATATACTTCGGCAACAAGTGTGCTCAAAACAGGCGGGCCAGGCGGCACTTCGACCACTTTAACTTGGGTTAAGTCCTGATTGAACGGCCGTAACTTCTCACGTAGTCGCATCACCACAGCATGAGATTGATGCGCTCGCGCTTCTTTATTTACCAAAAGCACACGCAGTTCAGCTAGATGAGGCCCATACCTACGATAGTAACCACGTACCATGCCATTAAAATCCATGCTCGATGGTTTGCCAACAAACGCAGCGATATCGGTTACTTCCGCCTCGGACCAGACAATCCCCTGTATTTGTTTGGCCATCGCAGCGGTTTGCTCAAGGCTAGTGCCTTCGGGCATATCAATTAATACTTGGATTTCACTTTTGTTGTCGAACGGCAGCAGTTTAAGCGGCACGGCTCGAAATATCGGCAAGCTGACACTAGCAACAAACAGCCCAAGTACAGCCCATAGCACCCACTTGGCTCTGGTGGGATGTTTTAGCAATGGCAACATCACTTTGCCATAAAAAGAGGCTTGCGGGGCAATCGCTTTTGGTATTGATTTGGCTTTTAGTAATTTTTTAGATAACCATGGCGTCACTAAAAAGGCCACTAAGGTTGAGGCTATTACGCTTATCGGCACATTAAATGCCATTGGTGCCATATAAGGCCCCATCATGCCGGTGATAAATGCCAGCGGAATAAATGCCATAATAATGGTCAAGGTAGACATCAGTAGTGCCGACTTTATTTCTACCATGGCAGCAACAATATTATTGTCTTTATCTTGTCCATTCCCACGGTGAATAAATCGACTAATATTATCGATCCCCGTGATTGGATCATCAACCAGCAAGCCCAAGGACAGAATTAATGCAAACAAAGTAACGCGGTTAATGGTATAGCCAAACGCAAAATCTAGCCCTAGTGTAATGCCATAACAGATAGGCACTGCCAACCCCACAACAATCGCTGGACGCCAGCCAAGGAAGACACCAACAAAAACCACCACAGTAAACACCGCGAAGGCCAAACTGGAGGTTAAGTTGTTCACTTTATCATTGGCTGTTTCTCCGTAATTACGCAGTACTTTTACGGTCACTTCAGCAGGCAGTAGGTCTTGTTGTAACTGAGCGATGAGTGCGAGGCTTTGCTCAGCTACAGTCACGGCATTGCTGCCTTTTTGTTTTGCCACGCCAATGGTCACCAGCGGCGCATTCATACCAAGGTTACTGCTTGCAAGCCACTGATAACTTTCAGGCTCACTTGGCCCGTCGATCACCGCAGCCACATCCTTTAAGACTATCCCACTGCCGTTGATCACGTTAACGGTAAGGTTTTCAAGCGCAGACTTGTCGCGGATCGCATCCCCAGACTCAAAGGTAAAGGAATACTTGCCTGCACTCACCTGCCCGACCCGCTCAACTTGGTTACTCGCCTGGATCGCCCCTAGCACATCCATTGGCGTAGTTTGATGTGCAGCTAATGCGGCCAAATCTAACTCGACACGTAATGCTCTTGTTCGCCCTGCAATTACAGTGACTTCACTGGTATCTGGAATAGTTTGCAGCTGTATAGATAGCTCTTGTGCGAAACGCGTCAGTTCATAGTCGCCATACAAGGCAGGGTTTGAACTAGACAACCCCAACATGAGGATTGGCACATCATCTACTTCTATAGGGCGGATCTGCCATTGCTTTACGATACCGGGCATGGTGTGCTGATTGGCGTTCAATTTTGTGTAGGTATTTAAAATCGCCCGCTCTCTGTCTTCTCCAACATGAAACCTCAATGTGACAACCGCAGCCCCTGTTTGCGTTGTGGAGTATACGTGCTCTACACCAGGAATTTGTAATAGCAGCTTTTCCAGCGGTGTGGTAACCAAACGTGCCACCTCTGGAGAGGCGGTGTTAGGCACTTCCACATGAATATCTAGCATTGGCACAACAATTTGTGGTTCTTCTTCTCTCGGTGTCATTTGCAGTGCAAATAAACCAAGGACAATAGAACACAGAAAAATAAGCGTGGGCAAATGCCCTTGTAAGCTTTGCTTAATCGCGCTATCTATCTTTTGCATAAATCAGTGCATCCTAACAGGTCAATTAGCACAAAAAAGCTGGTACAGACTTTCTAGCATGGTCGCCACCCGACTATCACTGACTTGGTAATAAATAGTGGCTCCATCACGGCGAGTTGATACGATTTCAGCTTTTCGCATACTGGCCAAGTGCTGAGATAGAGCAGACTGTGTAAGTGGCACCATCTCATTAAGTTGACTAACACTTAACTCCTGTTTTTGCAGTGAACACAGAATCATCAAACGATTTTTATTTGCCATTAATTTAAGTAGCGACTCCGCCTGCTCGGCATTTTGTGCCATTTGCTGAAGATCCATGCTGACTCCCTAAAAATAAATTTGCACAAAGTATAGACACAAACATTAGCAATGTCTAATATTAGTGATAACTAATATATTGGAGTTTCGTTATGACCTTACATCCTTTACTTCGATTAATCGCTGGTGTGATGTTTGCAATTTCCTTACTGCTTACACATTTTGTCAGTCCCGATTGGATCTGGTTTAGTGTATTTATATGTGCCAACTTGGTGCAATCTGCGTTTACAAACTGGTGTCCAATGATCACCATTTTGAAGAAACTTGGCATTCAGGAAAGGTAAGCCATAATGAGACAAGTAAACTAATAAGGAGTGACGTATGCTGATATCTGCCCAAGATGTCTTAAAAACAGTAAAGCCAAATCAGCGTTGTATCGATGCAGCGCAAGCAAAATCAGAGATCACACAAAATAATGGCTTGGTCATAGACGTTCGAGAGCCCGCCGAACATAGCCAAAAATCGGCCAGTGGGGCAATCAACATTCCTCGAGGTTTATTGGAGTTTAAACTTCCTGAACTGGAAAAAGACGCAGACCGACCAATTTATTTGCACTGTGCTGCTGGTGGCCGTGCTATTTTTGCCGCAGAGCAACTTACACGTATCGGTTACACCAATGTCAGCGTAATTACCTGCAAAGCTGAAGTGGTGTGTGACACGCTTTAAACACATTAGACTCTCTTTTTGTTGAGGCACTGAGTCATAAAGCTTTATAAAGCTCAGTGCTTTTTCTGACCTCCATGTCTTACCCAACCTTAACATTCGGTATAAAAGCATTAAAATCATTAAGTTAATTAATTTTATAAATTATTGTCATATGACAGTTTAAGCGCTGACGTAAGTGTGTCGGCGTGTTTTAATGGAGAAACAGGCACAGTGGAGACAACAACTTAACTGGAGTTCAATATGTCTGACTTAGAAAAACTAGAAAAAGCTACCTACAAAGTATATTTCCAAGATGGAGATCACCAGATTACATGCTGTGCAAACGTTCTAAATGGCTGTGAGTATGTTTTCGTTGATGATGTTTGTGTTTCTAAAAAGCGCAACTTTTCTTTTGGAGGCACCCATAGATTTACTTTTGCAGATCAGGACTATGAAGCCAAATTTTGCGTAATTAACAGTTTTACTTTTGAAACTGAGTGCCTATTACTCAAAGGAAAAAAAATACTTGGTAGACAATCAAGCACTCCAGTAAATGAAAAGTTGACCTTAGCCAAGATCATATTCACTTTTATGGGTTACGGCCTGGTTGCCAGCATTTTCTTATTCACTCTAGCCTACTACTTGGGGCGTTGGTACGGCAGCACAGTACTTTAAAAGCGCATCAAGGATGTAGATCATGCAAATAAATAACAATACAGTAAAGCAGTTACGAACCGAAAAGAGTTGGACTCAGCAACATTTAGCAGATGCCTCTGGAGTTAGTCTACGCACAATTCAACGCGTCGAGAGCGACGGGACGGCAAGTAAAGAGACTGTCATGAGCTTGTGTGCAGTGTTTGAAATCTCCCAAGCCAAGCTTATTGATTTGACTGGCATGCTCCAAAGTAAAGGAAACAAAGCTGACAAAACAGTGAGTTACCATTTATTCTTGTTTACTGCAATCTTATCCCTAAGTGTTGGGGGCATTATCGGCGCAGGCCTGATTTATCTGTTAATTCGATAAATACCTTATTTTTATAGCAGCCGAAATCTATAAAAAGGAGTGCTCAAACATAGCACTCCTTGATTTTCCTACGCGCGGTTTGGAATAATTTTGATTTCTACTCGGCGGTTTTGTGCTTTTCCTTGCTCAGTTTGATTACTTGCAACAGGTTGGGACTCTCCCATCCCCTCTGCATATAATCGTGCCGGCAACACTTGTTGCGATAAAAGGTACTGCTTCACGCTATTAGCACGTTGCTCAGATAACGTTTGGTTGAAACTTGCTGAACCTGTGGAGTCTGTGTGGCCTACAATCGTGAGGAATGTCTTGTCGTACTGTTGCATAACACGTGCAATACCTTGCAATGTGTTATAAAAACCAGGGCTTATCGCTGATTTACCACTGGCAAAAGTAATATTCGACGGTAAAACTAGACGCATATGATCGCCTTCTCGTACCACTTCCACGCCAGTACCTGCCAATTCTTGATTAAAAGCGGCTTCTTGCTTGTCCATATAATTACCAATAGCTGCACCGGCTATGGCACCAACGGCAGCACCAATTGCTAATCGCTTGTCTTTATGATTACCGGTTGCTTTTCCTAGCACAGCACCAGTCGCTGCACCAATCGCAGCGCCTTTACCTGTGTTATTCATTTCACATCCTGACAACGCAACCACCACTGCTGCACCGATTAACATATTTCTTGCAATCATTATCCCACCTGAGTTTAATTCAACTTGATTGTGTCTATTGTTGCAATAAACAATTAACGCTCGCTGAAGCGTGCTTGCTGGGGGTGTTAAGGATGTGGCAGTGTTACACCTTGAATATGTTCAGAGACAGGGGGAAGCTTATACTTTGCAACCACGCTGTCTAATTGCTTTTCTTTGGCTAGACGCGCCATTGCCTGACGAATTTTTTGCGCTAGAGGACTATCATTAAATTGGTTACTCATCGCCATATGTCCATAAATGGCTTGTTGATGTCGATAAGATACCTTCTTTAGCTTTTCAATCGGTTGACCTAATACTTCCATGGCAACTTCAGCTGTATCCTCAACAGCAATAACTAGGTCAACGCGCCCTTTTAGTAATAAATCAAAGGCAATACGTTCACTAAAAACAGGTACTTTATTAAGCTCCCTATCTTCATCAAAGCGAGGATAAAAAGCACCACCTCGCATGACTGCGATCCGCTTGGTATAAAGATCTGTGTATTGCTCTACGGTAATGTCGCTATCTCGTCTTGCATAAAACACAAAAGAGGAAGTCAAAGTCATGTAAGCCGGATCTACAAACTGCATGATCTTTTCCCGCTTCGGTGTACGTATCAAGCCTCCCATCACGTCCACCTCACCTTGTGCTAGCATGCGCATACAGCGAGAAAACGGACATGGCACCGCATTAATTTGATAATCGATAGCACTTTGCTCGCGAATGGTGGTAAGAATATCTAGAATTAAACCATGAACTTCACCACTGTCTTCGATGATGCTATAAGGGGGCGCATGATCAACCGCAACGTTTATCTGTTGAGCAAAGGCGGTAAAACTTGTAAGCAAAGCAAACAAATACGGCAATAATCTTATTTGCATAGTGATTATCCAACTGCGACCCATGTGTACGCAATAGTCATAAAAATGTCATATAAAACTGTAAGGATATAGAGTTAACAATATCACAAGGTAAACTATGTTTCTGAAAATATTTTATCAGTTTTTTTTATTAGGCTGCACAAGTTTTGGCGGTCCTGCCGCACATCTCGGATTCTTTAAAAAACACTTTGTCGATAACTTAAAATGGATAAGTAGCGAGCGCTACGCCAACATGATTAGTCTCTCGCAGATCTTACCAGGCCCAGGCTCTAGTCAAGTGGGATTTGCCATCGGTCTTGAAAAAGCGGGAGTTGCTGGCGGGGTTGCTGCTTTTTTAGGTTTTACCCTACCTTCTTTCTTGTTGATGGTACTACTGGCATTAACGGCCGAACAACTTTCAGGGTCGGCGCTTGCCATTATTGATGGGCTAAAACTGTTTGCTGTTGTCATCGTGGCTGACGCGGTACTCGGCATGGCAAAAAGCTTTTGTAAAACCACGGCACTTAAAATCGTCACATTTATCGCAACGCTCGTGCTGCTGTTTTTACCAAGTTTGGGCTCTCAACTTGGCATACTCGTAGTCCTCGCCGTGATTGCTTGCTTTTATTCTTTTAGCAACGCACCAAGTGCTCAGGGTAACCCGCACAGTGGCACTAACTGGTCGGTGTTTGCTTTGTTTATTGGATTATTTTTGCTCACCTTTGCGGCATTACCAACTCAGCTATTTGCCGAATTTTATCAAGCTGGTGCTTTGGTATTTGGCGGTGGTCATGTCGTATTGCCCTTATTGCAAACCAGCGTTGATAATATCGCACAGGAAACCTTTTTAACCGCTTATGCCGCAGCACAAGCAATTCCAGGTCCTATGTTCACCATTGCCAGCTTTCTTGGCGCGACAGCACCAGAAATCAATCCTATCTTAGGTGCAATCATAGCAACAGTCGCAATTTTCTTACCTGGCCTGTTATTGATGTGGGCATTTAATCAACAGTGGCAATCACTGATCGCCATGCCTCGCTTTGCCAGTATCAGTGCTGCGTTAAATGCTGGTGTGGTAGGTATTTTAGCGGCAGCATTTTATCAGCCTATTTGGCTTTCCGCCGTGCACAGTTGGCTAGATATGGTTGCAGTAGTGCTGGGTTTTGTGGTCTTGAAGTGGTTAAAGCCCGCTATCTGGCAATTACTGATTGCTTTTGTGGTGTTTGGTCTTGTTGCTGGTAATGTATAGCTCAGTTCATCGCTACAGCCTAAAGCGCTTAGTGCTCACAGTGACCAAGGCTAATACTGCTATTATGTAGCTGTCGCATATGAAATGATCATGTGAAAAAGTTAAGCTTCTTCACATGACTACAAGAACTCCGTCATCGGTTTCTTAACTTGCTAAAAAGTACATCTCTGCTAAATCAGAGTTCGTTGAGCTTGAAAGAAATATACACCGATGTAGCATCATTAGAGCGTGTAATCGATATTCATGAAGTGCCTATCCACGTACCTGAACTACAACTAACTAGAAAAATTTAACTCAAAAAAGTTAAAGTATGGATCTTTATCCTCAGCCTTATTGAAGCACCTAGAAATGTTCCGAAAGGTTCGGATGCATCAATTCCCTAGGTTTTCTATGCTGTAGTTCAATCTCTTGAAGTTGAATTTTCATCAGAAACTGAGTACTTAAGACTCCGTAACCTGTTTCTCACCAGCTAAGAAACATGTGTACCAAAAAATGATGATAATAAGGCTTATGACTCTTATAAAATCATATTCACCCATTAAACAGTCGATAATTCGAATGAATACTAAGCGATAGATGAGATAAATAACAATCAAGCCGAGTCTTTTTTAGTCGTTGTGAACATGGAACAACACACAAAATGCAAGCGACATATATGATTGACTATGCAAATGAAATGGCTTGGAAAGAAGATTGGCGTAGAAAATCAGCTAGAGATAAACTATTCGCACTATTGGAGTCATCATTTCATGATGGGTCATCAAGATGGTAGCGGGGTTATTAGCAAGACTATCGGCGAAATAACCAAATGTTAATGGCCTGACATTTATCGGGGCTATCATGATACGTATGACAGCCATAAACTCACATCAATTAAATATTTATTAATATTACATTGACAATTGATGGAAGCTTTAGTTCTATATATTTGTTTATACCGTATATGGAAATGTAGTGATGAAAAGGAAAGTGATATTTATTGGCGGCATTCATGGTGTCGGAAAGTCTACCCTCTGTAACAAATTAGTTTCTGAGTTTAATATACCTCATTATTCAGCCAGTGATCTGATAAAAAGAGCAAAGCAAGGTCTCTTTACCAAAAACAAATCCGTTGCTAATGTATCAAAAAACCAAGATGTTCTGCTGACGGCCTTAAATGAGTTTGTGGATGATCCTTGTTTTTTGTTGGATGGACATTTTGCACTGTTCGATGCTAATCATAACGTTCAACTAGTGCCAGAAGAAACATTCTTATCTATTGAGCCTGTGGCTATGTGTGTTCTAACTTGTGATGTTAAAGTGGTCCTAGAGAGAATTGCCGCAAGAGATGGCATACAACACGACAAATCAGCATATAAAGAGTTGAACAATAGTGAACTAGAACATGCCAAGTCTGTAGCCGAACGGCTAGATGTTCCTCTTTTTATCCACGATACTAATAACGATACACTAGAGCTGACTCTATTTATCAGCTCCCACTTGGAGTAAGCTTATGGAAAGCCTGCACTATATGCCCTTCAGGCAAATTAATCTACAGGATTCTTTTTTTGATACATTGCGAGCTGATTATTCCGAGTTTCCAGCTTGGTTCTTCCGTAAAGCAGAGCAAAATGAGTTCGCATACGTATTGGTAGATGGGCGTGCTATTGACGGATTCATGTACTTAAAAGAAGAAATGGGCCCTATTACCGATATTTCTCCACACTTACCACCTGGCAAGCATCTGAAAGTTGGCACTTTTAAGTTCAACTCACATGGAACACGTCGTGGAGAAAGATTTATTAAAAAGATTTTTGACCATGCGCTTGCACAAGACGTTGATAGTATTTATGTGACAGTATTTGATAAGCATGAATATTTGAAAAGTTTGTTTTCAAGATATGGATTTATAACATGTGGCACAAAAAGTACTACGAATGGCACTGAGTCAGTTTTAGTTCGAATAATGAGAGAGCAAGTAGGCTCAACTATACAAAGCTACCCCTTTGTAAGTTTAAACCAAGCTAATCAGTATTTGTTATCAATTTATCCTGAATTCCACTCCCGACTACTGCCTGATTCCATTCTAAACAACGAAACTCATGACATTATTCAGGACGTTTCTCACACAAATAGCATCCATAAAATCTTCATTTGTAAGATGAAAGGCGTATCTTATTTTAGACCTGGAGACGGATTGGTTATTTATCGTACATCAGACGGTCAAGGATCTGCTTGGTATCGGTCAGTAGCCACTTCAATCGGAGTGGTCGAAGAATATCGGCATATCCATGAGTTCAGCTCATTAAAGGAGTTTTTATCATATTGCGCCCCTTACTCTGTTTTTTCTAACGATGAATTAATAACAATCTATAATGAAAAAAGATACTGTCATATCATCAGATTCACTTATAATGCGGCTCTTTCCAGACGTATTACTCGTGGTCGCCTGATTGAGGAAGTCGGGATTGATAAAAACGCATACCCAGGTGTGATGCAGTTAACGAACCAGCAGTTTAGACACATTGCTAGGTTAGGAGGGGTCAATGAAAGTCTTATTGTCGATTAAGCCAGAGTTTGTAGATAAAATCCTTGAAGGCACAAAAAAATTTGAGTTTAGGAAAAACACTTTCAAACGAAATGGCGTTAAAACAGTCGTAGTCTATTCAACTATGCCTGTAGGTAAAGTGGTCGGTGAGTTTGATATTGAAGATGTCATATCCGAACACCCAGAGCTACTTTGGCACCGAACGAAGAAAGCTGCGGGCATTTCTAAACAATTTTTCGATGAATACTATTTAGGCAGAGAAAGAGGTACAGCCATAAAGGTTGGAAATGTAGTCAAATATGAGCGCCCTTTATGTTTAAGTGAGCTTGGTGAAAATATCACCGCCCCTCAATCATATAGATATTTACCCGCGTAACTCGCAAAAAAGGAGAACATCAGTTCTCCTTTTTGATTTATATGCAAGCTGCTAACACGATGTATCGCATCCAAAGTGATACATCGTATATTAAACAATTGGTATAAAACCTAATGCTTTAGTCCAGCTTTTATCTTATACCAATTAGCTTAATTAGGTGATCTATTTTGAGGCGAGAGAATCTTGTCGATAACACCGCTACCGCATCCTGCTATCGCCAAGGTACCTACATCCGTGTAGGCAAGGCAAAAATTTTGCTATTTAGTTGTTCTAAATGAGAAATTTTTAACGCAGTTAGCGTCAGATTTGCTCCCTCAAATTGAGCAAGTATTAAGACTAATTGGTATTAACCCGGTGTGCGCCAAAGTAGTCGCTCACGCTTTGATATGGCCGAAGACCAAAAGCAGGCATTACACTAAGCATATAGTCGAGAATATCGGCCTGCAAATGCTCGTAAAAAACCCAACGCTTATCACGGCTAAAACAGTAAAACTCAACAGGGAGACCATGTTGCGTTGGTGCAAGCTCTCGCACCATACACAAGCAGTCTTGATTAATTGCGTCGTGCTGTTTTAAATACGTCTCAGCGTAACGTCTAAATAGACCAAGGTTAGTGATTTCATCAGGGACATCCTCAAGTTTTTCAATTAAAGGATATTGCCGAGTTAACGTCTCTCTTTGCTGCTCGCTGAGTGACTCAATACTAGTAAAATCTATATGAATAGCACGCTTGATCCGGCGCCCTGCCGACTCTTGCATTGCACGCCAGTTTTTAAATGAGTCGGAGATCAACATGTAGGTCGGGATTGTCGTTACCGTGTTGTCCCAGTTGCGTACTCTCACTGTATTGAGTCCAAGATCAATGACTTCTCCATCAGCACCAAATGCATCCACTTGGATCCAGTCTCCTGTCGTCACTAAACGATTTGCTGCAATTTGAATACTTGCCACCAAGCCTAGGATGGTATCTTTAAATACCAAAATAATCACCGCGGCGATGGCACCAAAGCCAGAAAGAATATAAGTAGGTGATTTATCAACCAAGATACTCACAACTAGGATAGAACAAACAATAAATATCAGTAGTTTAATGACCTGTACTATGCCTTGGATTGGAACTTCTTTTGCAAAAGGAAAAAGGTTGTAAACACCATTGGCGAGGTTAACTAAGCTACTGAATAGAAACCCAGATGAGACAACCAATAGTACATAGGCCATAGTCTCCATTACAACAAACACCCAAGCCGGTGCTACAAATAGTCGCTCGTGGTACGCTGAAAACACCAATAAACACAACACAAAAGCAAAACGACCACTAAACTTGCTCAGTTGTGGAGCAAGATGACCTATCTTGCGAGGCGAAATATGACGAGCAAGATTTTCAACATTTGGCAATACAAGACGGCGGATCACCCAGTACAAAAGTAACAGCCCGACGACCGCCACACCATTGGTAAACAAGGCACTGATCACAGTGCCTTGCGGTAGGGTTTCTAACCAAGGTTGAACGACATCATGAAGGTGATCAAACTTCATAGTTGCTCTAGCTCCTCATTGAGCGCTTCGTTTGGCGCTGCGTGATATTGCCAATGTGCTTCTAACTGGCAATCTTTGCGTTGCCAAACTTCATTCATAAAAGACTGAAACTCTACGCGGTATGCTTTGTCGGCCTGATAATTACCAAGTGGAATATCCGCCATCGCGATATAGTCTATTTTTACATCAATTGCGGCTAAGCGTCCAAGTATAAATGCACGACAAATATGTTCACCTTCAAGCTCGTAGGCTAAAGTTGCATTGAGCATCCCATCAAGTTGCTCGGATAATACTTCAAGTGCGAACGCAACGCCCCCAGCCTTTGGCTTGAGTAAATATTGAAACGGGCTCTTTTGATGTTGGTGTTTTGCTTTGGTGTGCCGTGTACCCTCTACAAAGTTGATAACCGTGGTTGGATGATCGCGGAAATTTCGACAACTGGCCTTTGTACGCTCCACATCCATCCCCTTTAATTTGGGGTTTTTGGCAATTTGTGCCTTACTTGCCCGCTTCATAAATGGCATGCCCATCGCCCAAGCACCCGTGCCAATAAATGGCACGTATTTTAACTCGTCTTTTAAAAAGAATTTTGGCGCTGGTAGCACATCCATAGCACTGAGCACAACGATATCGAGCCAGCTAAGGTGGTTAGAAATTAACAAATACCAGCCCTGAGAATGTAGCTCTTTAGGCAAGCTCAGCCGAATTTTATTGCAGGCAATACGCAGCCCCACATAATTACCTTTACACCACATACCATAAAAGAAGTGCAATGCAGTAGAAATAAACTTCACCGGTATGAGTAGTTTCACAATCCCAAACAAGAGCACCAATAAACCACAAACAAAGGTATTCACCAGCAACCAAGCACTGGCTGATAGTCCAAGAAACCACTTAGGTAGTATTTGTTTTAACATCACAACATCCTTCTACTACTTTCTGTCGGCAAGCTCCACAAGTTGCGCATCTTTTGCTTGCCACAGTGCGTTTAGTTCAGATTGGAAACGCACTCTAAATTCGGGATCATTCGTGTAGTCACCAATCAAGTTTGCACTGACGGGCATTACTTCCACCTGAACATTGACTGACTTTACTTTACCACTGATAAAGTCTGTAAATGTTGGTACACCACCGGGATAATGAATAGTAACATTGACCACTTTACTGATCTGCTCACCCATCGCTTGCATCACAAACGCAATGCCACCGGCTTTTGGCTTTAGCAGGTGCGTAAACGGGCTGTTTTGCTTGGTATGTTTTTGTTCGGTATAACGTGTACCTTCAACGAAGTTTACAATACTCACAGGCATTGTTTTAAACTTTTCACAGGCTTTTCGGGTGGTTTCTATATCTTTACCACGCAACTTTGGATTTTTTTTCAGTTGCGATTTACTGGTACGCGTCATAAACGGGAAGTCCAATGCCCACCAGGCTAGCCCAAGAATAGGAACGTACAGTAGCTCTTTTTTCAAAAAGAAGTTTAGAAATGGAATTTTGCCATGTAGCACTCGCTGCAAAACCAAAATATCAACCCAGCTTTGATGGTTTGCAATAACCAAATACCAGTCTTTGCGTTTTAACTCATTTAAGCCACTCACATTGAGCGTATAGGGTGCGATGAGGTTTTGGCTTAGCGAATTACAAGCCACCCAATTACTGGCACACGCTTTGGCAATATAACTCATGACTTTTTGTAGTGGCGAAATGGGAAGTAACTTTATCAAGCCACAGATAAAAATAGGTATAAACCAAAAAATAGTGTTAACGGTGTACAGCAGCAGGCTGAGTACTTTTCGAATAAACGACATTCATTCCCTCATCGTGTTTTACGGCAGAGCTGTATCATACCCTGAAAATTACACACAATTAAGCCGACCAGTTGGTCGGCTACTATTTATTCTATTTTATACTAAGTTTGCGTCCTCACAATGAGCAACGTATTAGCGCAAAGTGGTATTACACCTCGAAAAATCAGTCTTCGAAATACGTGTAGCCCTCAAGACCTGCATTTAGCTCTTGTAGATATTGGCTTTTAATTGACTCCGGCAGTGATAAAGCCGCAATTTGTTGAGCATAGTTTTCTGACAATACCGCTTTGTCGTAATGAACAAAGCGCAATACATCTTCAACACTGTCACCTTTAATTGCATTGGTGAGTTTATATCCCTCATCACAAAGCTCAACATGCACGGAGTCGGTGTCACCAAAGAGGTTGTGTAAATCCCCTAATATTTCTTGGTAAGCTCCAACCAAGAACATCGCAACGTGATATTGCTCTCCGGGTACATACTCAGGAATAGGTAGGCTAGACTCAATGCCTGCACCTTCAACATAGCTGTTGATCTGGCCGTCAGAATCACAGGTAATGTCTTGTATAATGGCCCTTTGCGTCAATGGCTGATTGAGCTTGTCGATAGGCATAACAGGAAACAGCTGATCAATCCCCCACACATCCGGTAATGACTGGAATAAAGAGAAGTTCACAAACAATTTATCTGCCAACTTTTCGTTGAGATCATCCAATACCTCGCGGTGCGCTCGAGCATTTTCACTCAAGCATTCACGTACTTTATGAAGTGTGGTGAAGTAAAGCTGCTCTAGCTGTGCCCATTCTTGCATGCTTATCAAACCATGCACGTATTGGTCATGTGCATCGCTAAATAAATGCATGGCATCATGATAGGTTTCTAGTGCCATGCGCGGTGTCAATTGCGACAGTGAATGCCATAATTCCTGCAGCACCAACGGGCTTGCATCTTGAGGCTGTATCGGCTCTTCTTGATTTGGCGCCTTCTCAACGTCGATGACATCGGTGATCAACATCGCGTGGTGTGCTGTAAGTGCACGACCTGATTCTGTAATGATATCCGGATGCGGGATGTCGTTAAGTTCTGCGATATCATGAAAAGCATGAACCACATTTTTCGCGTACTCTGCAACAGTATAATTCATTGAACATGAACTGCGAGAACCGGAGCCTTCGTAATCCACCCCAAGGCCACCACCCACATCAACAATACGTAGCGGTACTCCGAGTTGATATAGTTCTGCATAATGACGAGCACATTCTTTTAGCGCACGTTGAATATCACGAATATTGGCAACTTGAGAACCGATATGAAAATGCACCAGCTGCATCAGGTGCAGGCGATTGTGTGATTTAAGCAGCTCCACGGCTTGCAATACTTGGCTGGCGGTCAGGCCAAACTTACCTTTTTCACCACCGGTATTTTGCCACTTACCCTTACCTACCGAATTTAGGCGGATCCGGATCCCAATAGAAGGCTCAATACCAAGCTCGTCAATCTCTTGGAGTAGCGTATCTAGCTCAGAAAGCTTTTCTACCACGATATTAACCTGATGACCCATGGCTTGACCAATACAAGCCAAGCGCAAGAATTCACTGTCTTTATAGCCATTGCATACGATGGTTATCGGCTGATGTGCAACACCAAGTATTGCCATTAGCTCAGGCTTAGAGCCAGCCTCTAGTCCGACAAGCCCGCTTGGGTGAGCGAGCAACTTGCTGACCACAGAGCGTTGTTGATTGACTTTAATTGGGTATACACAGGTGTACTGTCCTTGATAGTCACGCTGGGCTCGTGCAGCAGTGAAGGCTTGAGTTAAGGTATCGACACGATGTTTTAAAATGTCAGTAAAACGCACCAACACAGGTAAAGTAAGGCCCTGTGCTTTAAATTGTTCGGTCAATTCACAAAGAAGAATAGGTGGCTTGGTGCGATCACCATCTGGAAATGCCACCAATTGACCTTGTTCATTAATATCAAAATAACCGTCACTCCAATGTGTAACGTTATAGATAGAACGTGCTGTTTGCAGACCCCAAGTCATTGCTGCTCTCAATTAAATCTTTATAAAGCTTCATTCTAATACGCCAAACCAGTCAATGCGACCTAAAGTTGCGTTTTCGTTCGCTTACAAACTTTCTAAATAACCTCATCGTTGAATAGTGCCAATATGAGGCAAAGTACAAAATGTTAGCTAAAATTGATTGAGCAAAGGCGCAAGCACTGGCAGAATTGCGCTAATTTTTATCAAGTGTGAACACAATCATGGCAAACTTAGAAGCAAACCGTTGGTTTACTGAAATTAGCGACCGCGATGGCAGCGCTTTTTCACTTAGAGTCAACAAAAAACTAGACGAAATCCAATCACCTTTTCAAAAAGTAGAAATGTTTGAAACCACGGATTTTGGTAACCTGATGATCATTGACGGTTGCACTATGGTGAGCACGCGTGAAAACTTTTTCTATCACGAAATGATGAGCCATCCAGCGCTATTCTCACACCCAGCCCCTAAAAATGTCGTGATCATTGGCGGTGGCGACTGCGGCACATTGCGTGAGGTGCTAAAACACCCAGGTGTTGAAAAAGTGACCCAGATTGATATCGACGAAGTTGTGACGCAAATGTCGTTAAAATACTTCCCGGAGCTTTGCGAGTCTAACGATGACCCACGCGCCACGGTAATGTTTGATGATGGCATTAAATACATGCGTGAAGCACAAGCTGAATCTATTGACGTCATCATCGTTGATGGCACCGATCCGGTCGGCCCTGGTGAAGGTTTATTCAACCACGCTTTCTACAAAAGCTGCCTAGCAGCGCTACGCTCTGGCGGTATTTTGATCCAGCAAAGTGAATCACCACTGATGCACATGCCATTGCTACTAGAGATGCGTGATGCGATGTTAGAAGTTGGCTTCGTTGATCTGCAAACATTGCCTTTCCCTCAACCAATCTACCCAAGCGGCCTTTGGTCTGCAACCATGGCGCGTAAAGGTGAGAAATTTACAGGATTCCGTGAAAAAGACGTTGATAATGCAGCATTTGATACCGAGTACTACAATACCGGTATTCATAAAGGCGCACTAGCGACACCTAATTTTATGAAACGTGCTTTTGATAAGTAACGTATTGCCGAGGAGCAAGCTATTGCTCCTCAAACAACTGCACTCCAATTGATACTCCCCCTACGCGCTGTTAACCCATTAGTTTTGTCACTAATCACGCAGTTTTCACTTGGTCTTTACCATTATTTTTTGCTTGATATAGCGCGGTGTCAGCTGCTTGCATGAGTGCATCAAATGAGTGGTTTTTATTACTTGAAACCGCAACGCCAATACTCACTGTAATACTAATGGTAATGCCGTTCACCTCTAGTTGATTATTACGGACGGCATTTAAGATTCGATTTGCTAACGCCACGGCATGTTCTACAGAGGCATCGGGTAAGAAAACAGCAAACTCCTCACCTCCTATGCGACTACTAAACTCTCCTTCCCTTACTTGCACTGTGAGCGTTTCACCCATCAACTGTATCACACTGTCACCGGTTGCATGTCCATATTGATCGTTGATTTGCTTGAAGTTATCCACATCCAGCATCAGCAGAGCAGATGAACGTCCCGCTCGCCCAGCATTAGCTAATAACGGACCACAAGTGCTAACAAAACCGCGTCGATTGTATAGGCCACTGAGTAAATCGATATTTACCAATCGTTCCAGCTTCCGGGTCAACTCAAGATTTTCGCGAAGCGCACGTTCCACCAACCTGGGGCCTTGGTATACCCCTCCCATAAACACAATGCCAGCTAAGCCTAAAGCAATATGAAACAAACCTCCTTGCAGAAACTGAAATACAGCAGCAGGTGCCATGATCGTCAGCAGGCTTACAGCCACACTCGGGATATGAGCTGCGTAAAGTGAAGCAAAGCCTCCAGACATCCCCATCAGGAAACAAAACACCACTATTTGCAACTCCCCCTCAAGGCTCGACATAAGCCACACCCCACCGAAGCCCCACATACTGGTAACAGATCCAAGGCTAATCAAATAAGTGCGTGCCCATGCCTTTAGTATTTTTATATTTTTTGGCACGCTTTGACGGGCATTTGCTTGAATATGACGCCAAACTCCCAGTATAAACAAGCAAACTACCCAGCTAATCAGCATAGTGTTTGAAACATAAGACCATAGTACCGAAGCGAGAATAGCTCCGACTAGAGGACTTAATAACTGATTGTAGCGGGCCGATTGATAGACTAATTCTATCTGCTGTCGCTGTGATTCTTGCTCTACCGTTAACTTATCTTCTTTATACAAAGGCGGTTTCATACCACTTTCCAGAAACTGAATTATCAGAAGTTTAGCACCCGATTTGAATAGTTGCTTGCTTAATAGAGAGTCGGTGAGGCCAAGCATCGGGGGTGGCACAACCACCGGATGGCGTTAGGATGGCAATGCAGCTAACGCAGCATTGAACCACGAACATAGACTGAAAACAGGTGTCACGACGAACTAAGTAAGGTCTGCTCTGTTACTAGAAATAGTAATAACCAACGAATATCAGCATGAAAACCGGCGACATTACTTGCTTCACCCTATGTATTAACTCGCTCTAATTCGACTATAAAATTATGGCTTAAAAAGTTAGGCAAGGATCAGTGTGTTTAACTTGACAGTGGGAGTCATACCAACGCCCCGATAAGGGGTGCCGCCAGGCATCCCCTTGATTGGCTTGTTATATCCTATTTTTTTAGTTCGTGGACCATTATAACTTCGCCGGTTTTTGCATCCTTAACTATTGTTTTGAACGGCCTAAACTGTTTATCTTCACGCATACATTTTATATAGCTCTCTTGGAGGGCGTCTATAGCTTTTATATCTTGTGGCTTTTCGAGAGACATGTACTCCTTCATATAATCACTATATGACTTAGGCTTGCTCTTAGAGCTATATGATGAAGTGTAATTTCCTGTTGTGACAGAAACAGCTGCACTTGCTCCGTGATATGCACCATTTATATCTAGATCTTTATAAAGCCTATTCTTAATATACTCAGACATATGTTCAGTAGATATCTTGTTTAGCTTGCTTCGATCTTTTACTGTTTCACCATTAATCTGAATTCCTTCTGCATAAACAGTACTTTCGCATTCTCCACTTGCTTTTAGATATTCAGGATGATCGCTAGGAATCTCACCCAACACGGGGTTAAATTGAATTGTCTCATAGATCTTCTTCACTGGCTTATATGATTTTTTAGCACCAGTGGAAGCACATCCCGCTAGCAACAATAAGGATACAACAAATATCAGTTTTCGAAACATCAATAAACTCCGTACATTTTTAGATATAACGCTTGCCGTAAACGGCACAAAATAGCAGGCTAAAATTAGCGACGAAGGAGCACAAGCCTGCTGTTTTGTGTCCTTGGTTTAACGGCCTTTTTAG
>NZ_NKHF01000090.1 GCF_002744175.1 Pseudoalteromonas piscicida
GCGATACAAAACCACACTCATTATGATGGGTGTAGGAGTCGGTTCATCCGGCGATCTTTACGCGTGTGACGCGATACAAAACCGCACTCATTATGATAGATGTAGGAGCCGGTTCACCCGGCGATCCTTATAGGTGATTAAGTTAACTGTTGATTGATGATTGCAATCATATCGTCGGCGTATTGATGAATAAAAAAGTGCCCGCCCTCAAATTTGGTCATCGTGCATGGGTGCTCTGTAAGGTCTTGCCAAGCGTCGACATGCTCATCCAAAATGTCATCTTCAATCCCATGGAATACATGTATAGGGGAGGACAGTGGGTGCTGGTTCGCCACGTACGTATCCGCAATCTTAAAGTCCGCTCTGAGCAGTGGTAACAGTAACTCCATCAGCTCTGCATTGTCTAATATTTCCTTCGGCGTGCCATTTAGGTCTCGTAACTTGGTAATAAACTCATCATGTGGCAGGTCATGCATCGGGGTTGAGCTAGACGAGCAATGGGGAGCGCGGCTAGCTGAAGCAAATATTTTACGCGGTGTTGGTAGCGCATTTTGGTGTAATTGTGAGGCTAACTCATAGGAAATCCGGCTTCCTAGGCTATGACCAAAAAATGCAAACGGTTTGCTTGTGATAAAGTCTTGGTGTTGCATCAGTGTGTCAATAATCTGAGGCATATTATCGATTGCTGGCTCGATAAGTCTGGCTCCTCTGCCTGGCAGTTGAACAAAAACGAGCTCAACGTGTTCGCCGACTTTTTCTATCCAAGGAGTAAAAATACTGGGAGAACCACCGGCATAAGGAAAACAAAATAGCCTTAATGATGCATTGGGGGTTGGTTTTGGGGTGATAAAAAGTTTACTGCTCATGTCCTTTGTTATTCGCGGTTACCACAAGTTGTTTTTATATTATCAAACTGTTTACAACAGTAATAGTCTCACCCTTGCTGTTTTTGAGCATTGGATTTACTTGGCGGGGGAAGCATCTTTACTTTTCTGCGGATTTTTCGTTTTACTTCCCAGCGCTTTAAGGCCCGACCGATTTGCCATGTAAACACCATAGTGATCACGAGCATAAGCAGTACCACCCGACCAAGCTCATGAAAGTGTGAGTGACTTTGCGACATGGCGGCTTCTGTTAAATAAACCATGTTAACAAACCCTAGAGGCTGCCCTGTTGGTGTGTACACAGGTTCTGAAATAATACTTTTAGTTTTGCTCAAACCAGGTAGTGTTTGCGGTAATTGCTGATACTGTACAGGTGCGGTGATACCGTCGTTGCCGACGACAAATCGACCTTGGTAATCATAAATAGACACTTGTAGTACAAAGTCATCACCAGCAAGGTGATTGGCCAACGCACTTAGTCTCGGCGTATCATCACGAGAAAGGGGCAGCGCTACATTTTTTGCGAGCTGCTTGGTGAGGCTCCTTGCGGTAAGGTCCGCGCCATTATGGAGCAAGCGATGAGATTCAAAACTGGTATTAAACGCAAGCCAAGTCACCATTATCAAGCTGACAGCAGCAATGCACAAACGCAATAATCTGCGTCCTCTGGACGAGTTAAGCACTTCTAAGACATGTAAATTTTTCATATTTATCGAATATTACCCGCTTTTACAGTGGCAGACTACTGACAGCTTAGTGCAATCATGTTAAAAATCGGCTTAACGCTATCAAGGAGCAACTTATGTCGTCAATCATTCAATACGCTACTCATGAGGCAACTGCGCCAATTAACGCGCTGATCACCCTAAATCATTGGTATGAATGCCAAGCAAATAGCAGCCTTAGTGCTGTTTCTCAGGTTAATGAGCACGCGCAGCATACACTCTGCATTTTTGGTCTAGAGATGCAACAGGCACATTTGAGCCAACTGATTGATTTTGTTGTTTCCATTGGTGCTAAGCAAGTTTATGTTACTGCATATAAACCGCATGAGCTACTGCCAACAGCGCTCGCAGTGCGTTTTGAAGCTGACAAAAAACCGTGTAAAGCGCAACTAAGCAACTTTGCCAAAAGTATTGGAGTCCAAGGTGCTATTGCGACTCAAGCGCCGACCATCACAAAGCCCGGACTACTGGTGATGGATATGGACTCTACTGCTATTCAAATCGAATGTATTGACGAAATCGCAAGGCTCGCAGAGCGTTTTGACGAAGTTGCTTCGATCACCGCGCAGGCAATGGCTGGTGAGTTATCCTTCAATGAAAGCTTACATCGGCGAGTGGCCTCATTGGCGGGTGTACAACTTTCGCAAATTCAGTCTTTAAAAGACGACTTACCCTTAATGCCTGGCATCGGCGCATTATGCCAAACGCTTAAGCAGCACAATTGGCACCTAGCGATTGCCTCTGGTGGCTTCACTTGGTTTGCCGAAGCGTTAATTGCGCCGTTGCACTTAGATGCTGTATTTGCCAATACGTTGGAAGTCGCAAACGAACAGCTAACCGGTAAAGTTTTAGGGGACATTGTTGACGCCGACAAAAAAGCTGAGGTACTAGCACTGCTCGCAACACAATACGCCATACCAATGAACCAAACCGTTGCCATTGGCGATGGCGCAAATGATCTTGTCATGATGGCAAAAGCACAGCTAGGCGTTGCCATTCACGGTAAACCTAAGGTAGTTGAAAATGCCGACGCTGCCATTTGCGAGGGGTCTTTGTTACAACTGTTATATTTGCTAGGTGTGCCGAAATAGCCCCACCAAAGCAATATAATGGCTTTATTGCGTTTGATATGTCAGGTGACGCTCGCTTATCAGACCTACAATCAAGTAGGTTAGAAAGCCTGAGTCACTTGCCAACTTGAATGTGTCGTTTACTCATTTTTCCAATAACCGGAAAGCACCTCCTTAGGCTTGCTACGCCATGCTTCAAATTGGGTCTCTATGTTTTCATTGGTATTGCGAAATAACAGCTCAATGTTGTCTGCGGGCACAACATTGCAGGGGTTGCTGCCTTCTTGCAGCAAATACTCAAAGAATGGCTCGCTATTACTTTCAATCATAAACCCCGTAAATAGGTAAGTATTGGCATATAAAGTGCGTTTTTGTATGGTCTGCCACTGGCCTTCGCTGTTAAACAAGGTGTTGATATCAAGCTTGGAGTAGTGTGAGCTTAATAGGCCTGCTTTGGTTAGCCAATCTTCGGTTGAGTTATGTATCGTGAATTTTCCCGTTTCTGTAATTCTTAGGTGCTCAAAATATTCCGCTATTCCCTCTGTTACCCACCTTGGGGTGATACCAAAATAATAAAAAACAAGAGCATGAACCGACTCGTGGATCAGGGTTCTTAAGGTTTGCTCCTCACTACCACCGCCTTTAACAAACCCTTGGTTTTGGAACAGGAAATACATACCGGCTGTGCCCGTAGGTTCGGCGTCACGGGCAAGGATCAACTCGTTATAGTCAGCGTCATTGGCAGCAATATGCATATTCAATTGGATGGGGATTAGTGTCTTCTTTTGTGCTAACTGATTGATAAAGTGTTGAAACAACATGTATACCACATTCAGTGTTTGCTGTGCTTGGTACTTAACGTATGGACTTACCTTACTTCCCGTCAAGTGTAATCTAAAGTACTGGGTGTCTTTGTATTGTGCTTGCAATGAAAACACTTTGCTTTTTAATGTTGCGCAAGTTGGGGCTGTCATGCCGCCAAACATATTAACCACATCACTGTGACCAGTCAGCTGTGCCAGCGCTTGCTCTGGCTTTTTTGTAGGCGCTTGTTGAGTGATTGGCCGTGGGCTGTAAGTCGGTACTTGAGTGTGCTCGAACGCGGCGCGGAGTTTATTTGTGTGCTCTTCCAATTGTTCGCCAAGCTCTTGTAATAAGGATTTGGGAGATTCTTTCGATTCTGTTGCTGCACTTGGGTAAATTAGTGTCAGCAAAAAGAATAGGAATAAAATAAGTAACAGTGCAATCAATCCTCGCCAGGCCAAAGTCGTTTCCTTTTTGATATCCCCTCAAGCTCTTTTGTTATACTGTTCCCTTGTTGACTTGGCAACCGTTAATTAAGCAATTCTTTTTTTCTCAATAATGTACCCATAATAAAAATTGTCGCCTATACTTTTTGCAAAAATAAGCGGGCGTGCAGATGAACCAAGTTTGGCCAATAATTTTACTGATTTGTCTTAGTGTCAACGTCAAGGCGTTGGAGAGTCAGGTTAATATTACCACGGGACAATGGCCGCCTTATTTGGATCAGGCGCAACAAGACCAAGGCTGTGTTGCTAAGGTGATCCGAGATGTTTTTGCGCTCGAAAATATTAAAGTGCGATTTTTGTTTATGCCATGGGAGCGGGCGTATCAAGAGGGAATGAAGGAAGCTTATATTGGTAGCGCTTATTGGTATTACAGTGAGCAGCGAAGTCAGGACTACCATTATACCGAGCACCCATTAACCGAAGAAACCGCACGATTTTATCATCATAAAGATTTGCCATTTACCTATACGAGTTACGCCGATCTTAAGCCATTTAGATTGTTACTCAATCACGGACTTACCTATCCCGATGCGCTACTCAATGCGATTAAAACACTGGATATCAAGACTTCATATGCCACTTACACTAGCAAAAATGTTGCACTTATTTTAAGAAATCGAGCTGATATTATGATCATGGATGAGAAATCAGCGCTGTCATATCAGCAAAAGCTTCCCCCCAGTGACGCTGAGTTGTTGGTGGCACAAGAAGTGCCTGCTTTTATCCAAAAAGGATATTTGCTGATCAATAAACACCACAGTGAATATGTAAAAGTGTATAACGAAGGACTGAGCAAGTTGTTGAGCGATCCAAATTATGTTCAGCAATACAGAGCGCGCTGCTCTCGAGTGTTTGAAGACTGATAAGTTGTTTTTATTGATATTTCCCAAACATCGCAGACTGTAAAAAAGGGGAAGTAACATCCCTTATATCGCAGAAGTCCTAACCAACAGTCCTTAATGACAGTTATGACGAATGAAGACGACATGATATCGGTAGGTCAATAAATGCTTACCTAGCTTGTCTAAAGTAACCAAAGAGATAGGTTTGGCTACCTATAACTAACTTTCTAGCTGGTCTGACCATTTAATTCGCCTTTTAAATTTGCTTGATTCTTGGTTAAAGTTTGTGCACATCAACTGTTGTTTTTACACTCAGCTAATTATTGAATTGCGCTGAATTTTGACAGTTGTCATGGATTTTGATAACGTATTGTGCAAATTTGGTATGACCAATTTACCTATGAAGTTAATTCTTACCAAATTGATTAAAATAAGTCAGCAGTCTGGCTAGGTCACATCATAAAAAATTGGCGTTATTTCAATGTCTTTAAAGATTAAAGCAGCAAAACTATCGGACGTAATATTAGAACAACTTGAGAACATGATCCTCGAGGGCTCGTTATTACCGGGTGAAAAGTTGCCGCCTGAGCGTGAGCTAGCTAAGCAATTTGAAGTGTCGCGTCCATCACTACGTGAGGCAATCCAAAAACTGGAGGCCAAAGGGCTGGTGACCCGCCGTCAAGGGGGGGGGACGTACGTTAAAAATCAGCTAGAAGAAGGGTTAACTGATCCCTTATTTGATTTGATCAGTAAACATCCGGAATCTCAGTTTGATTTGCTTGAGTTTCGTCATGCATTAGAAGGTATTGCTGCCTACTATGCGGCGCTCAGGGGCACCGAAAATGACTTTGCAAAGGTACAACAAAGCTTTGACAATATTGCAGAAGTAGGGGAAGACCTAATGCAAAAGGCAAGGGCGATTAACGCGTTTCACTTTGCCGTTGCAGAGGCATCACACAATGTGGTGCTGCTTCACCTTGTGAAAGGGATGCAGTCATTGCTTGAGCAAAACGTGTTGCAAAACTTGACGGTCTTGGTGCAAAAGTCAGACATCAGTGAGCAGCTCGGTGAGCACAGAAAGTTGTTATTAGATGCGGTGATCAATGGTAACCCTGAACAAGCAAGATTAGCCAGTAACGCTCACTTAGCCTTTATTGAAGAAGCGTTACTAGAGGCTGGTAAAGAGCGTTCACGTATTGAACGCTCACTGCGCAGAACTAAGCAGCAGTAATCGGGCTTGAGTCAGCAAGAATTGGCACAAATAGAATAAATTCGTATTTTAAACATAAGGAACACTCCATATGTCTGAAGTCAATAAAATTGACGTAGACGCGCTAGAAACCCAAGAATGGTTACAGGCGCTTGAGTCGGTCGTAAAAGAAGAAGGCGTAGAGCGCGCTCAGTTCTTGTTAGAGCAAGTATTAGAGCAAGCGCGTCTTGATGGCGTAGATATGCCAACAGGCACTACGACTAACTATGTCAACACTATCCCAGCAGATCAAGAACCTGCGTATCCAGGGGATGTGAACCTTGAGCGTCGTATTCGCTCTATCATCCGTTGGAATGCGATCATGATCGTACTTCGTGCTTCGAAGAAAGATCTAGAGCTGGGCGGGCATATGGCGTCTTACCAGTCGTCAGCTGCATTTTATGAAATGTGTTTTAATCACTTCTTCCGTGCACCAAACGAGAAAGACGGTGGTGACTTAGTATATTACCAAGGTCACATCTCTCCGGGTATTTATGCTCGTGCATTTGTTGAAGGTCGCCTAAGCGCTGAGCAGCTAGATAACTTCCGTCAGGAAGTAGATGGTAACGGTATTTCTTCATACCCACACCCTAAATTAATGCCTGAGTTCTGGCAGTTCCCAACGGTTTCTATGGGTCTAGGTCCAATTGCGTCTATCTATCAAGCGCGTTTCCTAAAATACCTAGATGGTCGTGGTCTAAAAGACACGTCTGAGCAGCGTGTTTATGCCTTCCTTGGTGATGGCGAAATGGACGAGCCAGAATCACGCGGTGCGATTTCATTCGCTGCCCGTGAAAAGCTAGACAACCTATGCTACCTAATCAACTGTAATCTACAGCGTCTTGACGGTCCAGTAATGGGTAACGGCAAGATCATCCAAGAACTCGAAGGCCTATTTAAAGGTGCTGGTTGGAACGTGATCAAAGTGGTTTGGGGTTCAGGTTGGGATAAGCTACTAGCTAAAGACACGACCGGTAAATTGCTACAACTGATGAACGAAACAGTTGATGGCGATTACCAAACTTACAAAGCAAAAGATGGTGCGTTTGTACGTGAGCACTTCTTCGGTCGTTACCCTGAAACCGCAGCGTTGGTTGCTGATATGACTGACGAAGAAATCTTTGCGTTGAAGCGCGGTGGTCACGAGCCATCTAAGCTATTTGCTGCGTTTAAAGCGGCACAAGAAACCAAAGGTCGTCCAACGGTGATCCTAGCTAAAACGGTAAAAGGTTACGGCATGGGGGCTGCGGCTGAAGGTAAAAACATTGCCCACCAAGTTAAGAAAATGGATATGACGCACGTAGCACACCTACGTTCACGTCTAGGCCTAGATGACTTGGTATCTGATGAGCAATTACAAGAGTTGCCTTACCTAACGCTAGAAGAAGGCTCAAAAGAGCACGAGTATTTACATGCTCGTCGTAACGCCCTTCATGGTTACACGCCTAAGCGTTTGCCTAATTTCACAGAAACCTTAACGCTACCAGAGTTAGATGCATTCAAACCGCTTCTAGAAGAGCAAAAGCGTGATATTTCTACAACGATGGCATATGTTCGTGCATTAAACATCTTATTAAAAGATAAGAGCATCGGTAAAAACATCGTGCCTATCATTGCTGATGAAGCGCGTACTTTTGGTATGGAAGGTTTATTCCGTCAAATCGGTATTTACAACCCTCATGGCCAAAACTATAGCCCAGAAGACCGTGATATTGTTTCTTACTACAAAGAAGCAACCTCTGGTCAGGTGTTACAAGAAGGTATCAATGAGCTAGGTGCGATGTCTTCATGGGTTGCAGCGGCAACTTCATACAGCACCAACGACCTACCAATGATCCCGTTCTATATTTACTACTCCATGTTTGGTTTCCAACGTGTAGGTGATATGGCATGGATGGCGGGTGACCAACAGGCGCGTGGTTTCCTATTAGGTGCAACCGCTGGTCGTACAACGCTAAATGGTGAAGGTCTGCAGCACGAAGACGGTCATTCACATATTCAGGCAGGCACAGTACCTAACTGTATTTCTTATGACCCAACGTTTGCATTTGAAGTTGCGGTTATTCTGCAAGATGGTATCCGTCGCATGTACGGCCCAGAGCAAGAAAACGTGTTCTACTACCTAACGCTAATGAACGAAAACTACCATCAACCAGCGATGCCTGAAGGCGCTGAAGAAGGTATTCGTAAGGGTATTTACAAGCTTGAAAGCTACACTGGCGACAAAGCGCAAGTTCAGCTAATGGGCTCTGGCACTATCCTGAACGAAGTACGTAAAGCGGCGCAAATCCTAAGCGATGATTACGGTATTGGTTCAGATGTATTCTCTGTCACGTCATTCAACGAGCTTGCTCGTGACGGTCAAGATGCTGAGCGCTACAACATGCTTAATCCTGAAGCTGAGCAAAAAGTACCTTATATCACAAGCGTTTTGGGCGATGCGCCTGCAATTGCTGCTACGGATTACATGAAGAACTACGCGGATCAAGTACGTGCATTTATGCCGAGCGCATCTTATAAAGTACTTGGTACAGACGGTTACGGTCGTTCAGACAGCCGTGAAAACCTACGTCGCCACTTTGAAGTGAACGCAGGTTACGTGGTTGTTGCTGCACTTGGCGAACTTGTTAAGCAAGGCAAAGTTGAAAAATCAGTAGTGACTGACGCTATCAAGAAATTTGATATCGACGCAACCAAGACTAACCCACTTTACGCATAAGAGGACGAGTAATGGCAATCGAAATTCATGTTCCAGATATTGGTGCCGATGAGGTTGAAGTAACCGAGATCCTAGTAAGCGTAGGTGACACGGTAGCGGAAGAGCAATCGCTGATCACGGTTGAAGGCGACAAAGCATCAATGGAAGTACCTGCCTCTGTGGCAGGTACGGTTAAAGAAATCAAAATAGCCGAAGGCGATAAAGTCTCGACCGGTTCTTTGATCATGGTTTTTGAAGCAGCAGGGGCTGAAGCGCCTGCTGAACAACCAGCAGAAGAAGCGAAACCACAAGCGGCAGCGGCAACAGAAGTCAAAGAAGTTCACGTTCCAGATATTGGTGGCGATGAAGTAGAAGTGACCGAAATTTTAGTTGCAGCGGGCGATGTTGTTGAAGAAGAACAATCGCTAATTACGGTTGAAGGTGACAAAGCTTCAATGGAAGTACCTGCGCCATTTGCAGGTACTATCAAAGACGTGAAAGTTAACGCTGGTGACAAAGTGTCAACGGGTTCATTAATCTTCACCTTCGAGGTAGCAGGTGCAGGTGATGCGCCAGCGGCTTCTGAAGCTCAAGCTCCAGCACAGGAACAAGCGCCAGCAGCATCGGCTGAGAAAGAAGTACACGTACCTGATATCGGTGGCGATGAAGTTGAAGTTACTGAAATCATGGTAGCCGTTGGCGACAGCGTTGCAGAAGAACAATCATTGATTACCGTTGAGGGCGATAAAGCTTCAATGGAAGTACCGGCGCCGTTTGCCGGTACGGTGAAAGCCATCAAAGTCAATGCGGGTGATAAAGTATCAACAGGTTCTTTGATCTTTGTATTTGAAGTTGAAGGTGCTGCACCTGCACCTCAGGCAGCAGCTAAAGCTGAAGAAAAACCAGCTCAGCAAGCCGCGCCAGCAGCAAAATCTGAAGCACCAAAAGCATCAGCACAAAAAGATGACTTTGTGGCAAACGATCAATATGCTCACGCCTCACCAGTGGTACGTCGTCTAGCTCGTGAGTTTGGGGTAAACCTAGCTCGTGTTAAAGGCACAGGTCGTAAGAACCGCGTGCTAAAAGAAGACGTACAAAACTACGTGAAAGAACTAGTGAAGCAAGTTGAGTCTGGTCAAGTTGCTAAAGGTGGCAACACTGGCGGCGGTGAGCTTGGTCTTATTCCTTGGCCAAAAGTAGACTTCAGCAAGTTTGGTGAAGTGGAAGAGAAGAAACTTTCTCGCATCAATAAGCTATCGGGTGCAAACCTTCATCGTAACTGGGTACAAATCCCACACGTTACGCAGTTTGACGAAGCAGATATCACTGAGCTTGAAGCGTTCCGTAAAGAACAGAACGTGCTAGCTGAGAAAAAGAAAATGGGTGTGAAGATCACGCCATTAGTATTTGTGATGAAAGCGGCGGCAAAAGCACTTGAAGACTTCCCAACGTTTAACTCTTCACTGTCAGAAGACGGCGAGAGCTTAATCCTGAAGAAGTATGTTCACATCGGTATTGCGGTTGATACACCAAATGGTCTAGTGGTTCCTGTTGTACGCGACGTGAACAAAAAAGGCATCATTGAGTTATCACGCGAATTGATGGAAATTTCTAAGAAAGCGCGTGATGGCAAGCTGACGTCTTCAGACATGCAAGGCGGCTGTTTCACTATCTCGAGTCTTGGTGGAATTGGTGGTACAGCGTTTACGCCAATCGTTAATGCACCTGAAGTTGCGATCCTTGGTGTATCTAAGTCTGACTTCAAACCGAAATGGAATGGTAAAGAGTTTGAGCCGCGCCTAATGGTGCCGCTAAGCTGTTCATACGACCATCGTGTCATTGACGGCGCACTAGCAGCTCGCTTTACTGTGACACTTGCAAACTATCTAAGCGATATTCGCCAGCTAGTAATGTAAGACTAGAAAACCGCATGACTTAGGTGATGCGGTTTTCTTGTATTTTGTTGTTCCGCTTGATATTTAGGCGGGACAAGAGAGAGTGTGAATGATACACTTTCGAGCAATTATAACTCTCTCTGCCCTGTACCCAGGTTAGGGTGTGTGGCAGGCACTTTGGGTCGGCTACTCTTGACGAGTAAACCCGTTCAAATAACAGTTAAGGTAATAACATGAGCAACGAAATCAAAACTCAAGTTGTTGTACTAGGCGGTGGTCCTGGTGGTTACTCTGCAGCATTCCGTGCAGCAGACTTAGGTTTAGACGTTACACTAATCGAATCTCGCGACACGCTAGGTGGTGTGTGCTTGAACGTTGGTTGTATCCCTTCAAAAGCCCTGCTTCACGTTGCAAAAGTGATTGACGATGCAGCTGAAATGGCTTCTCACGGTGTTTCTTTCGGTGCTCCACAAATCGACCTAGACAAAATCCGTTCATGGAAAGAGTCTGTAATCGGTCAACTTACTGGTGGTCTTGGCGGTATGGCTAAGATGCGTAAAGTAACTGTAGTTAACGGCTACGGTAAGTTCACAGGTTCTAACACTATCGCGGTTGAAGGTGCAGATGGTGCGAAAACAGTGACGTTTGATAACGCAATCATTGCAGCAGGTTCTCAGCCTGTAAGCCTACCTTTCATTCCTGAAGACGAGCGCATCATCGACTCTACCGGTGCACTAGAGCTTAAAGACGTACCTGAAAAGCTACTTGTACTAGGCGGTGGTATCATCGGTCTTGAGATGGGTACTGTTTACCGTTCACTAGGTTCTGCGATCGACGTAGTTGAATTTGCTGATCAACTAGTACCAGCGGCTGACAAAGACGTTATCAAGATTTACCAAAAGTACGTGAAAGACAAGTTCAACGTAATGCTTTCTACTAAGGTTGTTGCTGTTGAAGCGAAAGAAGACGGAATCTACGTGTCTTTCGAAGGCAAGCAAGCGCCAGAAGAGCAAGTACGTTACGACAAAGTACTAGTTGCAGTTGGTCGTACACCAAATGGTAAGCTAATCGACGCTGACAAAGCAGGCGTTAATGTTGATGAGCGTGGCTTTATCAACACTGACAAGCAAATGAAAACCAACGTTGACCACATCTTTGCTATCGGTGACATCGTAGGCCAGCCTATGCTTGCGCACAAAGCGGTTCATGAAGGCCATGTTGCTGCTGAAGTTATCTCTGGTAAGAAGCATTACTTCGATCCTAAGTGCATTCCTTCAATTGCATATACAGACCCAGAAATCGCATGGGTTGGTGTGACTGAGAAAGAAGCAAAAGAGCAAGGTCTAAGCATCGAAACTGCGGTATTCCCGTGGGCGGCTTCTGGTCGTGCAATTGCTTCTGCACGTACTGAAGGTTCTACTAAGCTTATCTTTGATAAAGAGTCTGGCCGTGTGATCGGTGGTGCTATGGTTGGTATCAATGCAGGTGAAATGCTTGGTGAAATCGGTCTAGCAGTAGAGATGGGTGCTGATGGTGAAGACCTAGCGCTTACCATCCACGCTCACCCAACGCTGAACGAGTCAATCGGTCTAGCTGCTGAAATCTTCGAAGGTTCAATCACTGACCTGCCAAATAAAAAAGCAGTGAAGAAAAAGTAAGTCCTTCTGAGCTTTAAAAAAACCCAGCCTTGTGCTGGGTTTTTTGTTTTGAAGGGGTTATTGATGGCCACTAGCGGGTTATACCAAATGTATTAAATAAATGCGCTATTGAAGCGGAGAAATAGCTTTAGTAGCTAGGCAAAAATTTTGCTATGTCATCCTTCAAATTGATTAGAGAGTTCATTCAATTGGTATTAGTAAAAATAAATATAAACAAACAGATAAAGAAGCGAGCTGGAATCCCAATGAGTTAATTAAAGCAATGATACTGAGTCTTTAAAGGCAGCATTATTGCGAGTTAGCATAATCTTAGTTGTAAATATTGTTCCTTTTTTGTTGAGTTTTGTCTGTTTTGTGTGTACTTTCTGTGCTTTATTGTTTCTAATAAGGTGGCAAAAGGAATGCAACTTCTTTACCGATTACTCCTGATAGGGATATGCGTCGTTGCGTGTAGCTCTCAATATGCGCAGGCAAAAACTTTTAATCTTGATGAGGGGAGAAGCTCTGTTCATTACTTGCTTTATGAAGAGGGGAGAGGTGAAGCGAGTGTCGATGCGATTACTCTTTATCCGCGGCATGGTGAGATTGATCCATCGTCACCTAGGGCTATTAGGTACAAGCCCCATGAGAACTTTTGTGGCCAAGATAGTGTTCGATATCGCGTAGTTTTTAAGCCTAAGTATGATATCTACCCACCTGAACTTCCTATAGCTATGATTTCAGGTTTTGGCAGTATCACTAATGATAATCGCGTACATAGTAGTATAGAAGAAACAGTAACCTACAACGTACGTTGTATAAATGACCCGACCTTATTGGAGCTGCCAAGTTCGGTAGATGTAAATGTTGGAGGCACAAAAACGGTAGATATTCATGCCAGTGATGTGGACTCCTCCGACTTTTCAATCGCGGTTGTGTCTAGCAGTAACAGCGCACTTTTGCCCATTGGGAATATCACTTTAACGCAAAACGAGCAAATACGTTACGAAGGCGGGCTGTATCAAGCCTCGTGGCAAATGAATATTAGGCCGCTCGCTGATATGGCTGGATACGCCACTGTTCAGTTACAATCTACAGACAGTGCGGGGCTTACTAAAACCTATACAGTAGATATTTATGTCCGGCCACGCAAACTTGCAAAC
>NZ_NKHF01000163.1 GCF_002744175.1 Pseudoalteromonas piscicida
CGAGTTTACCTCGCGATCTGTTAAATGCTCGCCGCGTGAAGCGGCTCCTACCAGGGGATTCACTCCGTGGGAGCGAGTTCACATCGCGATATTTTAAAGCTCGCTGCGTGAAGCGGCTCCTACCAGAGTCTCCATCTTGTGGGAGCGAGTTTGCCTCGTGATATTGTGAGATTTAAAACACCTCGCGAGATAAACTCGCTCCTACCACAG
>NZ_NKHF01000006.1 GCF_002744175.1 Pseudoalteromonas piscicida
AATAGGTGCACTTTGCTACTTATGGTAGGAGCAAGTTTACCTTGCGAGCTTTTAAAGGCAGCGCTCCGCTGGATTAAAGCGCGGAGCGTTGTCTTAATACTTCAAATAAACACACGCCAGTAGCGACCGACACGTTTAGGCTAGAAACACTGCCTACCATGGGGATTTTTACCAGTTCATCACAATGCTCGCGTGTTAAGCGACGCATGCCATCGCCTTCAGCGCCCATCACTATGGCCATTGGGCCTGTTAGGTTGGCGTCAAAAACTACGGTGTCGGTTTCTCCTGCAGTGCCAACAACCCACACACCCGCTTCTTTTATATCACGCAAAGTACGTGCAAGATTCGTCACCTGAATAAGCGGAACCGTTTCGGCAGCGCCACACGCTACTTTTCTTGCGGTGCCATTTAGCTTCGCAGATTTATCTTTTGGAACGATTACACCGTGTACACCGGCTGCATCTGCACTGCGTAAGCAAGCTCCTAAATTATGCGGATCGGTAACGCCGTCCAACACTAAGAAAAACGGCGTTGTTTCTCGTTGAATGATGTCATCGAGGTCTTTCTCATTATAAGGTCTGGCCGCTTTTACATTCGCTATAATGCCCTGATGCTGCTCACCATTTGCTTTATTATCTAATGCTTTACGCTGCATAAATTGAACTGAAATACCAAACTTACGTGCGTCATTAACTACTTGATTAAGGCGCTGATCTTCACGCCCTTTTAATGCATAAATTTCTAAAAAGCGCTCAGGCGCGTTATTCAAAATGGCTTCGATTGAATGGAAACCAAAAATTAATTCGTTACTCACGTTAAAGCTCCCGCTTTATGATTTGTTGCGCTTTCTTTCATTTTTACCAGGGCGTTTGGCCTTGGCTTTTTTACTTGCCGACTTCTTTTTTGACTTTAGCGAGCCTGACTTTTTGGCCTTTTTAAGCTCACCTTTCGGCGTGGTTCTTTTACGCTTTTTAGCTTTGCCACCGCCATTATCTTTGTCGCTACCAGATTCTTCTCGACGCTTAGCACCGGGAACCTTGCCTGCTTTGAGTTGTTCGCGAACACTGCTAGAAGCACTTTTCGTTGGTTTTCTGCGTCTTGCGTAGCGGTCTTGCTGACCTTCTTCAGCCAACGCTAGATTAATACGACGATCATCTAGGCTTACAGACGCCACCACGACATTGAGCTTATCACCTAACCTAAAGACTGTGCGGCTATGTTCACCAATCAAGCACTGCTTGGCACCGTCAAAGTTAAAGTACTCGTGTCCTAGGTTACTTACGTGGATCATACCGTCAATTTGTAAATCGTCCAGCCTAACAAATAGTCCAAAATTCGTAACCGAGGAAATCACACCGGTAAACTCATCACCCACATGATCTTGCATAAACTCGCATTTTAGCCAATCCGCTACTTCTCGAGTCGCATCATCAGCACGGCGCTCTGTCATAGAACACTGTTCACCTAGCTGTTTTACTTCATCTTCGTTGTAGACATAAGCACCGCTAGTAGGCTGTTGTTGCTGTTGCAAAATACCTTTAATAGCACGGTGTACTACCAGATCAGGGTAACGTCGGATCGGAGAGGTAAAATGTGCATAGGCTTTTAATGCCAACCCAAAGTGACCAATATTCTCAGGCTGATATACAGCTTGCTTCATCGAACGCAGTAACATGGTCTGGATCAATTCTTTTTCCGGACGCTCACCAAGTGACTCAAGTGCTTGGGTTAACTCCTCTGGAGACGGATCGTTGGGTAGCTGACTTTCAATCCCTAAGTCTTGTAAAAACTGTCTAAATTGACTTAACCTTTCAGGATCAGGCTCATCATGAACTCGATACAGGCTATGTGCTTCATGCTTTTCCAATAATTTTGCCGCTGATACGTTCGCCAAAATCATACATTCTTCAATCAGCTTATGCGCGTCATTCCTCACCACAGGAACTATAGAGTCAATCTTGCGATGTGCATTAAAAACAAAGCGGGTTTCTAGGGTTTCAAACTCAATTGCACCACGCTCCTGTCTCGCCGCTTTTAGCGCCATGTACATATTGTGAAGCTCTGTAAGGTGTGGGACAACACCTTGATACTCTGTTCTGAGCTTTTCGTCGCCTTGTAAAATGGCATGCACTTTCGTGTAGGTTAACCGAGCATGAGAATTCATTACCGCTTCATAAAAGCGATAGCCAGACAGTCGACCAGCTTCAGACACCGTCATTTCAGCGACCATACATAAACGGTCAACTTTTGGGTTTAATGAACATAAACCGTTAGAGAGTACCTTTGGTAGCATAGGCACCACTTGCTCAGGGAAATACACTGAATTTCCGCGTTCAATGGCTTCTTTGTCTAGCGCGGTTCCTTTGCCAACATAGTGCGAAACATCAGCAATGGCTACCCAAAGGCGCCAGCCGCCAGATTTTTTACGCTCACAATAGACTGCATCATCAAAGTCACGGGCATCTTCACCATCAATAGTGACGAGCGGTAAATCACGCAAATCAACGCGACCCTGTTTAGCAGACTCTTCTACAAATTCACCAAGATTGGCTACCTGCGCTTCCACTTCAGCGGGCCATTCATGAGGTATATCATGATTGCGAAGTGCCACTTCTATTTCCATGCCGGGCGCCATATGATCACCAAGCACTTCTAGCACCTTACCCATGGCATTCATTTGTTTACTTGGGCTTTGAGTGATTTCTACTTGCACCATTTGATTATGGCGAGCACCATTCTCTTGGCCTGGAACGATAATGATATCTTGAGTAATTCGTGGATCTTCAGGCACAACGACTGCCATGCCAAACTCAACAAAATAACGACCTACCACTGGCGCTCGCTCTTTCTCGAGCACACGTACGATTCGAGCATCAACTTTGCCACCTGAGCCTCGGCTTCCGGCCTTTGCTAATACCCAATCACCGTGAAGCACTCGCTCCATTTGATACTTAGTGATAAACCAATCTTTTGGCTCGCCTTCCACTTCTAAAAAGCCAAAGCCATCACGATGGCCAATCACACGGCCTTTAACTAAGCCATCGTCGCTTGGAATGGCGTAACACTTGAATTTATTGAAGTGTAGCTGTCCTTCTCTCTCCATTGCACGCAAACGACGCTTAAGCGCTATTTGACGCTCATCGTCTAGCACTTTTAAATCGTTACACAATTGAGAGAATGAAGGTGGTTTGGCCGCGCTTTTAATGTGTTCTAAAATAAATTCGCGACTAGGTACTGGATTGTCGTATTTTTGCTGTTCTCTATCGAGATAGGGATCCTGTTTTGGCATTACTGTCTTGTTAAATAAGCTATGCTGTTATTTTAACCCAAAATAGTCCAATGACCTAGGCCAAGATCCATGAATCTTTTTATGCAGACAGATTTATTGGATTATCTGAGTTTAACTCGTACGCTGTAATTTGTGCATGTAACTCTAATAAACGCTCTACAGATTGCCTTGACACAACTGCGAGTCCATCCCAATCCACCTCTTGCTCAGCGTGTTTTAATTGTCCACGGGCACTTTGTATTTGCGCAACAAAAACAGTCATGCCAAGTTGAGCGGCTTCATTTTCTATGTAAGTCAGCTTGTCGTAGGCCAAATCAAGTACATTTAGCTCTGAAAGACCTTTGATTTGCGCAAGTTCATACTCAAATCTATCCGCTAAGTACATCAACTTAGTGGTAAACGTACCTGAGCCTTCTTGCTCTACTAACGCCATAAAAGTACTGCGTTCAATTAACGTTTTCCGTGACAATTGTGTCGTGTGGTTGACGGTTGCACACTCAAGCGCCGCATATAAGCGGCTTGGCATAATGGGCTTAGTTAAGCAGTCTTGCATCCCAGCCCTGAGACATTGCCGTTTTAATTCAGGGTCGGCATCTCCGGTCAAGGCAACCACCTTAACGTTCGAGGTAAAACCAATTTCGTTGAAGCCGGCTTTAAACCACTCCAAGCCATTCCCATCAGGCAAGCGCATATCCAGTAAAACCAAATCAAAATTGTGCTCACCGAGTATTTCTTCTGCTTCAGCCAAAGTTTTAGCAATAGAAAATTCGCTCACCATCTCATCTAAATAGTTACTGATCACTTCAATATTCATTATATTGTCTTCAATAACCAGTACATTGAGTGCCAGTGTTTCAGTATGAGACTCAATGTTTTGCAACGGCGTATCTGAACATTGGCAGCTTACTTCAAAGCTGAATACGGTGCCACGTCCAAGCTGACTATCTACCTCCAAATCGGCTTCTAGTCCTTGTAGTAATTGCTTACAAAGCGCCAATCCAATCCCTGCACTTTGTGAAATGGACTGCTCATTGTCGACGGTGACGAAAGGATCAAAGAGCGTTTCTAGCTGTGCTTCGGTTAATCCTTTGCCCGTATCTTTAATCGCAAAATGAATAGTTTGTCTATCTTGCTCTCTACCACTTGCACCAAGGATAAGAGTAACTACTCCTTTATCTGTATATTTAATCGCATTAGAGAGTAAATTTCTTAGCACTAGGGATAAGGTGTCTTGCTCAACCAAGTGTACATCTTGAGGATACAGTCCCCTCACCTCCACTTTTAGTTTCAATCCTTTAGCAAGCGCCAATGGTTGCAATAAATGAATAAGCTCCTGCGCTAGGTTAAATAGCGAAACCGGCACGCGATTTTGAGCGGCATACTCGCCTTTAGCTTGCAGCAATACCTGATTGGCCAAATCAGACATCGACATGGCGGCATGCACAATAACGTCACACAGCTCAGCATGACGACTTGGCTCGCGCGGCACTTTTTTGAGTGACTCAGCATGACCCACAATGGCATTCAGTGGCGTTCTTAATTCATGGCTCAATAACGTTAAAAACTGGCCTTTTATCTGTGCAGATTGCTCAGCAATGGCTTTTAACCGAGTCAGTTCTTTTTCTCTGCGGCTACTACATAACAAACATAACGAGAAACACAGCAACAGTGGCATCGTGCTCACAGACACAGCGAAAAATTGATTTACCCAATTGGTCGACACTAAGCTGTCAGATACCGAATACCCGCCTAACATAACGACTCTAAAGGTAAACACAATGAGTAAACTTAAACAGGAGATGCCAAATGCCCAGTGTGCAGCATTGAACTCCTTAGAGAGTACTTTTTGGCCCTTGCTGAGAGCACGTAAGCAGTAGAGCATCGCCATTGCCCAAGCCAAGTAATTGATCGCAACACGCGCAATAAAGTTAAAGTCTGCGTATAAAAAGTAGCTAAAACTCGGAATACCTAGTGCAGCAAGCACGTACCAAGGCATATAGTTACTTTTTACACCAAAAAACCTGTCTGTGCCTCGAACGAGATAATACAGCCCAATAGCAATCACGAGGTTAGGAATAAAAATAGAGAAAGTGACGGGCAGTGAATAAGCTGCTAACAACCCACAGCCTAGCGCCGTGAGCGTGATAAAAACAAGCCAATCGCGAGCACCAGGAAGCCCTTTATTGATAAACCAGTTTACAGCCATAAAGACCGAGCAAACCACAGTCATTATTGCGGTAACTTGAATAAGCAACTTCGGATCCATTATCGCACTCAAAATTAATACATTATCATTACTTTGTGAATAATGCAGTATAGTACTGCGTAACATTATTTTGAAGTATTAACTGGATATATGCTATTACAGCCAGTTACAGCCATCCTTTTTGCCTAGCGATTCTAGCCGCATCTACTCTGTTTGTCGCATGTAATTTGGCTATCGCGTCAGACAAATAGTTTCTCACCGTCCCTTCACTCAAAAATAGTTGCCCAGCAATCTCGGCTGTTTTTAACCCTTCACCTGCTAAGCGAAGTGCTTTACGTTCTTTATCCGTTAGCGGATCAGCATCTTCTAACGCATACAAAGCCAACTCAGGGTCAATGACTTTCTGCCCATTCATCACTTTTTTTAATGTTGATAGTAAATACTCACTTGGCGCTTCTTTTAGAACAAATCCATTCACCCCCAGTGCGATGGCACGACGAATATAGCCTGCCTTAGAAAAGGTCGTCATGATCACCGTTTTGCAAGTCGGCATCTTATGTTGTACATGTTGAGCTAGTTCAAGCCCTGTGACTTTTGGCATTTCAATGTCGGTAAGTACAATATCAGGAGACAGTTGTGCTAATTTTTCTTTAGCGACTTGGCCATTTTCAGCCTCACCAATGACCTCAATATCTCTATCTAACCCCAATAATGCCGCGATAGCCCCTCTTACTAATGCTTGGTCTTCAACAATAAAAACCTTAATCATAGCGCTTCCTTAATGACAGCCTTAAAATATCCACCCTGTTCGGTGTTGTAAAATAATTGTCCACCACATTCTTTTAAACGGGCTCGGATCCCCATCAAGCCATTACCTTCTTTAATCGCTTTAACAGAGCCATTGTCTTTGATTTCCACCGACACTCCCTCATCCCCTTGTTGCAACCGCACACTCACCTGATCGGCATCACTATGACGAATAATATTGGTACAGATTTCTTTGGCAAAAAAACACAAACAAGCTTCCTTTGCTTTATCCAGTGATACCGAATTAAGCTCAAGTGAAACCGCTATACCTTTGTCTTTTAGCCGAGACGCCATAATATGGAGCTGAGCATCCAATGCAAGTTGATGATAACCCGTCACCGCTTGGCGCACCTCACTTAAAGCGGCTCGAGCAAGCTCAGCAACTTGCAGGGCCTCAGATTGGGCTTGCTCATAAGCATTCGCCGCAGCAAACTTACTGGCAAGCTCTGCTTTTAACGCAATCGAGCTTAGAGAATGGCCGAGCAAATCGTGTAAGTCCCGTGCAATACGCTCACGTTCAGCCACAGCCCCCAAACGTTTCACTTCTTCCTCACTCTGCCGTTGTAATTCCCGGTGTACTCGCTCTCGGTGGGTCATCCATCCAAAAACAAACAGGCCAAAAGAAACGCACAATGCCGGCATCAGAAAATACACACTTTGCGCAGCGGCAATAAACTGCGCAGTGAGTAGCACCATAGCCATCAGTACCACAAGGCCAAACACTTTATAACGTGGTGTTAGATTAAAACCACAAAAAAAAGCGATAAAACCAAATAACGTGCTCGTCCCAGTGGTCACCCAGCTACCCACCACACACAATACGGTCATCAGGAACAGGTTCAGTAATAAAATTCGCCCTGTTTTTGCGATACTTTGCCAATACAAAATGACAAAACCAAAATAGATGAGTGCTTGTAGCGCAATCTCAACCCCTCCCAACAGTTTCCAAGTAAAAACCAGCGGGAAAAAATAAAAGATAGAGAAAATCAATGGACCCGCATTCCAAAAAGAGCGCCGTTTTTCTATCAAGGTATATTCTGTGGTAATCGACATCACTCTCTCTCAGTTTTATTGTCTCATGTTTTTGTTACCCAATGTTGAGTGACAACCAACAACAATCTTGTCATGGTAAAGGAATAAAGTGTTAGACTGCTGAAAAAATAGTTCATTATAATTACTATGCGCCCACAACAATCTGCTTTACTGTCCCTTCATAGTGCCGTTTTATTATTTGGTGGAACAGCATTATTTTCTAAACTGATTTCGCTGTCAGCACTCGATATTACCGTTTATCGCACCGCGGTCGCTTTTTTGGTGTTGTTGGTTTTGTTAAAAATAAGACAGCAGCCAATCAAACTGCAACACCGTAACGACTATTTTGTGGCACTCATGCTTGGCGTTATTGTTGGACTCCATTGGGTAACCTATTTTGCAGGAATGCAAATGGCAGGCATCGCCGTCGGGATCATTGCGTTTTTTACCTACCCCGTTATCACCGTGTTTTTAGAACCTTTGTTTAATCGCAGCCAAGTGCAATTAAAAGACTTTATCAGTGCCTCGGCTGTATTATTTGGCATTTACTTGTTAGTACCGGAGGCGAACCTCGGCAATCAAGTAACACTTGGCATCATTACTGGCGTAGGCTCTGGTGCACTGTTTGCTTTACGTAATCTTTTACAAAAACGCTTTTTCTCTCATTATAGTGGGCCACATACCATGCTATATCAGACTCTGATAGCCTGTGTCATGCTCATGGCATTTGTGGAGGTTCCAATTCAGCAAGTCTCTAATGAAAACCTGCTCCTCATTGTCTTGGCAGGCGCTGTTTTTACTGCTATTCCTCATGCGCTCTTTGCGTCAAGTCTACGATATTTATCAGCCACCACTGCTGGGTTAATTTCTTGTCTGCAGCCATTGTATGGAACGCTTTTAGCTTATATTCTGTTACATGAAACGTTGACACTTACAACATTAATAGGCGGGTTGTTGGTCGTTAGTGCAGCCTGTTTTGAAACTTGGTCTATTACAAGGAAAAAAGCATGATTCAAGTCTTAGCGCATCGTGGAGCCAGTGGAAGTTACCCCGAAAATACCATCGCGGCAATCGAAGCAGCTCTGCATATTGGCGTTGATGGGATAGAGTTGGATGTGCAAAGCTGCGCTGATGATTATGCTATAATTCACGACACTTGGCTGGATAGAACCACCAATGGGGTCGGTAGGGTCAACGAACAACTGCAAGCGTATCTCGCGACCTTAGATGCGGGAAGGGGCCAGACAATCCCCACCCTACAACAAGTTTTTACTACTATAGGAACGCAAACCGCGATTAACTTGGAGCTTAAGCATACCTTTGGTTTAGATAAATTCGTTTCCTACATTGAAGAACATATTCAACAAGGTGTGATCACCCGGGAGCAATTATTGATCTCATCGTTCGATCACCATCAGCTATTGTGGCTGAAGCAAAAATTACCTTGGGTTAGAATTGGCGCATTAACAGCCTCAATTCCTGTCCATTATGCACAATTTGCAGAGTCGCTCCATGCTTACAGCATTCACATGGATAAAAACTTTATTAATCATGAGTATGTATTGGATGCCAAATCTCGTGGCCTAAAGGTATTTGCCTATACGGTCGATAAACAGCAAGACATAGATATGATGCTAGATTATGGTGTAGACGGTGTTTTTACTAACTTTCCATGCCAAACAAAAATGTATTTACAAGGGATTGGCGCTTACGCTAGTCCTAAAGAGTAACTACTTGATCGCTTTAGCATTGTTATTCCATTTAGCTCATCTATACTGAGACAAATAAAGTGGCACAATGATGAGCCCAATATGAGTTTATATATGCGCATTTATAATTTTATAGAAGAGACATTTTTCTTCACCTTAACGCGAAAAATTGTTGGTAATTTAGGCTTTTTATTCCTCTTTCAAGCCGTCAGCTTAATTTGGCTGTATTCGGAATTGTCCGCAGCTGGCGCGGGTATGGCTATATTCTGGCTACTAAGCGTGGTCATTGTTGCAGCTTTTGCATTCACCATTTTCTATATGCGCTTTTTAATTGTTAGGCCAGTTCAAGCCATGCAAGCCTCGCTTGAACGTGCGAATCGCCAAGATGGCAACTTGGATGCCAAGCTACCACAATTCACCTTTGATGAGTTTAGAGATCTGAGCGAGCAATATAACGCGTTTACCACGCACCTCAGCGAGCTGTTGGAAAAAACCTATCAGAGCGCAGCGGCAGCAACACAAAGCAACCGTGACATCACAACATCAATGCAAAGTACCGCAACGTATGGTCAACAGCAGTTAAGTCAAGGCGATACCATCATCGCGGCATCCGATCAGGTCACTCATAGCCTACAAAGCATTGTGCATAATACCGATCAAGTTTATCAGGCCAATACCGAGAGCCTTCACTTTGTTCGTGGTTCATCGCAAACCATCACAAAACTCGTTGCCGAAGTAAAACAAATCACGACCCTATTAGGGAATTTTTCATCGACGGTTTCAGGCTTAAAAGAGAACAGTGAAAATATTCGTAGTATTCTAAAAATGGTGGAAGAATTCTCGGATCAAACCAACCTACTGGCGCTAAATGCAGCGATAGAAGCAGCCAGAGCGGGCGAAGCCGGTCGTGGTTTTGCAGTAGTTGCTGACGAAGTACGCGCACTCTCCGTGAAAGTAAACGATGCTACCCGTCAGATCAGCGACTTTATTAATAAAATGAATGTGCTTGTTGGTGAAACAAACCAAGAATCCGAACAATTAATTTCTCATTCAATGTCAGCGGAGAAAGCGATTAGCTCAACCTCGCAAGGCTTTATCTCGATGAGTGACGACTTTGAACGCAACCAAGCGCAGCTAGAAGAGATCGTCAGTGCCGTGCACCAATTAGAAGAAACGCAAAAGCATACGCATCAAGCCGTACAACAAATTGTGGAACTTGGGCAACAATCGAAGTCGCAAATAGATAGCGCATTAGCAGAATGTCAAAGTGCGCAAAAGCTCACTGAAGCCACCCAACAAGAGCTTACGCGATTTGTTTCGCATTGATGAGGGAGCAGCTGTTATACCAATGTGCTTAATTGAGTGATCTATTTTGAGGCGAAAAAATTCCGTCGATACAACCGTATCCTCATCACGCCAAGGTAGACAAGGCAAAGCTTTTGTTATTGCATTGCTTTAAGATACAAGCGGTTAAGCCCGCGAAACATCGAAACTCAGCACGTCACTAATATTGGTTTTATTCAGCGCAAGCATAACTAAGCGGTCGATCCCCAGTGCAACTCCGGCACAATCTGGCATTCCAGCATCAAGTGCAGCGAGTAGCCTTTCATCTGCAGGGACTTGAGCCAAACCCATATTTTTTCTTAGCTGATTGTCTTCTACAAAGCGAGCGCGCTGCTCTGTGGCATCAGTGAGTTCATTGAAGCCGTTAGCAAGCTCCATGTTTTGATAGTAAAGCTCAAAACGTCCAGCGACTCGCTTGTCTTTCGAATCGAGCTTTGCAAGGGCGGCCTGTGATGCAGGAAAATGATAGACAAAACAAGGGGTCTGCTGACCAATCTTAGGCTCGATTTCCATACAAAATAATAACTGCAATAACGTATCTGGGTTTTGCTCCATTGCAGCGATATCACCATAGCCGTATCGCTCAGCTTGTTTTTTAAGGTCAGCTAACGAAATAGACAAAGGATCAAACCCTAAGTGGGTCACAAATGCTTGTTGGTAAGTCATAGACTCACTAGCTGGGCAGTCAAGTATAGTTCGCATCAATTCATCAATTTCAGCCATTAAGTCGAACTCATCAAAACCCGGTCGATACCACTCTAACATGGTAAACTCTGGATTATGATGACGCCCCGACTCTTCATTCCGAAAAGCCTTACCAAGCTGAAAAATAGCCCCACTACCCGCTGCTAATAACCTTTTCATCGCATACTCCGGCGATGTTTGTAAATAAAGAGGGAGACCTTGACTGTGGTTTGGACCAACAAAGCGCGTGTGAAACGTCTCCAAATGAGGATCTGTGACTGACGCCTGCGACAAACTCGGCGTTTCCACTTCCATTACATCGCGCTTGGCAAAAAAGTGTCGTATCTTGGCAACAATTGCCGCTCTTTGTTTAAGTGTTTCTATGGTTGCGCTCGGTTGCCAATCATTCACCGTCATTTTTTACTCCAAAAAAATCCCAGCAACATGCCGGGATTTATTACTAGCTTTCGCTGAAGTGATGTTTATTTTACGCGGCTTACGTATTCGCCACTACGCGTGTCAACTTTGATCACTTCACCAATTTGAACAAACAAAGGAACACGTACAACAGCCCCTGTGCTCAATGTTGCAGGCTTACCACCCGTACCGGCTGTGTCGCCTTTTAGGCCAGGATCAGTTTCTGTGATCTCAAGCTCAACAAAGTTAGGGGGTGCTACAGCGATTGGGTTACCGTTCCAAAGCGTGATAGTACACACATCATTTTCAACTAACCATTTTACATTCTCGCCTACCGCTTTTTCATCAGCCGCGATTTGCTCAAATGTATCGTTGTTCATGAAGTGCCAGAATTCACCGTCAGTGTATAGGTATGCTAGATCAGTATCGATTACGTCCGCACCTTCTACTGAATCGCCAGACTTAAATGTTTTCTCTAGTACTTTACCTGAGATAAGCTTACGGATTTTCACGCGGTTAAACGCTTGTCCTTTACCTGGCTTGACCATTTCATTTTCTAAGATAGAACAAGGCTCGCCATCGATCATAATTTTTAGACCGCCCTTGAACTCGTTGGTGCTATAATTCGCCATCGTATCCTCTAATCTACGTATATTCGAGTAATTAACCTGCTAATGATACAAATAAATGAAGTAAATTTGCAGACTAACTGGCAAAAAGAATTAGCAAATGTTGTCACCGACCCTCAAGAACTACTCAACATCTTGGGGTTAAGCGAGCACTTTGATGCTCATGACCTTGAAGCTAAGCGATTGTTTCCTATGCGAGTACCTCGTCCATTTATCGCTAAAATGCGCTATGGCGATCCTCAAGATCCTCTGCTATTACAAGTGCTACCAGTACATCAAGAATTTTTGACACAAGCAGGATATAGTAAAGATCCCCTCGAAGAACAAGATGCACCGGTCCCCGGTTTACTGCATAAATATCGCTCTCGCGTGCTATTGATGCTTAAAACAGGGTGTGCTGTTAACTGTCGTTACTGTTTTCGTCGTCACTTTCCATATCAGGATAACCAAGTGAATAAACGAACTTTGGCCCCTGTATTTGACTATTTACGTGCACATAACGAGATCAATGAAGTCATTTTAAGCGGCGGCGACCCATTAATGGCCAAAGATGAGATGCTGGTTTGGTTACTTGACCAGTTAGAGGCAATGCCCCAAATCAAGCGCTTAAGAATTCATAGTCGCTTACCCGTTGTGATCCCAGCGAGGATCACTGAAGCATTATGCCAGCGATTAAACAAAAGCCACTTAAAGATTATTCTGGTTAATCATATTAATCATCCAAACGAAATAGACGACAGCTTTAAAATCGCCATGCAAAAGCTCAAACAGGCTAACGTAACCTTGCTAAACCAAGCCGTGCTGCTAAAAGATATTAACACCGACGTTGCTACCCAAGCGCAATTAAGTGAAGCGTTATTTGACGCAGATATACTGCCGTATTATTTGCATCTATTAGATAAAGTCGAAGGGGCAAGTCACTTTGATGTAGAAGAGGCAACCGCTAAAGCCATGATGGCAGAGCTCCTAGAAATACTGCCGGGTTTTTTGGTACCTAAGTTAGTGCGAGAAATTGGCGGTCAACCTAGTAAAACCCCTATTGACCTAAATTTATGCCAACAGCTTTAATTAATCTAAGCTTCGGATAATGAGTGTTTTATTTTGAGGCGAGAAAAACATGTTGGCAATTGACGGGGAAATGTTGCTACCGAGCCGTTCTGAAATAAGAGACTTTAAACGCATTTGGCGCCTACTTTACTCCCTCAAACTGAGCAAATATCAAAATAACATGAGATCTGCAAAAAATCGGTGCTAATGACCCTAGCACCGATTGCTTTGCACATTTCTATCGGACAGACCGAAGACAACGTGCCATCAGACCTACACTTATGCGTAAGTGTTGATGTTGTTGCCTAACGTTGCGGTTACTGATTTAGCAGGTGTTTGTGCAGCTGCACTACTTCCTGCAGATTCAATTAACGCAAGCGCGGCTTGTCCATCTGCTTGCTGTTGCTTTTTTGCCAATGCAGCGCTGTATACTTCACCGCTCTGGCTCGCTCCAGACATGGCAGGTAGGTTACTTCCGGAAATATTCATAAGTGATTACCTAACTTTGTGATGGATCAGATTAGTTATCGGCATACAAAATTAAACCTTTAGGGTAAATTTAAAGATAAATACCCAATCCCTTTTTACTATATGCTTTAGTGTAGATTTACACCTGACATTTGCAACCGAAACCCTTAAAATATGGCCCTTTAATAAAGCGACTGGGACTGACCATGCAAGCAGTAATCGAAAAACTAAATGAAAACCTCAAGATCATTTACCGCCAAGCTTTGGATGCGGATAAAAAGCTCGACGAATTGCAACAACAAGGTCATGGAAAGTTTAAGGCATTATTCACCGAAGAAGCGGGGTTTAGCTTCGAAGCCAAGCGTTTCAAACCTTATGTGTTAGACGTTGCAGCCGATGTTGAAGGCCTGTCAAAAGCTGAACAAATAGATGAGCAGCAGCTCGCGCTGGTAGTGAAAAAGCTACAAAGCTTGTTACAGCTACTTGCTACTTTTAAGTAGCCTAAATTCAAAAGCGTAATATCACGCCAGCCAGAAGTTATTTCTTACGTTAATAGCAAGCAAATTTAACGCTGTAGTAAGGGATAACAACTGCGTGAGAACAAGTTGTTGTCTTGAGTTCAGGTTAAATAGCTCATTTACTTAATACATTTGGTATCATTGAGGCCAAATTGCACAAGGAAGAAATCATGTTTACATCCCCAGCTTGGGTAGGCTTTGATCTAGATGGCACCTTAGTAAGTACCGCAGAAGATATTGCTTACGCATTAAACGCCACATTGCAACATTATAATTTAGCAACCATAGAACTTGGCCTCGTCAAAACTTGGATAGGAAACGGAACAGCTAAGCTCACCGAGCGCGCATTAGATTTTCATCAAAACAAAACTGTGGACCGAAGCGAAGCCACTCGCTTACTCGAATGCATTTACGATGACAGTGTGACTCGCTCATCCTGCCTATTCCCAAATGCCAAAACCACGCTGGAAGCGTTACAAAAACAAGGAATAAAGCTGGCTTTAGTGACCAACAAAAATACCTCCCACACCCATAAACTACTTGCTCACTTAGAAATTGAAGCATGCTTTGACACGATTGTATGTGCCGATAGCCTAGCAAGAAAAAAGCCCGATCCTCTGCCCCTATTTACAGCGGTGAAGACCTTGGGCTGTGAGATACAAGATGGCTTTTATGTTGGTGACTCTATCAATGATGTTACAACAGCACGCAACGCAGGCTGTAAAGTTATCGCAGTAGATTACGGTTATAACCACGGTGATCCTATCTCACAAAGTAAGCCTGATGCCATTATTAGCGATCTAAACGACGTACTAAATCTCTGTCGATAAAAAACTCACGTCCTTGTGAGCTATGGGAAAGTCATACTGAAGGGTGACTATAAAATATGTACGCGCTTTAAGTGGCGGTTTAAGCCACTTCCTTCAAAGCGGCTGCGACCATGTAAAAGCGCTAGATTATCAACAAGCACAAACTCGCCTTTACTCCAGCTATGCTTATAGAAATAACGCGATGAATAGAGTAGATCATTCATTTCTTTCAAGAAGGTATCGCTACGATAGCTGTCATATCCAATGACTTGCGTCTCAACGGGGTTCACTGCCATATTATCTTCATTGAAAGGTTCAATATAACGCATCCGAAGTTTGCCAGTTTTAGGGTGGCGACTGATTAATGGTACTTCAATCACACCGCCATAATGGGCCTTTTTCTCGGTTTCGTAGCGGATCTTGATTTGCTTCCATTGCTCAATAGTATCGATAGGTAAGCTTTCTAGTAGTCGTGTGGTATTTAAAAATGTCGTCTCTCCACCGCCAGACGTTGAACTACTTTGCAAACACTGAAAAAAGTTAAACCTCGGTTCTTCAGCGGCAAACGCCCCATCCCAATGCAACTCAACTTTACCTTCACTGAAAATATGGTTTTGTGGCTGTTCTTGTATTTTTAAATCAAGAACATAGCCAAAATCCCAGCGTAACAGCGGACCGATTTCTTTAGCCACTAACTCCATATCAGCATCGCACAGAGGCTCAAATCCTTTGAGCACGACCAATCCTTGAGAAAATATTTCGTCGATCAATGATGCGATATTAAGACGCTCAACCCGTTGGCAAGCCATAGAATTTGCATCAATAACCACCCCTACACTATCCAAGGCTTTGATCGTATCCATCACTCTGCTCCTCGATGAATACGTTCAAAGTGACTGGCTCGGCCTTCATTAAACACCAATACACAGCCGAGTTTCTCTGCTTGTTCACGGGGCATTAGCTGATAATTTTCTTTATCTTTCACCAACACAGAATGCCATGGTGTAGTCCACACGTCTGATTGTGATACCAGTGAAATGCCTATTTTTTCAGAAACCAAGTACTGCGGGTGAATAGATAAACGCAGCGCTTCTGGGAGGTGATCTTTTAATAACCGGCTCCAAGCGTTACTTCGCTGGATCACACGATATGCCGCGGTCTTGGCAATTTTTTGTAATGCCGTGCGACTGTGATCTGAAAACTTATCAATGCCAGAGAAATCTTCCAGCATAAAGCGCGTGATGCCTTTATACATAGTAGAAGCTTCTTTTTCATTTTTTACTCGTTGACGTAAGTCTGACAAGCTTTCTCCGTAGCGGATCATCAGCTCTTCACGCAGCACAGCAAAGTCATCGACCTTGTCGAATACGTCTTCGAGATTAAAGAATTCAAAGTAATTAGGATAATGGCGAGCGGCATAAAGACGTAATGTATTTACGTACTGGCTCACATGGGAGTCTGTAACATGAATAATGTCAGCAAACACGCGGCCATCGGAACAAATGGTCACTTTGGCGCCTGGCTCATAAATAGATTCAATCTGTTTGCACAGATTAACTAAACGTTCAAAAGCATAAAATTCGCCCTGATCCGGCAAGAAGCCCAATGTTTTACTTCTATTCGGTGACTTCGCAGGAAAAGCAGGTAAGACCATATTAATGGGTTGGTTGTTCGCAATGAACTGCTCAACTTTTTCAACGTGGCCCGCAATCTGTTCTATAAAAGGTGCATCGTCTTCTACAGGTAACAAGCGGCGCTGTTCAAAGATAAGCGCAATAATATCCTCTGCCAATGACTGTATTTGACAGTCCTGAATGCGGTGTTGAGTAGCTAAATTTTCCATTTTCCTTGCCTAATTTTTATATGTGAAAAAGCTGCATAGCGTGAGTTAGTGATAATTTATCTGTGATAGCGGCTTGTACCACCATCGGCATTTTTTCTTCGTCAAAATCTACTTTTTGAATGTCACATAAACTACGTAAAAAACCTTGATAGGTTACTTCGAGCAATGCTTGGTCTAGTGCTTCAATTGCAGCGTCATCTAGCATGCAGCCTCTAGTATGCGCGTGCTTCATTCGCTGCCGAGTCAACTCAATATCAAAGAAATGACCACGATTATGACGATACTCATGGCCTCTGATTAAATTTATAAATTCGTCTTTAAGTACATGAATGCGTGAAATTGCAGCATTTTCGATCATTGCAATGGCTTTGTCGTTTAACGCTTCTTGGCTCATACCATGTTGACTAGGACAGTAACCAAAACGACGTGACATAGAAGAGGGTAAAATAAAGCCAAACCAGTGCATTAATAATGCTTCGAAGTGGGTTTTGTGGACCTCATAACTGCCGTGGTAATTACCTGTAATATGCAACATAAAGCTTTCGTACCAAGCCAGTAAGTAAGCATTAAACGCCTTAGTTTTCCCCTCGAACATTGCGGTATCTTTAGCCATATCTGCATCTATCAGCTCTCCAATCATGCGGTTGGCATCAGTTAAGTAGGCAGAACCTGGTGATAACAAGGGATCTAAAAAGGCCGACGACATACCAGTTAAGAACCAACGATCTGTCGAAAAGGATTGCTTTGCCTTTCTTGATAATCGCTTCATCGAGGTATAGTCTAATAATTCAGCGTGCTGACCTAGGATTTCATTGAGCGCTTGATGAGAACGCAAGAATTGCTCAAACTCTTCTGCCGAGCGTATATTCAAGTTCACTTCATTATTCTTAGCGGTAATACCAATACTAAAAGTGTCTTGATTTAGTGGAATTAGCCAAATCCAATAACCCTTGTACATAAAGTGGTTAGTAGCCAGTGCTCTGCTGGTAAAGTTAGCACGAGCGCGCCACTCATCACTGCCAAGATGATCTATCAGCTCAATATGCTTAAACCTTCCCCAGTATGAACTCACCGGATGACGATCGTTTTGTGATTCAATTAACCCAAGCTGTTTGCCCAGTGGAGAGTTAAATCCTGAAGCATCAACAAGGTAACGACACGTATATTTACTATTATTGGTAATAACTTGATGCCCTTGCTCGGCATCAAGGTGAATTTCATTCACTGTGGTGCCCATTACGACATCAATACCAAGCTCTCGATTAAATTTCACCATGTCATTGTCGAACTTTTCACGGTCAATCTGATGAGCCGGAATGCCGTGATACCAACTACGACCAAGCTCACTGAGCTCTTCAACACTTAAATCACGGTTGTCGCTATCAAAGTAAAAACGCAGCCCATGTTTATATAGGTGATTGGCTTCGAGATAAAAACCTAGTTTTAAATCATTTGCCATATAGTCCCAAAAAGACTCCAACGTCGACTCACCTACCCAGCTATTAAATGCTTGTTTTCTCTCCACTACCGTAATTTTCATATCTGGGTGAGCCAATTTAAGTTGCCTTGCCAAGCAAGCTCCCGCCATTGAACCACCAATAATCAATACATCTGCGTATTGGCTTACCATAATTTCTCCTTAAAGGTAGTAAGTCAGCCTAAGCTCTATAAAATCATCATCTTTAAACCCATAAGTTGCATCTCTTTGGGTTTGCTCTAAAAATAAGTTCGCTTCTAGCGCTAGACTCAGGTGACTGGAGAGTCTAGTCGAAAATTCAGTTTTAAAGGTGTGAGCACCTGTATCGTTATCCAGTAAAATCCCAGTTATCATGCTTGTGTCATCGACATCATTCCAAGCTAGGCGCATCCCAATAAATGTCGCATCTTGGTATAGCCTATTAAGCGTCACTTGAGTCTCTGTATCTCTGTGTAACTCCATGAGCAAACTGAGATCTTTGCTAGAGTCTGCGATGCCGTAAAAGTAATATTCACCACCCACAACATAAGCCCAGCTTTTTCCTCCCATAGGGTGATGACGGTGCACCGCCTCAACTTTCCCTAGCAGGTACTCTGATGTCCACTGTAAATCCAAAGCCGTTTGTTGCAGGCGTCTATAAATTGCATTAAACCCTTGATGATCACGGGCTTGTAATACCGGCTCTCTATCAATGCCGTCGAAGTAGTAAGTGCCAACGTCCCAGTCTCCTAGCACGCCTCGGTAACCGAATAGATAGCTTCCTCTGTAATTACCATCTCGGCCCACAAACTGAGTATCGGTTACAGCTACCGGCAACGATAAGCGATCATCGGGAAGCCCAAAATCACGCTCTCTAAAATAAGGCAAAGACATGGCAAACCAGTGACCATTATCAGTAAAATGCTGATAGTGAAAGAGCAATTCTCCAAGCTTAGCTTCGTTATCAAGGTTTCGTGTTGGCTGCTTTTGATTGACGATATCAACCAAATGACGTGACTCTGCTACCCCCCAAAAGATGGTGTTCACACCAACATTGAGCTGTCCTTGTGAAAATGGGCGAGCGATATATGCCTCTTGAATATCGAATGCCCGTATTGCCGCATTTTTTGCAGCACTCAATACTGGTTTAAATCCACCGCTCAAACCGGTTTTGGGGTTTTCGAAGTCCAACTCCCACACTAATTTAGCATCAAATTCTCGGTCAAGTTGCGAGGCTCTCATTGGAGAGCCATTATACTGCCGAGTGCTAAGGTCAATGCTGGTGCTACTTTGCCATTCCACGTCAGCTTTCGCGTATGGAGTGCAACAGAGCACAACAGCAAGCATCGCCTTGAGTTGCATACGGCCCCCTATTTCAACGATGACTTAACAAAGTCACGAGCGCTCAATGCAATATCAAATTGGTAGTCTGAAAACTCTAGTACGGTCTTTTTTCCCGACTGGTGGTTTTCCATCGTCATGGTAAGCGGACGCCAATATGCCTGCTGATATAACTTGTAATTATCTAAGCTCAAAGTTTTCAAATGACTCCCTTTTCTATCGTAAAAATCTATTTTTCTAACTTGATAGTCTTGGGTATCTATTAGTGCACGTTGTTTGGTATAGCCCGAGTTCTCATACTTAGGAAACCGGTCAATCACTGCACAAGTCAGCTCACCACAGGGAGCTTCTGATACATACTCGTAGCTGTACTTGTTGAGTTCTTGAGCAGTAAAGTCTTCAAATGCAAACTCACTCCCAACAAATGGGCCTGATTTGTTTGCAGAAGAGATCCGTTTAACACGCTTCAGTGCAGGCAAATATAACCATTGATCATCGGCATCAATAATTTGTGCATGTGAAAGCAGCTTGGTTTCCTTTACGTCTGCTGGAGAATTAAAAATGATAAGGCTTTTATCACCTTTATCTTCGTCTGCTACTTCCATGGTTTTCATGGTTAATAGACGCTGAGTTTCTTGGCCTTTTTTGTCTATTAAACGCATTTTCACATCAACCGCACTGACCTCAAAACCTCGATCTGAGCGGTCTGCTTTTGCTGCAATGTCATAACCTAGGTTGTCTGGTGCTGCATGAATAGCAAATGACATAACCATAAACCCGATTGCCAAATGCGGTAATAACTTAGACGTTGTAGATTTCATTTTTCGTTCCTTCTTGAATAGACGCTTTGCTTGCTTGTTCTGATCTTTTTGCCAGCAACATAAGCAACGCGGGTAAGAATAAAAAGTCCACGATAAGTGCCATAACAATGGCAAACGCGGTTAGCAGCCCCATTTGTGCATTAATCATAAAAGTGGAATAAGCCAACACTGCAAAGCCGCCAGCGAGAATAAACGTAGTCAGTAAAATGGCTTCACCAACCGTTTCAAAGGCATATTTGACAGCAGCGGTAGGATCTAGCCCTTGCTCACGTCTCGCCCGTAAATATTTGGACAAGAAGTGTACGGTATTATCAACAATGATCCCCAAAGAGGTAGAAGTTACCGTTGCCGCAGCCACGCCTACCTGACCAACCAATAAAGCCCAGATACCGAAGGTAAAGAGCATAGGGATCGTATTGGGAAGAATACTTGCAACTCCGTATTTAATGCTTCTTAGCGTCATCACCATTATCAAGGTGATCACAATCACCGCGATTAAATTACCACTGAGCATGCTCTCAGCGTTACGCTGGAAAATATGCGAAAACATTACTGTCGCTCCCGTTGCTTTCGCATGCATGGGATCGGGAGTATGCTCGACTAACCAAGCCTCAGTGCGGGCGATGAAAGACTGGATCTCACCAGTTGAGAGATTATCCAAAGTCAAACTCACTCGAGTTGCCGATTTATCCATGCTGATCCTATCCGTTAGATCGAGCCCGAATGGCAACGACATTTCATAAAGCAGTAAGTATTGTGCAGCCAATTCTCTGTCTGCTGGTAGGCGATACATACCCGCATCATCTTGGTGCATATTTTTGTTGAGACGCTTAACAATATCCGTATAACTGTAAACATGAACCACCTCAGGTTGCATTCTCAGCCACTGGGTAAACTGGTTAAGATTAGTGAGGTATTCAGGTTCACTGATCCCGCCGACTTTGCCACTTTCCACATCAAACTCCACCACATAAATGCCAGTGAGGTTTTCCATGGTAAAGTCGGTATCACGACGAAATTCAACACGATGATCAAAGTACTTTACAAACTCATCATTGAGATCAATGTTGGGAACCACATATGCACTTGCAGCAATAGCAGCAAGGGTAAGTAACAAAATTGCACGATACTGCTGCGCGACGACACCACCAAAGCGACCGAGGTAGTGAGATAACTTGCTTGTACGCGTTGCGTAGCTCTTTTTGTCGGGCAAAATAGCGATAAGACTTGGAAGTAAAATTAGTGACAATACCCAAGCCGCGGCAATACCAAATGCAGTAATATTACCCAGATCAGCAAACGGTGGCGCATCCGACATGTTCAATGTTAAGAAGCCAACTACAGTCGTCAAACTGGTAATGGATACGGGAATAAAGTTAATTCTTAAGCTTTCAATAATCGCTTGATTCTTTTTGTGCCCAGCTTTTCTTGCAGCGTAGTAAGACAGTAATACATGTATACTATCGGCTATTGCCAAGGTGAGAATAATAGTCGGTGCGGTTATTGAGATCGGGGTTAATTGAATGCCTGCGTAGCCGCTTACTCCCATTGCGACTATGCTTGAGAAAATCACCACTGAAACAGCCGCAATTGTCCCAGGGAAGCTGCGTAACCCACAGTACATTACAATGATCAAAACCAAATACATAATAGGTGTAAGGGTTTCTGCATCCTGTTGCCCTGACTCACTAAATGCATTGTTTAGCATTGAAATACCTGACAGAGCAAACACCAAATCAGGATTCTCCTGCTGTGCTTTTGTCACTATTTCGCGGACGTATTTTACCGCGGTTGGTACTTCTGTCAGTGATTCTCCTGGGTACTGAACAGTGATATTGATTCCGGTCGTTTTACCGTTATTTGCGATTAATCGCTGCTTTAACAAAGGTTCTTGCTGTGCGATCTCCGCTTTTTGTAAAATCTCAGCTTCACTTAGTGATTCTGTATTTTTCATCAAGTCCGCAACGATCAGTTCGTCTCCCTCAGCATAACTATGCTGAAAGTTAGTCACAGAGTCGACTCGACTGGCATAAGGGGTTTGCCAAGCGGCTTCTGTGAGCTGCTCAACCACCATTGCATGCTGCTTGGATAATCCATTGCCCGCTTTTTGATGAACAACAATAAGAATATTGTCGTTCTTGGTGTACTTATCCTGAAAAGCTTCAAATGCCAAAAGCTCTGGATTTGCAGGGCTAAAAAATGCCCGATAGTCGTTTGAAAAGGTTAATCCTTTTGCCCCAATACCAATTCCAATACAAGACACGATACTGAGGATTAAACACAGGTATTTATATCTAGTGACAAACTCACCGAGTCGCTTAGCAACTCCTTCTAGCGATGATCCCATTGTCTCTCCTTAATAACAGAATAACCATTCTGATATAATACAAAAAAATAGCTAAAAGCTTTTCCTAACTATCACTTCTAGCAATTAAGCACACGCTTTGAGCAATCTTAGCTGATCACTCAATCTACATATTGATCACGACATTTTGCTCTCGTTACTTTTGCGCCATCATGTCAAAAATCGTAGTTAAGTAATGTCGTAAGGTTTCACGGTGGAAATCTCCTTTAGCCATTACGGCTACGCCTTGAAGCACGCCAAGTAAACAAAAACTTAAGCTATTTGCGTCAATTTCTTTGCGAATTTCACCTTGCCCTTGAGCTTTTTCAATGAAATCTCGAAACTGCGCACTCAATGCACTATAAACTTGCTGCACCGCAGAGTTCATATCCGGATCCGACTCGCCTACTTCAGTGGCCGTATTACAGATTAAACAACCATTGGCTCCATGCTCTGCAATATTCTGACTGTACAAATTAAAAAATGCAGCTAAGTCTGCCAAGCTTCCATCGCTTGTACTTAAGCGTTTAAGCCCAGGACCGATTTTACGCAGAGAATACTCTTGCAAACAGCGTTGAAACAATTCCTTTTTATTACCAAACTCTTGGTAAAACCCGTAGCGACTGACACCTGTACAAGTGACCAACTGTTCCATGGAAGTACTTCTATACCCTTGCTTCCAAAACAAGATAGTCGCTTGCTCTAATGCTTTATCGACATCAAACTCTCGCGTTCTTCCCATAGGCTCCCCAAAAAACAGAATATACATTCTGAAATAAAAAAGTCAACAAAATAACAACAAGCTCACAAAACAATAACAAGAAAATTGCTATGATTTTAGCTATGGCCTATTGCTACTATAAGCACGAAATAAGTGGTGAGTTACTGATAGAATTTTTAGCAACCCAAAGGAAACAGTAACATGTATTTTTGGCAGGAAAAATATCTCTAGCGCTAAAAATAAGGAATTACCACTGCTCCGCAGCAGTGAAACCCTCTAAAACATTGATTTAGAATACTTTATTCTAAAGGATGAAAGGAGAGCCTAGTTCATTTGCTCTCCCTAAAATGTTGAAAATATACCAACTATTTCATCAACTCGTCTTCAAACCAATCGGTCAACAGGCGCTTTTCGTAGTAAAAGGATTCATCTAATCCCATCTTGATTCTATCCATAAACGCCATGTCTTTGAGTTTTACGCCTTGCCCTTCACTCAGCGTAACGCCAGTTTTGTCAGTAAGTTTATAACTGATCTCAAAACGTGGAAAATGAATTGGCTTAATGACACGAACTTCGTTTATACCGTAATGTACATCTCCGGCTAAATCAATTTCATCAAAACTAATCGCCAGTTTTTGTCCTTCAGGCAATTGAGCTGCTAACTTTTCTAAATGCATGGTAAGTTGCTTTTCAACCCTTTGGTGAAAAGCACCGCGGGTTTCATTACCAGCTTCTACATCACGATACTCTTTAAAATCCTTCCAAGTCACTGCGACTTCACCTGCATTAACCCAAAAGGGAATCATTAACAAAGCAAATATTTTAATTTTAGTTTTCATCTTAGGTCTCCTTCTAACTTCATCATTACCTTACTCCTTCAATGAACGAAGTAAAGCAAAATCACATCATTTTACTCAGTGTGACATTTGGCTACATTTACATCAATATAATAGTAGACCGAAGTTATTGATAAATGGTTTCAACCAGATTCAGCGCGATGATAGCCATAGTGTGGGTTACTTTTATATCGATATAAGCATGGCAGAAAGGGGCGCACATAGACATAGCCGCACTTGGGGCAGCGATATTCTCCAGTTAAAAGCCATGCTGAAGATACAAGTACACTCAGTGACGTAGGCTACAAATACCGTGAGAATTAGTTTAATGTTGCTAAGATCAGTAAGTCAGTGTGCGTTCGATAAACTTTCCAAATAATCAAGAAATTGCTCGCTTGTATTAATGACGGTATAAACTGAGCAAAGTTTATGCCTAATCACTAAGAGGAAGGGTAAAAAGGCCTAAAACTCAGCTACATCTGCCCCTTCCCCCCTCAACCAATCTGAAGGACGACTCGCATATTAGAACAAGCTATTTAATCTAGGGTTTGGGTAAGGAATTTTCTAACCCATTTTTTAAAACATTAGATTATTGCCTTATCTAGAGATAGCTCCCCTATCGCGTCCTGCTACCGCTCTGATACCTACATCCTGTAAATAAGCGTACCAATAGCTAGATTGGAAGTGAATTCAACGCAGTTAGCGCTAAAACTGGCTGCTAGAAAGGCATTAATTATCCAAAGCTCAGGTTATTTAGCCCCCTAGTGCTCCAAGAGGATTGATCCACCAAAGTGATAAAGGGAGACAATATTTCTCCAAAAGATACACCGAGCGACTCGCTGAGGCTGGTATTAAGATCTTACCAAAAAGACACAAAAAAACCCTAACATCAAACTGTTAGGGTTTTTCTAAAGCGTGTAGTGCTTAGGAGATGATGTTTATTACATCATGCCGCCCATACAGAGATTAAGCCTTTGTTTATATTGAACTATCAACATGGGAAAAATCTGCGACACCCCACTTTGTACCCCTAGGGTGAAATACAGGGTAAATTTATTTATTTTTCAATTAATTAATAACAAAGCACCAAGTTTTATCGTTAATTTAAGTTACTAAAATTCATGAGAGTACTAGGTCAAGCACGGGCAACTTCTAAGCAGGCTAAGTCTGCTTAAAGTTGTTCCGTAGACTTGGCTTATTAGGTAGATTTTGCTACTTACATTTCATCTACTACATACTTTTTAGCTCTTTTGCCAAACTGAACATAGTATTTTCTACCATCGCCATAGACATGTGCTGTTTCACCCTGAACGGTATTAGGTGGTCTATCAACCATTGACCATCTTGTGCAATCCTCTAACTCTAAAACCATAACTCCTATTTCATCGGAAAGACTATTAACTATTGCTTTTGAAACTAATCGCATAACTATCCTTTTGACTTTAATGTAGGGTGAGCACCAACTTCGCATCAGCGAAAAAATTAAAGCGTATCGGAAACTTGATTATGTTATTACACTTGTTATTCACTCTTACCTTTCAGTAACTTTATTTCCAGTTGCCTATTAATATCTGACACCTTACATTTCATCGCAATATCGCTAATGTCACCAATATCTAACATTAGTGGTTCATCACCAGCAACACCAGTATCAAAAGCAAATCTATATTCTTTTTGGTGCTTAAATTCATTTCGCTTTCTAAAAATGGATTCAATTTCTGAGAAAGAACCATTAAAATTATCTGGGTCGTAATACTCAACTAAACCAGCATTAAGTCCATAACCATTGGAAGTGACTGCTGTTTTAACTCGCTCAATAAATTTAGTTACGCTGGTAACTATGACGGCATATTTTCCTAACTTCAGGCAGTCTTTAGGAATTGCAATTTGCTCCATAAAGGCTGCGACTGTGTCTTCGGATACCTCATAAAAGTCACCGCTATGGGCGGCATAAATACAAAAAACATTTAGGTGATCATGCCAGTTCATCTGAAGCATTACTGGGCCGGCAAGATCAGTAATGATTCTGCCATTTATTTCTAGCTGTATTTGATCTGGCTGATGCCAGCCAACTACACCTTCATACTTATCACCACGATTGGCGGGTTTGTCTTCTTCATATTTTCTAAAAAAAGAAAGTCTATTTGAAAATAAGATTCCTTGAATAAAATCTTCAGCGTATTTTTCTTTATCAAAAACTTTCACGAAGAAAAATATAGTTCTACTCACCGTAGCTCCTTATGATATATAACGTCACATTAAGATGTGAGCAGCGTAATACCGAAGCCATCTTAACACCTGAAACCAACGCACAGTAAAGATGCCATGCGTTGCGAGTCACTCTAAAATCATCTGTGATGATTCAAGTTCGATAAAGTCGATGAATTTCTGCCCCATTGAAGTGCCTACTGAGTCTAAGTGTGCTTCATGAAACTGTTTAATCCGTACCATTCCATACCTATTTAAATCAGAGATAATCAAATCGATAATAGGAGCATTTGCTCCAATATCTGTATAGACTTTTCCCCATACATTACGTAAGTCTCCCCAATGGGTATAACTATTAGGATTTGTATTCAATTTCTGAATGTAATGTTCGGGAGTTGACAAGAAGTGCAGAATTCGAAAATGAAGTGGTGTCATTTCGTCAATGAACCGAATGAACATTAACTTTAATGTTTCATCTATATCTTCATTTAATACTGTATTTTTTACTGCATTATTTAGCGCTCTGATTTTTTCTTCTTGGTGAGTTCTGACTGCGATGTTTGAAGCTTGAAGATATGCAGAAATAAACGCATCATGTTCAGAAAGCTTTTCAGGTGTCAAATTTTCAACTTTTTTACAAACCTCATCAACGGTATTCGCTAATAAGCTCAACCATTCTTCTTTGCGCTTATCTATTGGTGCTGAAAAAACCGTTTCAAATAACGTAGCCAAAGCACCACCAGCTATAGGAATAAGACTCAGTGCAGCTTTTGCTCCCGTATGCCCGTAGTCTTTCCACCCTTTGTTTTGAGGTAATTCTTCCATATTCACTTACTCCTTTATCATAATTGCTAACTCTTCACCAATATGGAGTGCTTAACTTCCCCAAACGGCTACGCTACGTACTTCTCAGAATTCCGATATATAAATATAGAGTTATAACACCCAAAAATGAAGTGTTTAAAAATGAGTCATGATGCCCAAGTTCAACAGTATTTGGCAAAGCGTTGAGATAAGTAGTCTAAAAAACTCCGCTGAATCCATAGACCCCTTAACACTAGACATTAAAAGAAAGTAACGCAAAACTTTGCTGCCCACTTTTCCGCTCTAAAACAACACATGGGCGTTAAATCGATCCCCCACTTCCCCCCCCTAAAATGAAGGCGCTTTAGCAAATTTCAGACACAAAAAAACCCTAACATCAAACTGTTAGGGTTTTTCTAAAGCGTGTAGTGCTTAGGAGATGATGTTTATTACATCATGCCGCCCATACCACCCATTCCGCCCATGCCGCCCATATCTGGAGCAGCAGCTTCTTCTTTAGGAATTTCTGCAACCATGGCTTCAGTTGTGATCATTAGACCCGCAACTGATGCTGCGAACTGAAGTGCAGAACGCGTTACTTTAGTTGGGTCTAGGATACCCATTTCGATCATATCGTTGTATTCACCAGTCGCTGCGTTGTAACCATAGTTACCTTCGCCACCTTTAACTGCATTAACAACAACAGATGCTTCGTCACCCGCGTTTGAAACGATTTGACGTAGAGGTGCTTCCATTGCGCGAAGTGCCACTTTAATACCGTGGTTTTGATCTTCGTTGTCACCAGTTAGTGATTCAATCTTGCTCGCTACGCGAACTAGTGCAACACCACCGCCAGGTACAACACCTTCTTCAACCGCTGCGCGAGTTGCGTGTAATGCATCTTCTACGCGGTCTTTCTTCTCTTTCATTTCAACTTCAGTGGCTGCACCAACTTTGATTACTGCAACACCGCCAGCAAGTTTTGCCATGCGCTCTTGTAGTTTCTCTTTGTCGTAGTCAGAAGTTGCTTCTTCAATCTGTGCTTTGATTTGAGATACGCGACCGTCGATAGCTTCTTGCTCGCCTGCACCGTCGATGATAGTTGTGTCATCTTTAGTGATAACAACGCGCTTAGCTGTACCTAGGTCTTCAACTGTTGCTTTCTCAAGCTCAAGGCCGATCTCTTCAGAGATAACTGTACCGCCAGTTAGGATAGCGATGTCTTGTAGCATTGCTTTACGACGATCACCAAAGCCAGGCGCTTTTACTGCTGCTACCTTCACGATACCACGCATATTGTTCACAACAAGTGTTGCTAGCGCTTCACCTTCAAGATCTTCAGCAATGATTAGTAGTGGCTTGCTCGTTTTAGCAACGGCTTCTAGTGTAGGTAGAAGTTCGCGAATGTTAGAGATCTTCTTGTCTACTAGAAGGATATGTGGATTATCTAGTTCAACTTGGCCTTTTTCAGCGTTGTTGATGAAGTAAGGTGATAGGTAACCACGGTCAAACTGCATACCTTCCACTACGTCTAATTCGTTTTGTAGTGATTGGCCTTCTTCTACTGTGATAACGCCTGATTCACGGCCTACTTTTTCCATTGCTTCTGCAATGATGTCACCGATCTCTTTGTCAGAGTTAGCTGAAATAGTACCAACTTGTGCAATCGCTTTAGCGTCTGAACAAGGAACTGAAAGCGTTTTTAATTCTTCAACTGCAGCAATAACTGCTTTGTCGATACCACGCTTAAGGTCCATTGGGTTCATACCCGCAGCAACTGACTTAAGGCCTTCATTCACGATAGCTTGCGCAAGAACAGTTGCAGTTGTAGTACCGTCACCCGCTGCATCATTCGCTTTAGACGCTACTTCTTTTACCATTTGTGCGCCCATGTTTTCGAACTTGTCTTCAAGCTCGATCTCTTTAGCAACAGATACACCATCTTTAGTGATCGTTGGAGCACCAAATGACTTTTCTAAAACAACGTTACGGCCTTTTGGACCTAGTGTTACTTTTACTGCGTCTGCTAGTACGTTTACGCCTTTAAGCATTTTTGTACGAGCGTCACCTGCAAAACGAACTTCTTTAGCTGCCATGTTATAAATTCCTCTTAAATTCTGTTGTCGATTAAACTAAAAAGTATTAATTATTCTACGATGCCTAAGATATTATCTTCACGCATGATCAGGTACTCTTGACCTTCGATCTTTTCAGTCTTTTCGATGTAAGAGCCGAACAACACTGTGTCGCCCGCTTTTACTTGTAATGCTTTAGTTTCACCATTGTCCAACACGCGGCCGTTGCCTACTGCAACCACTTCACCACGTGAAGACTTTTCAGCCGCAGAACCGGTTAACACAATGCCGCCAGCTGATTTTGTTTCTTCTTCAAGACGCTTAACGATGACGCGATCATGTAAAGGACGAATGTTCATTTATTTAGTTCTCCTAACAGTTTCTGAACAATGACAGAAATAATGCTTTTTTAAGGCGGTGTTTCCACGCTTTTGTTTGTGGTTAACACTCGCAAATTCAACTGCTTTCATTTATGGGGATGAGCAAATTAAAACCCAAGAGAAAAAACTAAAAAATTTTAGTCTTTTCTTTCGTATTCACCTTCAATTGTAGTAGATGACTTTTTATCCGATTGATTTTTAAATGGATCTCTAATTTCTTCTTGCTGATCCGAGCTGTCACTGTGAGTGTGATTAGCAAACGGCGAATGACCCGAATGCATACCTGTTTGCACTCTTACAGTGGCATGTGCCAAAAGCGACTGCGCCAGTTTTTTCCTAACGGCAGGCGTTAACAGTAAAAAACCTAATACGTCGGTCATGATCCCAGGAGTCATTAACAACACCCCTGCGATTATCACGCACAGACCAGTAAATAAATCTTGAGCAGGCAATTGTCCACGAGACATTTGCTGTTGCACATTAACATAGGCTCCTAAGCCTTGCTGTTTAACTAATTTCGCACCTAGAATGGCGGTTGCTATTACAAGGGCAATGGTAGCAAAGCCGCCTATTACCTCGCTGACTTGGATCAGCAACGCAATTTCAATAATCGGGATGGCAATAAATAAAATAAATAAGAATCTAAACATACTTTCTCCAAATCTACGAAAGATAAATATGGGTGCCAAGGTCTTAATTCAAGCGATACAAGTTAGACGCTTTAGAAAAGAGATGCTATCCGCTAAGATGCCATTACTAACCCTAAAATGGAAATGGCAATGGGCGTAAGATACAAACTCGTCTTATCTACGTGCGATTCGATAGCAGAAGCACGTAAAATCGCAACACAACTTGTAGAGCAAAAACTTGCAGCTTGTGTGAACCTAATCCCAACGGTGGAATCTATCTATGTTTGGGAAGGTCAAGTTGAACAAACACAAGAAACAAAGCTGTTAATCAAGACAAAATCCGAAAAACTTGAGCAAGTGTTGGCTGCTATTCGTAACCTTCACAGTTATGATGTTCCAGAAATTCAAGTTGTGGACATCACTGGCGGCAACCTAGCTTATTTCAAATGGATGGACGAGGTATTATTGTAATGCGACTCTTAGTAGTTCTTTTTTCATTGCTGATGTGGTTTCCCGCACAAGCAAATAATGCGGTGCTAGACAGCTTGCTAGCGCCCAAGCAACAGACTTTTTTACCGGTAAAAGAGGCATTCAAGTTTGATTTTGACCAACAAGGGAAAACGTTATTTGTTGGTTGGGATATCGCGGACGGGTATTACTTATATAAGAAGAACCTGCAAATTATCGCCAAGCAGGCCAACATCCAAGTGCCGGAGCTTGAACAAGGAGAGATGATTGAAGATGAGTTTTTTGGTCGCACAGAAGTCTATTTTAATAACTTGTCCGTCATTTCCAAACTAAGCAATATTGAGCAAGGTGCAATCGTTAAAATTCGCTATCAAGGCTGCGCCGAAGCTGGACTTTGTTATCCACCAGAAATTGTTGAGGTTCCGCTGAGTGTAATTGCTAGCGAAGCCACAACAACTGCGCCAACAAATATCAAAGCAGATACGCAACCTAAACCGGCCTTGGGAACTACAAAGCCAAGCCGCGAAGACAAAGATTTATCATTTACTGAGCAATTAATGCAGCGCAGCTTGCTTGCGAATATTTTGACGTTCTTTGGTCTAGGTATTGGTCTTGCCTTTACCCCTTGCGTGTTCCCAATGTTTCCGATTTTGTCGAGCCTGATCGCCGGTCAACAAGGTCTTTCGACTAAAAAGGCGTTCAGTCTGTCTTTTGTGTATGTGCAAGGTATGGCTGTGACTTATGCTGCACTTGGACTGGTCGTTGCATATTTCGGTGGTCAAATTCAAGCCTATTTGCAACATCCAGCGGTGCTCATTAGCTTTAGCATATTATTCGTCGCCCTCGCGCTGTCTATGTTTGGCGTGTACGAAATTCGCCTGCCTAGCGGCATGATGGATAAATTGACTCAGCTTAGCAATAAACAAAAAGGCGGTAATTACTGGGGCGTGTTTGTGATGGGTGTGCTGTCTGGGCTGATTGCATCCCCTTGTACTACGGCACCGCTATCTGGCGCATTATTGTTTGTTGCTCAGAGCGGTGATTATGTTGTTGGGGCAGTTACTCTTTATGCACTGAGCTTGGGAATGGGATTACCGCTATTATTGTTAGGGACCTCGGGTGGAAAATTACTACCAAAAGCTGGTGGCTGGATGGATCAGGTTAAGACACTATTCGGTTTTGTGATGTTATTCGTACCTCTCATCCTTTTAGAACGTATTATAGACTTTGAAATCATAGTATTAATGGCGAGTATCCTAGCTATTGCAACGGCACTTTACTTACACTTTTGGCAAAGCCAGCTTCAAGCAAGTAAAGGAAAAACCTTACTATGGGCAATGGCGCTTCTACTACTGATACCGGGCCTATTCGGTGTAAAGGAGTACATTATGCCTAAGCAAGAGCCAAGCTTGGAAACCCGTTTACAACAAACCCAATTACAAGTGGATAAATTAGGCGCAGAATTAGAGGTGCTAAAACAGCACCCCACTGAAAGCTCAGCCAAATTACCAACCAAAAACCAGTCAAAAGCCAGCAAAACCCAAAAGTTTAGGTTAATACCAGACTTAGCAGCACTGCGTGAGGAAGTTGCCAAAGCCAATGCAAAAGGCAAAGTCCCTATTGTTGATTTATACGCTGACTGGTGTGTCGCTTGTAAAGAGTTTGAGAAGTACACTTTTCCTAAACCTGAAGTCCAAGCCCAGTTTAAAGATTACGAGCTATTGAAACTCGACTTAACTAAAGCGAATGACAATACGCAAGAGATAATGGAAGCATTTACGGTGTTTGGTTTACCCACTATTTTGATCTTTGATAGTCAGGGTAATGAGATGCCAGCACACCGTGTTACTGGCTTTTTAGACGCCACCGACTTTGCAGCCCACTTAAAAAAGGCCAAGCAAGACGCAAAGTAATGACCACACGGGCAGCATTCGCTGCCCTTTCCCCTGCTGATTAGACCAGTATTTTGCTGCTATTTACCGCGAACTCTCTATAATACTCCACGAAATGGAGAAATATTTGCTATTTGCTGGAATTCGGCTTAAGTTAACAAGCCATACAGTATAAATTTTTGGCTAATGCTTTAGTTAAAGGAAGTTCGCGTAATATGTCTGCAAAATTAAAGATTTTATTAGTAAACGGCCCTAATTTGAATATGCTAGGTCGCCGTGAGCCGCATAAGTACGGCACGCAGACCCTCAACGACATTGTTGAAGCGTTAACTGAGTATGCACAAAGCCAGCAAGTCAGCTTGTCACACATTCAAAGTAATAGTGAAGCGGAACTAATTGAAGCCATTCACGCTCAATATGAGCAATGCGATGCGATTATCATTAATCCAGCAGCATTTACTCATACGAGTATCGCGCTTCGAGACGCGTTACTGAGTGTAGACATCCCTTTTTACGAAGTACACATTACTAATGTGTATGCAAGAGAACCATTTCGCCACAAATCTTATTTTTCTGATGTGGCGGAAGGGGTGATATGTGGATTAGGCGCATTGGGCTATCGTGCAGCATTAGATGCAGCACTGGCGCAATTGCGAAAACAAAATAACTCAAATTAACTAACAGGCGGGTCATTGTATGGATATTCGCAAGATCAAAAAACTTATCGAGCTAGTAGAAGAATCAGGTATTGCAGAGCTAGAAATCACTGAAGGTGAAGAATCTGTACGCATTAATCGTCACAGCAATGCTCCTGTTTACGCGCAACCTCAACACTTTGCAGCACCTGCGGCAGCGCCAGCACCGGCAGCACCTGCCGCGGCTCCGGCTGTTGAAGCAGCGCCAGCTGAAAGCAGCGCTCCTACAGGTCACCAAGTAAAATCACCAATGGTTGGTACTTTCTACTCAGCATCTTCTCCTACTGCCGCTTCGTACGTTGAAGTAGGTTCAAAGGTAAATGTTGGTGATACGCTATGTATCGTTGAAGCAATGAAGATGATGAACCAGATCGAATCAGACAAAGCTGGTGTAGTTAAAGCAATCCTAGTTGAAAACGGTGAGCCAGTAGAATTCGACCAACCGCTATTCATCATCGAATAATTACGCAGAAGGTCAACGTTATGTTAGATAAAGTAGTCATTGCAAACCGAGGTGAAATTGCACTTCGCGTATTGCGTGCCTGCAAGGAGCTAGGTATTAAGACGGTTGCTGTACATTCAACAGCCGACCGCGACCTAAAACACGTTCTTCTTGCGGATGAAACCATTTGTATCGGTAAACCGGCTGCAAGTGAAAGCTACCTAGATATTCCACGTATTATCGCGGCAGCGGAAGTAACTGATGCAGTTGCAATTCACCCAGGTTACGGCTTCCTTTCTGAGAATGCTGACTTTGCTGACCAAGTTGAGCAAAGTGGCTTTATCTTTATCGGTCCAAAGGGCGACACAATTCGCCTAATGGGTGATAAAGTTTCTGCTATTGAAGCCATGAGAAAAGCCGGAGTACCTTGTGTGCCAGGGTCTGATGGCCCATTAACAGAAGATAACGATCGCAACATGCAAATAGCGAAGCGCATTGGTTATCCTGTTATCATTAAAGCTGCCGGTGGCGGTGGTGGCCGTGGTATGCGTGTAGTTCGCAGCGAGAAAGAGCTAATTGACTCTATTGCATTAACGCAACAAGAAGCCAAACAGTTCTTCGGCAACGGCATGGTTTACATGGAAAAATTCCTAGAAAACCCACGTCATATCGAAGTACAAGTACTTGCTGACGGTCAAGGCAATGCCATCCACTTAGGTGAACGTGACTGCTCTATGCAGCGTCGTCACCAAAAGGTGGTAGAAGAAGCGCCTGCACCTGGGATCACAGCAGAAATGCGTAAATACATTGGTGATCGCTGTACGCGTGCATGTATCGAGATCGGCTATCGCGGTGCTGGTACGTTTGAATTCTTATATGAAAACGGTGAGTTCTACTTCATTGAAATGAACACTCGTATTCAGGTTGAGCACCCAGTAACAGAAATGGTCACTGGTGTAGACTTAATCAAAGAGCAGCTTAAAATTGCAGCTGGCCAACCGCTTTCAATCACACAAGAAGACGTAGTGATCCGCGGCCACGCCATTGAATGCCGTATTAATGCGGAAGACCCTGAGAGCTTTATTCCTTCACCGGGTAAAATTACTCGCTTCCACCCAGCTGGTGGTCTTGGGATCCGTTGGGACAGCCATATTTACGCGGATTACACAGTACCGCCACATTACGACTCAATGATCGGTAAGTTAATCACTTATGGTGAGAATCGTGATGTTGCAATTGCTCGTGCTAAAAACGCACTCAATGAGCTAGTGATTGACGGAATTAAAACCAATACTCCGCTTCACAAGAAGATCTTGTCTGACGAGAACTTCCAAAATGGTGGTACTAACATCCACTACCTAGAGAAAAAACTAGGCATGCACCACTAACCTAATTCGTTCTCCAAAAAAAGCTGGCTCAGTGCCAGCTTTTTTATATCTATACAACACTCACTTTATACCGACTCAACGCCCCCAAAATCCACAAACTATAACCACTTTGGCTTATTATTGAGCAATCGAGCATTTCATCGTGACTTTTTCACCTTTTAATAGTGACAAGCCTGTTAAAAATTTTTATACTGCCTGCGCTTTCAGTGATTTACCTACAAATCATTATTGCCGAGTCAAGAACGAAGCACCGCTTCGCAGCTTGATGAGGTGGAGGCAGGACGCCGACAGGATATACCTTCATGGATGAATTTATTGAGCACTTACAACAT
>NZ_NKHF01000102.1 GCF_002744175.1 Pseudoalteromonas piscicida
ATACCCTTAACATGGTAGGAGGTGGTTCACCCGCCGATGTGTGTGTATACACACCAAGTCGAAGGCTTATGAAAACACGACGGTTTTGTCACCATTAATAAACAGTTTGTGCTCACAAGCTAGTTGTAGTGCATTGCAAAATACAGTTTTCTCTATATCTCGACCAATTTTAGCCATTTCTTCTGCATTATGGGCGTGACTCACTTGTGTGACGTTTTGTGCAATGATTGGGCCTTCATCTAGTTCATCATTGACAAAATGCGCTGTCGCACCAACGATTTTGACACCGCGTTTGAAGGCTTGATGATAAGGTTTGGCACCAATAAATGCGGGTAAAGATGAGTGGTGAATATTAATAATCCTACCTTCAAAACGAGATACAAACTCAGGAGTCAAAATACGCATGTATTTTGCTAACCCGACAATGTCGGGGTTGTATTGCTCAATGAGTTCAGCCATTGCAGCATCGTGCTCTGAGCGGGTTAATCCTTCATGTGAAACTAGATGAAAAGGAATACCGAAGCCTTTTACAAGGGGCTCTAGCGTGTCGTAGTTGGCTATAACGGCTTGCACTTCGATATTGAATGCTTGTTCGTATTGCTTAAGCAAAACGCCACCCAAACAATGCACTTCCTTAGTTGCTAACAACACAACTTTAGTACGCTCTTGACCATAGAGGTTAAGCTTTGCTCCTTCTGGGAGTAATGCTTGAAGCTGAGCGATGAAGCTATTATTTGGTGCGCCGCTGAGCTCTGTGCGCATAAAAAATCTGTTTCCTTCTTTATCAACAAACTCATTATTACGCGTGATGTTTAGATCGTGCTCATGACACAGGCTAGTGATCTTGGCGATCAACCCTATGTCATCTTTGCACTCTGTCGTTAGTATGTAACTCATTTCCTCATTCCTACGGTTAATACTGGTTAAACGAATCAAACAAATTATCAACTTTAACAAGAATTAGCCACGGGGTTAGTTAAATAAAAGGGCTAATGAAGTTGGTATAAGGAGCCATAAAATGTTCCGTAGGCAAGCCGGTTTATCACAATTCACTGCAAATATACCGCTGAGTGAAAGTGAGCCTACGGAATCACAAAATACGTTACATGAGAATCGTTGGCTTGATCTAGGGAGCTGTCGTTTAATTACAAAAATATGGAGAATTAGACCACTGTTATAGGCTTTTATGCTTCATGTAACAGTGGTGGAGTTTTGATTATGAAAACTAGATTGAATAGTCTTTATGCATTCATAAGTCACTAATCATAGTTTTAATTTTTTGCACATATTGATGAGATTCGCCATAGTTTTTAGAAAGAATCTGTATTGCTCTTTTCGCTTTTTCTTTTGCTATATCGACTTCATTCAAGGCGATATATGCTGGCAAAGCATTACGTATTATCAAACCCGTTCTTGCGTGGTCTGCGCCAAAATGCTCTTCTGTCATCGTTATTAAATTATCAAATTGATTTCTGGCAAGCTCAAATCGTTTATTTTCTATGTAGATCCTTGCTAGCCCATTTTTAATAGCAATTATTAAATATGGGTTTATCGAATCCATCGATTTTGCTTGCAAAAGCGCGTGCTTATAGTACTGCTCTGCTTCTGAGTAATTTTTTGCTTTATACTCTAGGTTTCCTATGTGGATAAAACCTACGACACTATCTTGATTAGGTTCTTTGTAAATATCTTTTTGGACGCTAATTGAGCGCTTTAGTAGTTCTCTTGCTTTGTCAAAGTGTTTTAGTTCACTGTAAGTAATCGCTATATTTTGCATACTCTTAGCAACGTATGGGTGTGTCTCACCATAAATTTTTATACTACTAGTTAGGCCTTGCTCTCCAATGTTTATTGCCTCTTCGTATTGAGTTAGGTTATTAAGCATTGCTGAAAGTTCAATCTGTGAATAAGCTATTTTGTGATGGGTTTTAGGTAGGTGCTGCATTAATAGTTCTAGTGACTGCTTTCTTGTTTTTACAGACTCTTTGTATAAAGATTGATTTTGTTGGTTATGTGCCAAATCCAGTAAAATGTCAGCTTTGAGTATTGGGTCCTTCACTAAATTTAAGGCTTCAGTTAGCCGTTTTTCTGCAAGTTCAAATTGACTGTTGTGATCAAGGGCTTTACCGTTAAACCAGAGCGCAGTTAACCTCTCGTTTGGTAGTAAAGTTTTATCATTAAGAAGCTGAGCTGTGATATCTATAGCCTGTTTGTAGTCATTTAAAGCGGTATAGCATTTTGCAATCTTGAGCTTTACAAGATGAACTTGTTGCTCCTGAGGTGAGACCAGTGATAGCGAGGAGCTATATACATCGCGTGCCCTTTCATATTCACCCAGACCATAAAGCGAGTCCGCAATAGTCATTTTTATTTCAAATAAAATATGGGGAGCTGTTGAGAATTTTCTTTCAGCAGTTTCAACATTTCTCCATAACAAGTCTTTGGCTAAAATTGACTGGCCTGAGTTAACTTCTGGGTTGCCACTCGCAAATGTCTCAATCATAAATTTAGCAATGTGCTCAGTCGTTTGTTTTTCTTGGCTTAGTTGTGCATTTTTATAGATAAGGAATGTCGAAAAAGCTAGCACTACACATATAAATATTGCGGTTGCTAGGCTTGAAATGGGGTTGCGCTGTATAAATTTCTTTCCAGAATAAACTAAGCTTTGGTTAATACTTAGGGGGAGTTTGCCCATGTAGTTCTTGATATCTTGCGCAAGTAATGAAGAAGTTGAATATCGCTTACTTTGTTTTTTACAAGCATGTTCTATTATTGCTTTGATTTCATCATTATTAGACTTTAGGGTCTTTTCTAAAATCTTCCCCAAACTATACACATCACTTTGAGTAGTCAGTGGCTCACCCGCTATCTGCTCGGGGCTAGCATAGTCTTTACTGAGGCCGTTAATGTAGGCCGAGTAGGTGGCGTCGCTTTGTTCGCTTAGGGTATGAGCAACGCCAAAGTCAACTAATTTCGGTTCACCAAGCTTGTCGACAAGAATGTTTTCGGGTTTTAAATCACCATGAATAATTCGGTTTTGGTGAGAGTAGTTGACGGCATCACATATTTTTATAAACAGCGACAACAATTCTTTGTTCGGGATATTTTTGCAAAACTTTTGTAGTGGCTCACCCTCAATGTATTCCATTATCAGGTAGATTAAGCCTGACTCGGTGGTGCCAACATCGTAAACTTTGGCAATATTGGGGTGGTTTAAGCGGGCTAAATATTGCGCTTCTTTAAACGCAAGCTCCTTTGAAGTTAACAACGTGATTGATGGTGCAATAATTTTAATGGCAACATGTTGTTCTAGTTGACCATCGCAGCGCTCGGCAAGATACACCACGCCCATACCGCCTGAACCAAGTAAAGTGGTTAGCTTAAAGTGCTGAATTTGTTCGCCATTAAGTGAAAGTAGGCTTTTATCGCTATCTAGGGTATCTACTTGTTCAGCAATAATACTACTGAATAAGGTCTGCTGAGCATTTTTTTTATGTGCTGTAATAAGTGCGCTGACTTCGCTTTTAAGCTCCAATGAGATATCGGGGAGCTGCTCTAACCCAGCTGTTAAGTCATCTGGCGAATGCGTTAATAGATGATCGAATATACTGAGTGCGTCTTTGAAAGTCATGGTGCGTCCTTTTATTTTTATTATGTATTAACTCTTATAAATGCTTTGGCGGCCTCAAGTTCGCGATAAACAGTCGCTTTTGAAATATTGAGCTGTTCCGCCAGCTGTTCAGCTTGGAGACCTAAAAAGTAGTGCTGAGAAAAGATATCGGCTTTCGTTGGGTATTGTTTCGCAAGTTGTGAGAGCGCGTTGTCTAACGCGAGGTATTGATCTGGTGAAGCCTCTGTTGCTTCTTCAACCCAATAAGGCGGGGGCGTTCTCTTTTGTGCTTTTAGTTTGCGGATCTCGTCTCGCAGTACATTGCGAATAAATAGGCTAAGATAGCGGTTTAATTGTGTTTGATGTTCAATGCCATAGTTTGGAGGAATTAGTTCCATCAAGGATTGGTGCAAAAGGCAGGTCGTGTTGGGCAAGTTGTTTAAAATGAATGTCGCATCCAGCTGTTTTTTGTGTGCTTTCAGATGTGAACTGCAAACATTTTTTAAATGGTTATAGACTAAAGCTTTAAGCTTTTTCTCACTCTCTTTACAGTCTTTTTGCCAATTAGCCAACAGTGCAATGATATCCATGCGTATTCCTTTTTTCTGCAATTGCGTAATTATCCTAGCAACAAAATCGATGTAAATGTAATTATTTTTTAACCAGTTGAGAAAATCTCTTTGGTTTTTCGTGGAGATAGGTTTTGTAAAGGACTTCTATAGTCAGGCTATCACTTAGGTGTGACCTGAACGCGACAATAATAAAAAGGTGTTGCGTTACTTTTAAGGACCGAGGAGGGAAATCCATGAAAAATAAATTTACGTTAAGTTGTATTGCCTTGAGCTTGTTATTGGCGGGGTGTGGCTCTGACGATTCATCTCCAGACATACCAAATAATGATAATTCCGGAGATAAAACAACTGATACTGATAAAGCGCCTGTGATAGCAAACATTTCGGACGTTACGGTCGATGAAAAGGCGACAGCAACAATTACAGCAGATGTTGAAGATGAAGGTGAGGTGACTTTTGTTTGGGAGCAAATCAGCGGCCCCGATTTAGCCTTAGAGGGGGCGAATAGTAATAAGCTTGATGTTACCGCTCCTGCTACAACAGACAATGAAGTGGCAAAATTACGCTTGACGGTGACCGATGCGAGTGAGCAAACGGCCACTACAGATGTAACCGTAAACATTAATCAGCTGTTCGACCAAGTTACATTAGAGGGTAAGGTAATAGGTGTTGACTTGGCGGGGGGGACTGTCAGTGCTCAGTACGATGAAAACAACAGTGTTGCGCAAATCGATGAAGATGGTAAGTTTAGCGTATCGTTGAAACAAGATGATGACGCTCCAACCTCCGCTATTGTTTCTTTATATGCTCAAGGGGCCGATGATAAAAGTGCGATCGAGCTGCAGTCCTACACCTTAAGCTTTGCCTCTTTACAATCTCAAGCAGGTGATGACAATAAACTGGCTGATGATGAACTTATACAATTACAATTATCACCGTTTAGCAGTGCAACCGCAGCTTCATTGGAAGCACATAATGGCGATACCATTAAAACTTTAGAGCAGCTGCAGCAAAGCTCGGTCAGTATTGATCATGGGCATAGGATGAATAGCGCAATTGTTTATCAATTATATCTAGATGAGCAAAATCTGACTGTGACCCCTCCTCCAGCCAGTGCCCCAGCGAGCGGCAGTGATACGGTACCACCTCCAACACCACAAAGTTCTCTGGATTGGTTAAAAGATACAGAGGTGTTTAGGCAATACTTAGAGGAAAAAATAGGCTCTCCAGAGTACGCTGACGCTAAAGCAAAATTGTTTGAAACTGAGCAGTTAAGTGTTATTTCCTCGACTCCGGAAGTATTGTACTTATCACACGATTTGTATTTTCCTGGCGGTGGGGGGACTAAAATAACCTTTAACTCCGACGGCACAGGGACAGTCCTGATTGGCGACTTCGAAGACTCGATTAATTGGATATTTAAAGAAGGTTTCATCACGATTACCCCTCAAGACGAGCGTATGCTGGAATCAAGTGCTACCTATTTTCGGTTAGATGAGCAAGGCAATGAAATAGAGGTAACTGTTGTCGAGTGGCTGGATAGTATAAGGATTAGTTTAAGAGACCTTGGCCACAAAGCGCTGAGTGCTGAAACAATAATCAGTAGGCATAGGGAATATCCAAACGGGGGCGGGGAAAATCGAAATTTTATCTTTACCGTAGAAAGTGCAGCGTATAGTAATAACAACCATCAAAAGATAGATATTACCGTTGGCCAAAAGGTTAGCTTACCGTTACTCAGCTACAGTAGTTTAACTGAAGATTCAGGGTTTAGTTCTGCTTTATTCTCGTTTGATACTAGCAATACTGGCACGCTTCATTTATCAAAAGATGAAACTGCCTCCTTTAATTGGCAGTATGCTGGGCAAGGTGTAAATCAAAAAGTAGTGATAGATGTACCGACTTTAGACTTTAACTTTGAATATCAGCTGTTAACACCGCAGGCTAGCCGGTATATGGTTTACGGTAAAGTACAGCAGTCAGACGATTCTAGTACAGTGGTCGGAACGGCTTATAATTTAGATCCGGAAGCTAGCTGGGTTAAAGAAGAAGTCGTAGGCGTATGGAGTAGACGGTATGCAGGGAGCTATTTTGATTCGTTTTGGTATGAACTCTATGATGACGGTAAGTCTTACTCTGTTAGCACGTTTGACTCCAATTATGACGGCTCTCTGACAGAGGATGAGGTTAATGTTGGTTATGGTAATTGGGAGCTGGAAAATGGTGAACTTACACTTCATAACTATCAAGATCCCAATTGTACATTTACTGGCTGCCAAGTATTAAACTCACGTACCTTTACTATTTTGAGTAAAACACCATATAAATATGCTATCCAAGCAGAAGTGAACTATGTCGATGGTTGGTCTGTTCATGAAACCTTTGACTTAACGGCTCATAAAACTCGACCATTAAGCCAGTATTTACCAGCGTCACTGATTGGCACTGTGCTACCACAATTTACACCTAATCATCATGTTCCAAATTTGGTTGATGTTGAGTCATTAATCGATACAGAGCTATATACACTCGAACATGATAACTGGAGTAACCAAGTGGTCAGTTCACTCTATTTAGAGCAAGGTGGAGAGTTTACTTATTCAGGTACTCAGAATATGACCGGAGATTACGACCTTAAGGCAGATCACCGTGTTCGTTTAGAGGTTGATGATCGTAGTTTGTATTTTGCTATTTTAGCAGAGCAGGACAACACTTACCTAAGCGGATTAGATGGTAATGTAAGTCCATATTTTACCCAAAAAGACAATGCCGAGAGCTATGCAAAGGCGGTGAAACAAACGGAACCTGTAGCCTCGTTTAAAGACTTACAAGAACAGGCTATTTATATGGCTGATAGAAGTCGAGAAGGAGATTGGGTTATTACCTACATTGTTGTAAATGAAGAGACAATTACTGTGTACGGCGATGCTGATTTTAGCGATGTACAAGCAACGATGAATTACACTCAAAACGAAGATGGCAGTGTAATCGTTTCCGGCAATCAATTGTTTATTGCACAGCATAATAGCCAGTTTAGTACAGTGATCACTGTTGACGGTGAAGGAAGAGATTTTAATTACTTCTTTTATACAGCCGAACAAGTTAGCGACTTCGTAGAAGCTGCAAATCAATTACAGGCACTGGCATCACACTAGTTCTTGCTTAGCTTTACAATAATAGTAAAGCTTTGATATCCGCGACTAAAGCCTAAGTTTACTTAGGCTTTTTTCATCACCGTCCATGATTGAGTAATGCTTTTAGCTTTGCGGGTTTTACGGGTTTTGAAAGGTAATGAATTTGTTCATTTTTAGCTGTCACTTTTACTTCTTCATCTCTTACAGCAGTAATGAGAATTGCCGGTACAGTGTATTGCCAGATACTGCGTAGTGCTTTGATAAGCGCAATACCATCGCAATCGTTATTCAGTTGATAATCCATTAAGATAGCGTCAGGGGCATCGTTATGCTCAGCATATTCCAGCGCTTCTTCTACCTGACAAAATAGCTGATAGCGGCAATGCCATTTGTCTAATAGGCTTGCCATGGCCTCTAGGTTCTTTGGATCGTCATCCACCGCAACTACATTAAGTTGGGTCTTGTTTTGTGGCTTTTGGCCGATATCTTCTTTTACCTGTAACAAGTCGGCATTGCCGTAAGGGATGTCTATACTAAAGCGGCTACCATGGTTAACCATAGATTTCACCGAGATAGAAATTGAAAGCAAGTCACATAAACGTTTAACCACGCCAAGACCCAGTCCAACTCCTTTGTTATCACCGGCTTGAATACGATAAAAGTCATTAAAGATCTTATTTTGCTCGTGATCTGAGATCCCAGGCCCCGTATCCCATACCTCTAATCTCAAGCTGTGTTTACCGCGGCGGCAGGCAATTAATACTTTACCACTTTCGGTATATTTTACAGCGTTGGAGACCAAGTTTTGAATGATACGGCGCAGATAAGTGGTATCACTGTGCACTATGCTATGAGAGCTCCTGACTTTAAGTTTTAAGCCCTTTTCCTTTGAAAGAATGGCGTATTCGTTGGCTAGCGGCAGTAAGATATCATCAATGTTAAAGTGTCTTGGTGTCGGCTTCATTGCACCTTGTTCAAGCTTTGCAATGTCTAGTAATGCACTCATCAAATGAACGGTAGAATCTAAACTATCAGTGAGTTTTTCAAAGTTACTTTGATCTTTGTTGACTAACTGATCGGTATCAATTGCGGCTAAATATAGACGTGCAGCGTTGAGTGGTTGCAGAATGTCATGACTTGCCAGAGCTAAGAAGCGAGTTTTACTTTCGTTAGCTTGCTCTGCTTCTTTTTTTGCTGCCATTAGGGCTTGCTCTGTCTCTTGGCGGTTTGCGATTTCAGCTTTAAGATCCATATTTATGGTGCGGATCTCTTGTGTCCTAGCTTCGATGCGGTTCTCCAGATCCATGTTGATTTCTTCTAGCGCGTTTTGCGTCGCGATGTGGGTAGTGATATCCGAGAAGCTGGTCACAAAGCCTCCCTCCGGCAGTGGATTACCCGTCATTTCAAATACTTGGCCATTGCGGCGGTGGCGGATAAAGTGATGTGGTGTGCCATTTTTTAGGTGCTGTACACGTTTACCGACATGTTTGTCTATTTCACCTGGGCCACATTCGCCACGTTCTGCATTGAAACGGATCACTTCTTCAATGGGCTGGCCTACTTCTAAAAAGCCATCTGGATAGGAAAACATCTCGTTATAGCGTCTGTTCCATGCCACGAGTTTTAGATCTTTATCGACTACGGAGATCCCGTGACTTAAGTTTTCTAGCGATGTATAGAGTAGATTTTGATTAAACTGCAGTGCTTGTGTGGTTTCATCAAAAAAGTTGACCACTTCTTCAAATGCCATTTGGCGGCCTGATGATACAGTTCGGATCAAAGCTTGAGCTGAAGAGGCGCCTAATACGCCAGTTAGTGCTCTTTCACAGAATGAAATAAATTCGGGAGCTGGGTAGCTATCATTATCTTCTAAAATATTGTTTTGCGCATAATGCCCGAGCAATTGCTGGCTGCGTTGAACGCCTAAAAATGTTTGCAATAGCACCTTAAAATCGTAAACGGTAGCACGAACTTGTTTGTTCAAGCGTTTAGATAGGGCGGCTTGATCTTTGGGATTGACGAACGCGGCGGCCTGAATGCGGTCAACAAGACGTTCTTGGGCACCTATGGAAAAGCTAATATAACAGCTGATATTCGCAAGTAGAGCAAGTAAAGTGCCTCGAGTAATAATGGTTTGACGCATTTCGTAGTCAAGCAGCCCTCCAGCTTCTAGAATTGGGAACATTAAAAATAGCATCCAACAAATGAAACCGGCGATAAGACCAGCATACACGCCATAGGCGTGACCTTTGCGCCAATAGAGTCCACCGACGATCGCTGGCAGTAACTGAGTCACCAGTGAAAAGGCGACTAATCCCATATTAGCCAGCGCTTCACCATGACCAAACCACTGTTGATACATGTACGACAGCAACAATATCGCGGCTATCACAAAGCGGCGAACCAATAATATTTGGCTCTTAAAGCTACTGTTTAAAATATTTTTCTTGAATTTACGTTTAAATAGCAGCGGTAGTATTACGTCGTTTGACAACATGGTACTGAGTGTTAACGTTGCGACGACGATCATTGCGGTTGCCGCTGATAACCCGCCAATAAAAACAAATGTCGCTAAAATGGGATGATCCATCATGATTGGTAGGGCTAGTACAAAACTGTCTGGTGCTGCGCCGTAGCCTATATCTGGATGAATGGCGGCGGTGGCAATGGGAATTATCATCGCTGCAATCAGTAAAAGGTAAAGTGAAAATGCCCAGCGTGCCGTTTTAAGGTGAGAGGTATTATGATTGTCTACCACCACCACATGAAATTGCCTAGGCAAGCACACAATTGCTGCCGCTGCCATTAAGGTCTGACCGACAAAATTAAAGTTGAAAAAGTTAAAGGTTTGCCAATGTTCACTCAAGGCCTCAAAAGAATCGGGAACCTGAGCCAAGGATTGCCATGCCAACACCGCGACAATACCAAGCGCAAGCAGCTTTACAATAGATTCAAAAGCGACTGCGAGCATTAAACCAGAACGATATTCTGTGACATCCACCTTACGAGTACCAAAAAAGATGGCAAATAGAGCCATGATCAAGGTGCCCGCTAATGCAAGCGCCGTCCCCGATACTCGCTCATCTTGTTGTAGCAACAGAAAGCTACTGCTTAGTGCTTTAAGTTGTAGCGCAATATAAGGGATAGTTGCCAATAACGCGATGACAGTAACCATAACTGCTGTGGTTTGGCGTTTACCGTATCTGGCCGATATAAAGTCGGCAATGGTGGTGATATTTTGTTTCTTACTGACCAGTATTAGCTTACGTAAAAAACCTTGGCCAAATAAAAACAACAGAATAGGCCCGAGGAGAATTGGAAAGTAATGCCAACTGCTGGTTGCAGCAGTTCCTACTGAGCCGTAGTAAGTCCAAGAAGTACAATAAATGCCTAAGGAAAAGGCATATACAAACGGATGGTGACTGATTTTTAGTGCGCTTGGCGTAGTTTTGTCTCCCCAATTGGCAAGCCAAAATAAGACACCAATATAGGCGGCGGCAACGAGAAGTAAAATAGCAGTCATAGTGTTTGTTATGATTCTTGTTGTTTATATATCGATACTTTATCAAACAAATGCTGTGCTGAGTCCAGTTTGCTCTATAATTTTATTTAAATAGAATAAATTTATTCATATCAATGCGTTGCGCCTCTATTTGGACATTGCATTATTCATTTTAAGTTAACGTTAGACTAATGTCTTACTGCTCGTATTCTGATGAACATAACCTAGAGTGAGATGCGCTGGAAAAGCTCAACTCTATGTTTTTAATGTCTTTTTTGTTTTATAGGATGGTCACCTTTTACAGTTTACGTAAACGTTAACCATGCGTTACGACTAAGGTCTCAATTCCAACTTATCAAGCCATTGCTACTCTCAATAAGGTCTATTAACACAACTCGCTCTATTGTTGGAGCAAGTGATAGGAGATTTAAAATGGCTTTTAAAAGTGAAGAACAAGCGAAAGCATATTGGTCAGAAAATCTCGCCTTGATGTTTAAGCTACTCACTATTTGGTTTGTCGTCTCGTTTGGGTTTGGCATACTATTAGTTGATGTGCTCAACGAAGTCCGTTTTTTTGGTTTTAAACTCGGGTTTTGGTTTTCTCAGCAAGGCGCAATTTATACTTTTGTTGCGTTAATTTTTGTCTATGTTTCGAAAATGAATGCATTAGACAAAAAATACGGCGTAGACGAGTGAGGAGCTAAACGATGGATGTTCAAATTTTAACTTTTATAATCGTCGGTCTTAGCTTTGCGCTCTACATCGGCATTGCAATCTGGGCTAGAGCCGGCTCAACAAATGAGTTTTATGTCGCGGGAGGAGGCGTTCCACCGGTAGCGAATGGGATGGCAACGGCTGCTGACTGGATGAGTGCAGCGTCATTTATTTCAATGGCGGGTATTATCTCGTTTGCAGGTTACGATGGTGGTGTTTATTTGATGGGGTGGACCGGTGGTTACGTACTGCTAGCCCTTTGTCTTGCACCCTATTTACGTAAGTTTGGTAAGTTCACGGTTCCCGACTTTATCGGCGACCGTTATTATTCTCAGGTTGCCCGTGTGGTTGCGATCCTGTGTGCCATTTTCATCTGCTTTACCTACATCGCAGGGCAAATGCGTGGTGTTGGTGTAGTTTTCTCACGCTTTTTGGAAGTAGATATCGAAACTGGTGTTTATATCGGTATGGTAATTGTGTTTTTCTACGCAGTGCTGGGCGGTATGAAAGGCATTACATACACACAAGTTGCACAATATTGTGTGTTGGTATTTGCCTATCTAGTACCTGCTATCTTTATCTCTTTGATGATGACAGGGCACTTACTGCCACAAACTGGTTTTGGTGCAACATTGGCTGATGGTTCTGGTACTTACTTACTCGATAAGCTAGACGGACTCAGCACCGAGCTTGGCTTTGCACAGTACACCGAAGGCTCTAAGAGTATGGTAGACGTGTTTGCAATTACCGCGGCGCTTATGGTGGGTACTGCTGGTCTTCCGCACGTTATCGTCAGGTTCTTTACCGTTCCAAGAGTAAAAGATACTCGTATCTCTGCGGCTTGGACGTTAGTTTTTATCGCCATCGTGTACACGACTGCGCCAGCTGTAGCGTCTTTTGCTCGAGTAAACATGATAGACACTATCAATGGTAAAGATGGCAGCGGTACGGTATACCAAGAAGCACCACAATGGGTGAAAAACTGGGAAAGAACGGGCCTTATTGTATTCAATGACAAAAATGGTGACGGCAAAATGCAGTACTCGGCAGGCAAGATTGATGACCCTGCAAGTGCAAACGAAGTGAAGATTGACCGCGATATTATGGTATTGGCTAACCCTGAAATTGCCAACTTACCAGCGTGGGTGATTGCGCTTGTAGCCGCAGGTGGTATTGCCGCTGCACTGTCAACTACAGCGGGTTTGTTATTGGTTATTTCAACCTCAGTATCCCATGACCTGTTGAAACGGACACTTAAGCCAGATATTAACGACAAACAAGAGCTATTGGCTGCACGTTTGTCCGCTATGGTGGCCATTGCAATATCGGCTTACTTTGGCATTAACCCGCCAGGATTTGTGGCCTCGGTGGTGGCATTTGCCTTTGGCTTGGCGGCTGCAAGCTTCTTCCCTGCAATTATCATGGGAATATTCTCTAAGAGAATGAATAAAGAAGGTGCAATTGCAGGTATGGTAACGGGCATTGGCTTTACCGCAGCCTACATTATTTACTTCAAATTTATCAGTCCAGAGCTCAATGCACCTGCAAACTGGTTATTTGGTATTTCTCCTGAAGGGATTGGCATCGTCGGTATGTTGGTTAACTTTATCGTGGCTGCCCTAGTTATGAAAGTAACGGCTGAAACACCGGAAGAAGTGAAAGTGATGGTTGAAGGGATCCGCAACCCTAAAGGCTCTAGCACAGCCCACGCGCACTAAATACGGTAAGTGATTGTTGCCCAGCCTATGTGCTGGGCAACTTTGTTTTTAACATAGCGTAGTTGTATATGATTAACCTAAACTTGGGTTAAGAGGTAAGGTAACTCCGGTTCAGGCTAGTTAACAGGATGGTTAGATATGACGCCCGAAATTCAAGATGTCTTTCAGTTTGTGTATAAGCAAGCTCCTTTCTCTGAACTGCCCGAGTCGGCCGCGAGTTATTTTTCAAAACATATACAAATCGTTTATCTTAGCCAGTCCAATCAACAAGACTGGTTACAAAGCGGTAAACCCAACCTGTATTTGATCCGCTCTGGTGTTATCGATCTTATTTCTGCGAAAGATGAAGTGATTGGCCGCATGAGCGAAGGGGATTATTTTGGCTATCCGTCATTACTGACAGGCGATGCGATCCAAAACCGCATTGAAGTACAAAAAGACGGATTGGTTTATATTCTTGGTGAGCAGGATTTTGACTTTTTACGCCGTGAATATAAAGCATTTGAGCAATATTTTGTCCGAGCACATGCGAACCGCCTGCTGGCGTCACGCTATAAACAACAGAGTGAAACTTGGTCTGAGCGAAAAATTTCAGAACTAATGACCAAAGAGGCTGTAACTATCTCGCCAACTGCAAGCATTCGTGAAGCCGCCAAACAAATGAGTGAGCATCGCGTTTCATCTATTATGATCACAAAAGACGATCGTTTAGTTGGCGTGGTGACCGACCGAGATCTACGCAACCGCGTGCTAGCACAGGATAAAGATCCCGAAGCAGCACTTGCCGAGATCATGACAGAAAAGCCAAAGCATATTTTTGAAAATAACCGAGTCTTTTCTGCATTGCATTTAATGCTCAAGCATAATATTCATCATTTACCGGTGCTTAATGAGGATTACAAACCGCTGGGGATGTTAACGAGTACAGATCTTCTGAGACAACAAAAGAGCGATCCGGTGCAATTAATTGGCAGGATCTATAAAGCACAAAATTTATTGGCAATAAAAAATTGCGCTCAAGAGATCCCCGATCTGCTTCGTCAGTTTTCTTATCATATTGAAGACATTTCCTTGATCGGAAAATTACTCAGTGGCCTTACCGATGCACTAACATCAAGATTAATCTACTTGTACCAACAGCAACATGGCGCTGCTCCTTGTCGTTTCGCTTGGATCTGTTTTGGTTCACAAGCAAGGGAAGAGCAGACGCTTCACTCAGATCAAGATAATGGCTTGTTGTTACCTGATTCTATAGCTGATGAGGAGCGTAACTACTTTGCCCAACTCGGTGCTTTTGTTTGTGAGCAGCTTAATGAATGCGGGATCCAGTCTTGTCCTGGCAATATTATGGCGAGTAACCCAGATTGTCGCGGTACGGTAAGCGAATGGACAACCCGATTTAGCCAGTGGATCTTATCGCCAACACCAAGGGCGATGTTGAACTGTAAAATCTATTTCGATATGCGCTTTATTGATGGCGCCAGTGACTTATATGCGGCACTAAGTCAGTCATTGGCTCTGATAAGCAAAAATGAACTGTTTTATGCGGCGATGGCCACTGATATTAACGCTAATTCTGTGCCTATAGGTATTTTTCAGCAATTTAAGTTAGAAAAAGACAAAGGGAATCATAAGTATCTTGATCTGAAAAAGCGTGGCGTAGCTATTATTAATGATGTTGTGCGGCTTTATGCACTAAAAGCTGGAGTTGCCAGAGCCAATACATTAGAGCGACTGGAAGCGCTTAATAAAAGTGCGTTTTTGGCTAAATCGGATATTAATAACCTAAAAGATTGCTGGCGCTTTTTAACACAGCTGAGATTAAAAACTCAGATCAACCGTGAGGGACTGCCTGGTAACTGTATAAACCCTGAGAATTTATCCTCATTGGAAAAACACCAATTAAAAGAAGCGTTTTATTTAGTTAAACAGGCGCAGCAGGCCAGTGCGTTTAAATTTGCCAGAGGAAGTCTATAAATCATGAATTGGCTTTCTCATGCATTCGCAAAGTGGCGTTATAAACATTTACCATTCTCGCAAGCTGAGTTGGTGGTGCTCGATCTGGAACTGACCGGACTGGATCCAAAGTGTCACGAGATAGTCTCTGCGGGCTGGTTACCCATTAAAAATATGCGGATCCAAGTGAGTGATGCACAATATTATTTAAATAAAGAAGTGCAATCACTTGAGCAAAGTCCAATTTTTCACGGTATAGATAGCGCTAGCCTTGCACAGGGTAAATCGTTCAAGACAGTATTGCTGGCACTTCAACACGCTCTACATGGCAACATTTTAGTGGGGCACAATATTTCAATGGATTGGGCATTTCTTAAAGTTGCTTTTCAACGCGTCAATCTTACTGTTAAGCCGGCTTTGATGTTAGACACGATGCAAATTGATAAACGTAGGGTGCTCAAACAAGGCTATCCATTGGCGCAAGATGGATTAACGTTAAATGCATGTAGAATGCGTTATGGATTACCACAACATCAGTTACACGACGCATTAAGCGATGCCTTAGCCACTGCTGAACTGTTACTCGCTCAGTCTCAGGCGATATGCTTAGGAGGCAAGTGCCGGATTGCGGATTTAAGCTGAACAGTGGCCGCTACTCGTTAATATGAGTGCTTGACGCTAACTGAGCTAAAAAGTTTACTCAGCCTCTTACACATTTAGCTTAGGTCGATTACAATAGCGCCATCAAAACGGAGGGGAACTTTCGTACTTGCGACTTCATGGATTTTCAATTTAATGACAATCAAGCTTGCAATTAATGGCTTTGGTCGAATAGGGCGTAATATAGTAAGAGCACTCTATGAGTCAGGGCGTCACCAACAAATTAAAATTGTAGCCATTAATGAACTGGCGGATCCTAAAGGGATCGCGCATCTTCTTAAATACGATACTTCGCATGGGCGCTTTGCGTTTCCTGTCTCGCTAACTGAGTCTTTTCTAGAAGTCGGTGAGGATAAAATACAGCTATTTTCAGAACCAGATCCTAGTCATTTACCTTGGCGCGCATTAGATGTTGATGTTGTTTTAGACTGCACCGGTGTGTATCACTCCCGACAGCATGCTTTAGCTCATATTCAGGCGGGCGCGAAGAAGGTTCTATTTTCTCATCCTGCCGATGCCGACGTAGACGCCACGGTGATCTTTGGTATAAATGATGAAGTCCTGCAACCTGAACACACCATAGTTTCAAACGGCTCATGTACTACAAACTGTATTGTTCCTGTGATCAAAGTATTGGATGATAAGTTTGGAATAGAGTCAGGTGCGATCACTACTATTCATGCCTCTATGCATGATCAGCAGGTGATTGATGCATATCACAGCGACTTACGCCGTACACGTGCGGCAAGTCAATCTATCATCCCTGTTGATACTAAGCTTGCTCGGGGTATTGAGCGGATTTTGCCGAAGTTCCAAGGGCGCTTTGAAGCTATTGCGGTGCGAGTTCCAACAATTAACGTAACTGCGATGGATTTGAGTGTTACGCTCAATGAAAATGTCACAATTGATGCGGTAAACTCGGTACTGCAACAAGCCGCTGGTGGTCGCTTAGAAGGTGTGCTGAGTTACACCGAAGAGCCTTTAGTGTCCGTAGATTTTAATCACGACTCACATTCTTGCATTATTGATGGTACGCAAACTCGAGTAAGCCACAAACGCTTAGTTAAACTCTTAGTTTGGTGTGATAACGAGTGGGGCTTTGCAAATCGTATGCTCGATACTGCTTGCGTGATGGTGCGAGGCTAATAATATCATTTAGCCTTAATACTTGCTCAATTTGAGGGAGTTATCGACACGATTTGCTTACCTCAAAATAGCTCACTTGATTCGGTTAACTGGTATAATTTGTCACAGACGCTGTTATAATCAAACGGCCTGCATAAAAATAAAACAATAATCCAAACAGAAGTGGCCTATGATTGCTACTTTGTAGATAACAAAATGTATCGTTCTTTAAGGAGATGTCCAATGTCAGTCATTAAGATGGCGGATTTAGATTTAAACGGCAAGCGTGTGTTGATCCGCGAAGACCTAAATGTGCCAATTAAAGATGGCAAAGTCGCGTCGGATGCGCGTATTCGTGCTGCATTACCAACTATCAAACTGGCGCTTGAAAAAGGTGCGAAGGTGATGGTGATGTCTCATCTTGGTCGCCCAACTGAGGGAGAGTACGATGCACAGTACTCGATGCAGCCGGTAGTGGATTATCTTAATGATGCGCTATCTCAAGAAGTACGTTTAGTGACGGATTATCTTAACGGCGTTGATGTTAACGACAATGAAGTGATTGTATTTGAGAACGTGCGCTTTAACTTAGGTGAAAAGAAAGATGATGAGGCACTAGCGAAGCAGTTAGCCGCATTGTGTGACGTCTACGTGATGGATGCGTTTGGTACTGCACACCGTGCTCAAGCGTCAACACACGGTGTTGGCTTATATGCCGAAGTGGCTTGCGCCGGACCTCTGTTGGCCGCTGAACTTGAGGCACTAGGGAAAGCGTTAGACAATCCGGCTCGCCCGTTAGTCGCGATTGTTGGCGGTTCAAAAGTTTCAACCAAACTAACAGTACTTGATTCGCTATCAAAAGTCGTAGACCAGTTGGTAACGGGTGGTGGTATCGCAAATACTTTCATCGCTGCCGCGGGTAATCCAGTAGGCAAATCCTTATACGAAGCGGACCTTATTCCTGAAGCTAATAAGCTGGTTGCTGCGGCTAAAGCGAATGATGGTGACATTCCAGTACCAACCGATGTGGTGGTTGGTAATGAATTCTCTGAATCTGCAGTGGCGACAATTAAAGACGTAAGTGAAGTTTCAGATGAGGACATGATCTTCGATATTGGTCCAGATACAGCAACACAACTTGCTGAAATCATTGCAAACGCAGGAACTGTGGTATGGAATGGTCCAGTTGGCGTATTTGAGTTCGATCAGTTTGGTAATGGTACTGAAGCGATTGCTAATGCAATTGCTAAATCGTCAGCATTTTCCATTGCTGGTGGTGGTGACACGCTAGCCGCCATTGATAAGTATGGTGTTGAGCAAGATATCTCTTATATCTCAACGGGCGGTGGCGCTTTCCTTGAGTTTCTTGAGGGTAAAACGCTTCCTGCTGTGGCAATGCTTGAACAGCGAGCTAAAAGCTAAAATTGATTGAGGTAGCGCTACGCTGCCTCTTTTACTATCAGGCAGTCATCACTCTCTCACTTATTTGATGGTTGCTTATTGGCGCTTAGTTGCGTCAGGTTAACCTCGATGAGGGTTAACCTTGCCAGCAATAGCTGGTGTAAACATATTATCCGTTCAAACCGATAGCGGTAGCTATCAACAATTGGAGAAAAGCAATATGGCTTTAATCAGTATGCGTCAACTTCTAGATCATGCAGCTGAGCATGGTTATGGCGTTCCTGCATTTAACGTGAATAACCAAGAGCAAATGCGTGCGATCATGGAAGCTGCGGACAAGACAAATAGTCCGGTTATCGTGCAAGGCTCTGCTGGTGCGCGTAAATATGCTGGTGCACCTTTTATCCGCCACATGATTTTAGCAGCTGTTGAAGAATGGCCTCACATTCCAGTTGTAATGCACCAAGACCATGGTACTTCACCTGCTGTATGTCAACGCTCAATTCAGCTTGGTTTCTCATCAGTAATGATGGATGGTTCTTTATTAGAAGATGGTAAAACTCCTTCTAGTTACGAGTACAATGTTGATGTTACACGTCGTACCGTTGAAATGGCACACGCATGTGGCGTGTCGGTTGAGGGTGAGCTAGGTGTATTAGGCTCACTTGAAACAGGTGAAGCGGGCGAAGAAGATGGTATTGGCGCAGAAGGTAAATTAACTGAAGATCAGCTGCTGACCGATCCGGAAGAAGCGGCAGATTTTGTTAAGAAAACCAATGTAGATGCACTGGCGATTGCCTGTGGTACTTCACACGGCGCGTATAAGTTTACTCGTCCACCAACAGGCGACATCTTAGCTATTAATCGTATCAAAGAGATCCACGCTCGTATTCCTGATACTCATTTAGTGATGCATGGCTCGTCTTCTGTACCACAAGATTGGTTAGCAATTATTAATGAGTTTGGTGGTGAGATCCCAGAAACTTATGGTGTGCCAGTCGAACAAATTGTAGAAGGGATTAAGTACGGTGTGCGAAAGGTTAATATCGATACAGACCTACGTTTAGCATCAACGGGTGCTATTCGTCGTCACCTTGCACAAAACCCTAGTAACTTTGATCCTCGTAAATTCTTAGCAGAAGCAACGAAAGCAATGACAGAGATCTGTGTTGCACGTTATGAAGCATTTGGTACTGCAGGGCAAGCTGCTTCGATCAAGCCAATTTCATTGGATGACATGCACCTAAAATACCTTACGGGTGAACTGGATCCAAAAGTAAAGTAAGTCAAAAGAGATCAAAATTTGACTAAGTAAAATTTTGCACCGCAGATTTATACATAAAAAAGCCTCTAATTTTAGGGGCTTTTTCTTTTCTGAATACCGCCGCTTGTGTTGCAACTAATTATTAGTGCCGCATGTATCCATAATGCTATTTTGTCTTAATGCTTGCTCTGCCTGAGGGATCAGATCTTTACTAACAAGGATCATTGTTATACCAAGCTAGTTGATGCCACTGCTTTAGATCAATAACTTAGGGCTTTCGGGATCATTTTTATACTAACTAGATCCCGCCATTAGGAGGGGAAAGTTGGTAAAAATTTGATCCCTGAGGCGATCACCTTAGTAAAATCACGATCCTATTAGTAATGATCGGGCATAGTTAATAAAATACTGATCCCAACTTCTCTTTCTTGATCTCCAGCCAAAAGAGTCTAACTTTAGAAATACGAGATCGATTTGCTAGATCACCTCTTGCTTACGATCTTATTGCTACCAGTTTGCTTAATTAAGTGAGCTACTTTGAGGCGAGAAAACCTTATCGATGATCAGGCAAAAGTTTCGCGAGTTAGTTATTCTAAATAAGAAATTTTGACGCCATTAGGGTCTGATTTGCTCCCTCAAATTGAGTCATTATTAAGACAAAATGGTATTGAACCTTGTTGTACTGCGCCCAATTAATACCAAGGTGATCAACCATGAAAATGAAATACCTTTCCTTGTTTGCATTAAGCTTTTGTTCTGTAAGTGTTTGTAGCTACGCCAATGATGCTGTATCAGTGTATGGTCGAGCCCATGTCGGCATACAAAATTCTGATCAAGATGGTGACAGCGATACCTCGATAGAAAGCTATAACTCCCGGATGGGGCTGAAAGGATCGACAAAGCTGAAAGAAGGGTTAGATATTTTCTATAAATACGAATTCCAAGTTGAGATCACAGATCAAGATAAAGATGGTAAGTCGGGTGACAACCTGACAGCAAGATCTCAATACTTGGGGATCAAAGGCAGTTATGGTCAACTGTTGATTGGACGCGATGATACCGCGATGAAAAAATCTCAAGGTAAAGTAGACCTCATGAATGACTTTGCCGGTGATATTAACTCCTTCTTTGTTGGCGAAAACCGTCTTGGTGATACTTTGCAATATACCACGCCTGCGTTGAGTCACTTGCAGTTTACGGTTAGCTATATCTCAGAAGATAATAGTAAGCAAAAAGGAGAAGACGGCTTATCTCTAGCAGCCAGCTATGGTGATAGCAAACTTAAAAAGACTAAGGTGTATGTAGCGCTTGCCCATGATAGTAAAGTAGCCGGGCAGGACGTGAGTCGCGTTACCGTTCAAGGTAAACTTGGCGACCTAAAGCTAGGGGGAATGTACCAGCAAAACGAAGCCATAGATACGGATGAAGAAGTTGATAGCTACATGGTGAGTGCTTCATATAATATTGATTCTTATACGTTATTAGCGCAGTACCAAGACTCAGATGGAGCCAGTGGCAAACTCAAAGATTCAGGAAATGCAGCTTCGGTTGGGGTTGAAAAAAGCTTGAGTAAACAGGCTAGAATGTACCTCTGGTACTCAAAGTTTTCTCTGGATAACAGTGAAGATCACGATACCATGGCGGTCACATTGAGATATGACTTTTAATTAACAAGTGGTGATGATTTTTCACATTGAGCGTTAGTCTTTTCAGGCTAATGATAAAGCGTGGTTTGTATGACTTAGATAATTTCTCTGGTTATCTTTAAGAGCAGAAATCGCAGAGTAATTTTTATTGAACTCTTTTTAAAACAAATTGATAGCGAAGTTTTTTGCTTAGCTATATGAAATTAGGCATTTGGGTACTAACAAGCTGGGAGAGCGGTGCTAGTAACGACTAAATATTACGGTTCGCGCTAGGAATATTTTAGATGAATGTCCATATTTTGAAAACTATCTTCACAATACCAAGTTAGAAAAAAATAAATAATAAAAACATTGCCTTACTTTATTTTTAGACGTTTTTTCTGTCGCTAAAAAAGAGATTTTTTTGGCTTGTTTTGCTTTTACACGTTACACTTTCATAAAATTGTCATAGTTAGTCATAATAATGACATCAACAACGTCGGTAACGAGAGAACATTGGGAATGTCACGTAAAGTACTTGTAGTTGATGATGAAGCACCTATCAGAGAGATGTTGGTGTTTGTACTAGAGCAAAATGGTTTTCAAGCAATTGAAGCTGAAGACTATGATTCAGCAGTTGCTGCGATGGTAGAGCCTTATCCAGATATGGTACTACTTGATTGGATGTTGCCTGGCGGCAGTGGTATTCAAATTGCGAAAAAGTTTAAGCAAAGCGAATATACGCGTCAGATCCCAATCATTATGCTAACGGCTAGAGGCGAAGAAGAAGATAAAGTTAAAGGATTAGAGGTAGGCGCAGACGATTATGTGACAAAACCTTTCTCTCCTAAAGAGCTTATGGCTCGAATTAAAGCTGTAATGCGCCGTGTTTCGCCAACGTCACTTGAGGAAGCGATTGAAGTGCATGGATTACGCCTTGATCCGATTTCTCATCGTGTGACATCTGCTGGAACTGAGTTGGATATGGGCCCAACAGAGTTTCGTTTATTACATTTCTTCATGACACACCCTGAGCGTGTTTACAGCCGTGAACAGTTACTAGATCATGTATGGGGTACAAATGTGTATGTTGAAGACCGCACCGTAGACGTACATATTCGCCGTCTGCGTAAAGCTATTGCACCTTTAGGTCATGATCGTTTAGTGCAAACCGTGCGTGGTGCAGGTTACCGTTTTTCGAGTAAACTGTAATTAGTACTCCAAGCGGAACCGAGCAATTAGGTTCCAAAATGGATTTAGTCTATGTATCGAGTGATTGATAAACAGGCGTTAACTAGGCGCCTGTTTTTGTATTTCCTACCATTGGCCTTGATTGGTTATTTAGTCAGTGCGCCTTTTCTATTTCTTTTCATTGGTGCATTCGTTCTATTAGTTTGGCATTACAAACAACTATATCGTTTGAGTGACTGGCTGCTCAATCAACGTAGTTTTAATCCACCGGAAGGTAAGGGCGCTTGGGAGCAGGTGTTTGAGGGGATTTATCAGCTTCAGCAGCGCAATCGCAAAAAGCGTAATGAGCTTGCGGAGCTTATTCGCCGCTTTCGAGAAGGAGCTGAAGCCATTCCTGATGCCGTTGTTGTGCTGCAGCAAGATTTGAGCATTGTATGGTGTAACCAACTTGCATTAAAAGTTTTAGGGTTGCAATGGCCAACTGATCACGGTCAACGATTAGACAACCTTATTCGTGACCCTAAATTTGTAAAATATATGCATGAACACCGTTTTGATGAGGCGTTAGAGCTTGAAACGGGTTTAGCCCATGATCAAGTTTTAGAAATACGGGTTATGCCTTATGCCGAGCAACTTATGCTAGTTGCGCGTGATGTCAGTCGATTAAAGCAACTAGAACAAATGCGCAAAGACTTTGTCGCGAACGTTTCCCATGAACTTAGAACACCACTGACGGTGATGGCGGGCTACTTGGAAATGATGGACAGTGACAACATGCCACCGCCCGCAATGTGGGCTAAAGCCCATGGCACAATGATAGATCAGTGTAAGCGAATGGACAGTTTGGTGAACCAGCTGCTTTCACTATCTCGTATTGAAGGAGCCAGAAAACAAGATAATGACAAAGCGGTAAATATCCCTGCAATGCTCGAACTGATCCACACAGAAGCAAAGTCACTCAATCAGGATAAGGGCCATGAACTCACCTTTGAAGTTGACCCTGAGCTCGATATCAAAGGTGCCGCAGACGAGCTGCGCAGTGCTTACTCTAACTTAGTCTTTAATGCCATCCATTACACCAAGCCTGGCGGAAAAATACAGGTGCGTTGGTATCTAGAAAATGACATGCCTACTTTTAGTGTGGTGGATAATGGTGACGGCATTGCCCCTGAGCATATCAACCGATTAACCGAGCGCTTTTACCGCGTTGATAAAGCGCGAAGTAGAAAAACAGGTGGCTCAGGACTCGGTCTTGCTATTACCAAACATGTATTGTCTCGCCATGATTCTGCTTTACATATTGAAAGTAAGGTAGGAGAAGGCTCTCGTTTTTGGTTTGCTTTTCCAAAACAAAAGCGAATTTTTATGACAAATAATGAAAGTCATAAAAGTGTAATTTAAGAGTAATTTTATTGTCATTTTATGGCTGCACAATGGGCCGCGTAAAATAACTGGGACCAACAACTGGAGTGACCCCAATGAAATTTAAAAGCTTAGTTGCCGCAATGGGTGTGGCTATTACTACATTAGTTTCTACTCAAGTATCTGCATTAGATGAAAAGCTACCAGAGTACAACAAAACCAGCGGTATCTCAGGAAACTTCTCTTCGGTAGGTTCTGATACGCTTGCTAATATGATGACGTTTTGGGCAGAAGAATATAAAAGAATTTACCCTAACGTAAATATCCAAATTCAAGCGGCTGGTTCTTCAACTGCGCCACCGGCGTTAACGGAAGCAACAGCAAACTTTGGCCCAATGAGCCGTAAGATGAAATCAAAAGAAATCGAAGCGTTTGAAAAACGTTACGGTTATAAGCCAACAGAAGTACGTGTTGCTATTGATGCCCTAGCGGTTTTTGTTCACAAAGATAACCCTATTGAAGGCTTAACAATCGAGCAGGTTGACTCAATCTTCTCATCAACGCGCAAATGTGGTGCAGCAGCACAGGCAAACCGTTGGAGTGACATTGGCTTGACAGGTGATTGGGCTGCAAAAGACATTCAGCTTTATGGTCGTAACTCAGTATCTGGTACTTACGGTTACTTTAAGAAAAAAGCACTTTGTAAAGGTGACTTCCGTAACAATGTAAACGAACAACCAGGTTCAGCGTCAGTAGTACAGTCGATTTCATCATCAGTGAATGCTATCGGTTACTCTGGCATTGGTTATAAGACTTCAGGTGTACGTACAGTACCATTGGCGAAAAAAGGCACTAATTTCGTTGATGCGACATTAGAGAATGTAGCGCAGGGTAAGTACCCGCTATCTCGTTTCTTATACCTATACGTGAACAAGCATCCGAACAAAGAACTATCGCCAATTGAAGCGGAATTCTTAAAAATGGTTCTTTCTAAAGAAGGTCAAAAAATCGTAGAGAAAGATGGTTATGTACCACTTTCTAGCGAAATGGCTACACGCGAGTTGAAAAAGTTAGGCCTACTTTAATCGACTCGATCCGAACATGACTTGTTGTTATTAATGCCGCTCACTGAGCGGCATTTTTTTTACATAATTTAGGCTGATGCTTGGTCAAAATTAGGGAGTAATAGCAATTGAATTAAGTCTTCAATCAATTGGCAGGTTTACTCCGTTAAAACTTCTTTCTCTATTGTCATTAACGCCTTTTTGAGAGCGGATAAATCGTGCACGTGAGTGCAACTGTTAGTTGTTGATTTCTGGTATCGGGTATTTGACTTAGACTCAGATGCTTTTACCGGTGATCACCCTCCTTGTTCAGTGAATTAAACAAATTCGTTTAAATTTCTTTCTAACACAGCAAAAAAGCCGGAAATATTCTATATTTAATTAAAATTTACAATAAATCAGTCGATAATGAACTCGTCTTACTTCAAAAGGTGTATATATGAGTCTAGGTACTGCTTTTGCTGATCTTAGTATCACAAAAAAGATCCATGCCATTACGTTCGTTGCGGTTGTTGCTTTTGTAGTCATCGTGTTTGTTAATTATAATGCAATTAGCTCCAACCAACGGGCACTAAACGAGCTTGAGCAACAGACTTATAAAATTCTTAATCTCACTACTGAAAATGCCAATAAACTGCAAAACTTAGATGAGCTGTTCACCCAAGCTGTGACTTTTGGTGATGCTGAACTGCTGGATAAAGCAAAAGAGTATCAACAACAAATCCAAGCGAACCTAGAAAAGATTGATGCGGTACAAAATGGCTTTATGTCATCTCGTAATAGTGATGAACTTACGCAATATACCAATATTGCCCACCAGATAGCGGGTGGAATGATAGACGGTACGGCTGATTTTTCACGTATTCAAGAAGATGCTAAAAGAAAAACAGAAATCTATGAGGGGTTGGTACAGGATTTTACACAGGCTAAAACAAACGCCAACGATCGCTTTTTGGAGTTATTACAAAATACTGAAGCCCGCTCATCCAACGCCCTAACTATTATGCTGATAGTTGCGGTGATTTCACTGCTGGTCTTGGTGTTTTTGGCCGTAATGATAGCAAGGGGAATCGGTAACTCTGCCAAAGATGCAGCACAAAACTTAAAACTACTAGCGCAAGGGCAAGGGTCACTTTCTACAACCTTAAATGTTCGTTCTCGTGATGAAATTGGTCAGGTCTCTATTAACTTCAACGAATTTGTGGCATTACTCAAAGGTGCTGTGGTAGAGGTAATGAGTGTTGTAGAGCCATTAATGAAAAACTCAAGCCGATTGATTACTGGAATGGAGAAAGCTGAGGGGGCGACTAATCAGCAAACCCATGACGCCGAAGTGGTACGCCAGTCAATGGAAGAAATGCGTTTGAGCGTTGGTGACATTTCGCATTCCGCATCGCAGGCATCAGATGCTGCACAGCTAGCTGAACAAGAAGTTGAGCAGAGTAAACGTCAAATTCAAGTTTCTGTAAACGAGTCTCAAGCGCTCAGTGAAGAAATTAATCATGCTGCTGAGACAATTAATAAGCTAGCGGATGATACGCAAAACGTTACACAGATCCTGAACGTTATTACATCTATTGCAGAACAGACTAACTTACTCGCTCTAAACGCTGCAATTGAAGCGGCTCGAGCGGGGGAGCAAGGGCGAGGTTTTGCTGTCGTTGCTGATGAGGTTCGCGAGTTAGCCTCTCGTACTGCCAAATCTACCAATGAAATTAGAGAGCTGCTTAATGTGCTAACCGAAGCGGCAAATCAGGCTGTTAAAGCCATGACTAGTGCAAGTAGCATGGCTATCAACAATGCCGAAGCAGCAGCACAAACAGGCCTCTCAATTGAACAAATCGCAGAGCAGATTTTGTCTATTAATAGTATGAATGGTCAGATTGCGGCGGCAACGGAGGAGCAAACCTCTGTGGCTGCGATGGTTGTGAATAACGTTACCTCTATGCACCAGTCTTTCCAAGATACTATGCAGGCACTGAATGAAGTGCAGGATGTTGCGGAGAGCTTACATGTGTTGTCGGATAATCTAAAAGATGCGACGTCCAAATTTAGAGTCTAGTAAGCTGGTGCTTTATTTATGACAAACAAAAACAGCCACAATGCGTGGCTGTTTTTAGTCATGCTCGAATATAATTAATATAACAGCTACTAGAGAACGAGTTGTCATGCCTAGTTCAGGACAATTAGTACTTACCTATCACCTTGACTGAGTCAGTGACCTTACTTGCGTCCACATAGCCTATAGCGTCGGCATTACTTGCAACAAAATCAATCACTGCTTGGTCGCTGTCTAGTTTTTTCGGTGGGGTTCCTTTTCCGGTGAACACTAATTTAGACCAATGGGCATTGAGCTGTGAGCTCGACTTACCAATAACCTTGTCATTAAATTCGTCAAATACCGCGTTACCATCTTGGTTTACTGGTGTGGCGCCACGGCCATCGGCAAACGATTTACTTTTACCTAAGAACAGTTTTTTGATCGTATTATCATCAACCGCAGAGCCATTAGCTGGGTTAACAATAACGGCAATATCGGCTAGTGCGATATGGCTGCTTAACAGTAGTCCAATTGTTAGGATCTTTTTAAACATGATTACTCCCTATTAGAATACTAAGTCGACACCAAAACTTAACAGCTCAACCTTTTGGTTTGTTAGCGTGTTATCAAATTGGTTGAGTTCAACCTTAAATGCTGCTGATGGATGAAAGTCATAACGAGCGCCTATGCTCCACGTTTCAGACTCTGCTCGAGCGTTCGCAAGGGCACCATTGACCAACGTTCTGAGATAAGGTGCATTTGGGTCGCTTTGGTTGCTGGTGACCGGAATTACAGCTCCGTTTTGAGCTGTAATAGTCAGCGGCACAGAATTAAACTCGCCGCTCTCGTTTTTGTCTTCATTGTGTTCATAGGTGAGGTGTAGCGTCCATTCATCCAAGCGGTAGCCCAGAGATGCATAATATTGTTGTTGCTTTGCAAGGATACTGTTATCCACTTCAAATTGAGTATATTCAGCGTCAAATAGTATATCGTTATAGTCAATAGAAACACCGAAGGCTGCAAAATAGGCATCGTCTTTGTCAATGGCAAGATCATCGGCCTGTTGTGTAAGTCCATACCCTGTGAGGCCGGCTAACAAGCCTGATAGTTGAGGACTGTTAGCTGCACTGATAGTTGCTTCGGTTGCAAAGTACGCTACTCGAGCGCTAAACCAATCTTTACTAAGGGTCCAGTTAGCACCAACGGTATTATTTAGTTCTGCTTCATCAGAATAGGTAATAGCAACAATGTCGTCATCTACACTACCAACAGCGAGCTGTAAGCTGCTTTCCCACTCGCCTAATGTTGAGTTGTGAAGATAGCTTAAGCCGTTGTATGTACTGAAGCTAAGGTTATAAACAGATTGAGGTGGCTTAACCCAACGGTAGGCATAACCAACATCTAAAAAGTCAGAGTAGCGATAAAATGGAATACGCATCTTACCTGCACTGATCTGTGATGAATCAGAAATCGTGTAAGTTAAGTACGCCCATTCGAATTCAGCGTCAAAGTCGTTTTGGCCTCGACCAACAATTTGCGCAGTCGCACTAAGGTTCTCTTGTAAATCTGCGGCAAGCTGTAAAGCGAATAAACTACGATTTTCCATATCAAAGTCATTGTCGTAGCCGTACAGCGTATCATCACTATCTAGAGTCTGACCGCCAATGATGGAAGCAAAACCGTTAATTCTAATTTCAGCGGCACTGTTAAAACTGATTGTCCCCAGCGCTATCGCTAATGCAATTGCTGACTTGTTCATATTGATCCCCGTTTTCTTTGCAAAGAGTCGTATTAGCAACACTAAGCACTAAGGCTTATAAAAAGTGCATGATTAGTATTACTTTTGTCTTAGAGAGTAGAATAAAAACTAGAAATAACAAGTTACTAAGTGGGAGTTAGGCATTATGCATTATTGCTTTGACATAACAGGAAGCACCCGTTGAACCAGTATCAGTGCTACATCCATCTCATCCGACCAGTTTATTGTATCGCAAATTATTACGCTTTTGCGAATAAAAAATGATTGCTAAAAAAGAAAGTGGTTGAATTTGAACGAATAATCGCTAGTTTTACTAGTATAAATAGGGCTGGAGAAGGGCAAACTATCGTTTGCTCTGGGTCACCTTCTCAGCTTGGATCTTGCAAGAATTGTGCTGCTCGATACATTTATCAGTACAGATCTGTAATGACATTGTCTCTGGTGTATTTTGCATTTCACAGCTGCGTTCACATTGATAATTCTGTTGAGCACATTGGTTTAGCTCTGGCGAAATAGAATTGCTACACCCCAGTAGTGCACAAGATAGTATCAACAAAGCGAACGCAGTTTTCATTATTAGTCCTTAAATCGTGACTTGAATATTATCTATTAGCCTGACCTTGCCAAGAAAAGCAGCTGCAAGAATAACTAACTGATCATCTTCGAGTGTAGCAGGTTTCAGGGTGTCTTTTTGACAAATATTAAAATAGTCTAATGTTAGTCCTGCATGATGCAGCATTTCTGTTGCATTTTTTGTGATCTGAACAAAATCTTTTTCACCATTCTCCAATGTCTTCGCCGCTTCCTTAAGAGCTTGAAAAAGTACTTTAGCAGTGTCTTTCTCTGACTCAGACAAATAGCCATTGCGCGAGCTCATCGCCAGACCAGAGACTTCTCTTTGGGTTGGTACACCAATCACTTCGACAGGGATCGACAGGTCTTTGACCATGGTTTTAATCACTTGCAGTTGCTGGAAGTCTTTTTCACCAAAACAAGCAAAATCTGGCTGCACTAAGTTGAACAACTTAGTCACTACAGTTGCAACCCCGCGAAAGTGCCCTGGACGTGTACCGCCACAGTGGCCTTCAGACACACCTGGTACATCAACAAAGCTTTGTGCATCGAGGCCGCTGGGATAAATAGTATCGACCGTGGGCGTAAATACAATATCGGTTTCTAGTTCCGCAAGTCCTTGTTTATCCTGCTCTAGGGTGCGAGGATAGCTATCTAGATCTTCGTTGGCACCAAACTGCATAGGATTGACAAAGATACTAACAACGACTTTATCGGCCAATGTTTTTGCTTTTTCAACTAAGGAGAAGTGTCCACGATGAAGGTTGCCCATCGTTGGTACAAAAGCGATACTCAACCCTTGCTGACGCCACGCCTTTATTTGGCTTCGAAGCGACTTTATCTCAGTAACTGATTGCATGTTGTACTCTAACTCAATAATAACAATACCGATCCAAACAAATCCTTTGAACCGGACTCAGCGATAAGCATCGCTTAGCGCAAATTTAATTAAATTCGTGTTCTGCCGCTGGGAAATCACCTGATTTCACGTCTGTACAAAACTTTTTCACGGCATCGACCATGTTGCCTGTCTCAAGGAGGAAGTTCTTTGAGAATTTCGGGATGTAGCCGGCAGAAATGCCCACAAGGTCATGCATCACTAGAATTTGACCATCGGTTTCTTTACCTGCACCAATACCAATAACTGGAATTGACACCGCATCAGTGATACGTTTTGCCAAAGTAGAGGGCACACACTCGATCACTATCATTTGAGCGCCTGCACGCTCTAGTGCTTGGGCATCATCAATCATTTTTTGGGCTTGTGCTTCCTCACGGCCTTGAATTTTAAAGCCACCAAAGACATGGACAGACTGGGGAGTTAACCCTAAATGGCCGCATACAGGAATGCCCTGCTGCGTGAGCTTTTCTATGCTGTCGTAGAGCCACTCACCTCCTTCTAGTTTCACCATATTTGCACCAGAGCGCATTAGTTTTGCCGCGTTCTCACAAGCAGACTGAGGGTCTGAATAGCTCATAAAAGGCATATCGGCGATAACAAACAGTGCTTTACTGCCAGCTCTTACGCAGCGGGTATGGTAAGCGATATCATCAACAGTGACGGCCAGTGTGTCTTCACCGCCTTGCAAAACCATTCCCAGAGAGTCACCGACCAAAATGACGTCAACGCCATTGTCGTAAAATAACTTTGCAAAACTTGCGTCGTATGCGGTGAGGGCAGTTATTTTTGTTCCTTCACGCTTCATTTTGGCAAGTGTAGATACGGAAGTTTTTGCCATGGTGCACCCCTTGAATTGGTTTAATTTAGGATGGTTAGTCCGTTAAGTGGTAACTGTTGTGCCACAGACTCAAGTGCAGTGCCATCTGGCAGCTCAAGTGTTGGCGCAATTTCTAACAATGGATAGACGACAAACTCTCGTTCTTTTAGGCCATAATGCGGCACTACCAGTCGTTCACTCGTTATCGTCTCGTCATTGAAAAGCAGAATATCTAAATCGAGTGTACGTGGTCCCCAGCGTTCTGATTTCCGCACTCGGCCATGCTCAAGTTCAATCTGCTGTAATACGTCAAGCAAGGACGCAGCTGCTAATGGAGTTTCCAACTTAGCTACCGCATTTACATAGTCTGGTTGATCTTGCGGCCCCATCGGCTTTGAGCCATACAAGCTAGAGTGTTTGACAACGGATAGCGCTGGATGTGAGGCGAGCACTTTTAGTGCTCGCTGTAACTGTGCCATCGGCTCGGATAGGTTTGCACCCAATCCAATGTACGCAATATTCATTTAATCTTCTTTTGGCTTTCTTTTCGGTTTTCGTCTTGGACGACGCTTTGGTTTGCCTTGATTACCTAAGTTACGGACCATTTCTTTTTGGCCGTTGACATCACTTTTTAGGTAGTCTGTCCACCAAGCTGCAAGTTCAGATTGATCTTGCTCGCCACTTTCAACGCGTAATAACAAGAAGTCATACGCAGCTTTAAACCTAGGCTGTAGGCTTAAGCGGTAAGCACGTTGACCAGAACGCTTATCTAGACGTTGTTGAATGTGCCAAATATCGCGTGCACCAAGAGTGAAGCGCTTAGGTACGGCGACGTGTTTAGCGTTTTCAGCAAGTACATGATTAATGGCTTGCATAAATGCGTCGTATTCGTTCATGCCATCTGCGGCCAAAGCTTGGCTCTTTTCCAAAATTGGGAACCATAAAAGGGCTGCATAAATAAAGGCTGGGGTTACTTTTTTATTTGCGTTAATGCGGCTGTCGGTATTGGCAAACATTTGCTGAATAAAGCGACGCTCAAACTCACTTTCGGGCCGAGATAAAATTTTATCAAGAGCAGGGAAAAGCTGAGAAAACAGACCGTATTCTCGCATCTGAAGAAAGTTTTCTTCGGCTTTGCCATTCAAAAATAACTTAAGTGTTTCTTCGAATAGTCTTGCAGCTGGAATATGACCAAGTAGCGGTGACAGGGCTTTAATGGGCGCGCGTGTTTGAGGCGCTATTTCCATATCTAGTTTGGTTGCAAAACGAATAGCACGTAGCATCCGCACAGGATCTTCGCGGTAGCGAGTTTCTGGATCGCCAATCAGCTCAATTTTTCGCGCCTTGATATCTTCAACACCACCAGCAAAATCTCTCAATGTAAAATCATTGATTGAGTAATACAGGGCGTTAATGGTGAAGTCTCGGCGCTCAGCATCTTCTTCGATGCTGCCATAGACATTGTCGCGCAACAGCTGCCCATGCTCGCTTGCTTGGCTGGTAGTAGCGCAGGAGTCATCGCTTTGATGATGACCGCGCATGGTTGCCACCTCAATGACCTCTCGACCGAACACGATATGTGCAAGACGAAAACGACGACCAATTAAACGACAGTTGCGAAAGAGCTTTTTGATCTGCTCTGGCGTGGCGTTTGTCACTACATCAAAGTCTTTTGGCTCAATCCCGAGCATAATATCGCGGATACAGCCACCAACTAAGTAGGCATCATAACCACCGTCTTTTAAGCGATAGAGTACCTTGATAGCGTTAGGGCTAAATTGTTTACGAGATATACCATGCTCGCTACGAGGAATAATCGCAGGTGTCGGGCTGGCCTTTTTCACCGTCTCATCGCCTTTTCCAGTTACGAACTGGCGGCAAAAATTTACAAGCTTGGAAATAATAACTCGTCTCCTGAGCAATCAAGTTTTCTATTTTAGTCGTTGTGGAGCACTGCTTTTGTCTTAAAACAGGTCGCATTTAAGGCTCGCTATCATATACTCAAATGAGACTAAATTGAAGTACTTGAAAACAGTGGTCGAAAAGCAAAGTCGCCATTTTCTAGAGAGTCTAGTTGAATTTCTTGAACTTTAGGAACGCAATCAAGGGTAAAAACACTGATGGCATGGGCCAGTAAAGACTCGATATCTGAATAATCATGCACTGAACCAACAGGCACATTTAAATAACGCAGTGCAGCATGCAGTGTAGGCAATGGATTACGCGTATCAATGGCCGGTGCATGATTTTGTTTGGAGAGTTTAAACCCTGGTTCAGCAACAGCTAGCGGCACATGCGCATATCTTGGTGGTGATTGCTCGAGTTGTTGGAATAAACTAATCTGTCTAGCGGTAGGAGCTAAGAGGTCGGCTCCTCTTACGATATGATTGATTTGCTGCTCAATGTCGTCAACCACAACCACTAATTGATAAGCAAACAAGCCATCTCGGCGTTTAACGATGTAATCTTCATGGGCAATCGCATGGGGGATAACAACAGCGCCTTGTATTGCATCATTAAACTCAGTAACAGGGCAGTGCTGCTGTAGACGCAAAGCATTTTCATGCCAACTTAGTGTTAGGGCTCGGCAATGATTGTTATAAAACCCTCCCATTGCTTTAATTTGCTTTCTAGTACACTGGCAGGCATATACGAGCGAGTCTGAAGTTAACTTATCTAGATAGGCTTGGTATAGAGCATGCCGCTGAGACTGATAGACAATGTCTTCATCCCAATACAGGCCGTATGCTTCAAGCGTTGCTAATATCTCATCAGCAGCACCGGCAACCACTCGCGGCGTATCTATATCTTCGATACGAACTAACCACTGGCCTTGATTAACTTTAGCGTCTAAGTAGCTACTCAATGCAGCGACTAAAGAGCCGAAGTGAAGCGATCCAGAAGGCGAGGGAGCAAATCGACCGCGATAGCTCCCAGATTGCTTTAAGCTTGGGGACACAGGGCTGAGGTTATCCTCGGCCTTGTTGTTTTTCTTTAATTTCTGCGAGAGATTTACAATCTACACATAAATCAGCAGTAGGTCGCGCTTCTAGGCGACGAATGCCGATTTCAATACCGCATGATTCGCAAAAACCAAAATCGTCATCTTCAATAAGTTGAAGTGTTTTCTCAATTTTCTTGATTAGCTTACGCTCGCGGTCGCGAGTACGCAGTTCAAGAGAAAACTCTTCTTCTTGCGCTGCACGGTCCACAGGATCAGGAAAGTTTGCCGCTTCATCTTGCATGTGTGTTTTAGTACGATCAACTTCATTACGAAGATCGGAACGCCATGCTTCTAATATTGCTTTGAAATGAGCACGTTGTGCTTCATTCATGTATTCTTCGCCTGGCTTTTCTTGATAAGGTTCTACACCGGCTTGAGCCAATAACCCTAGTTTTTTCTGGTCTGGCATACCATTCTCCTAAATCCTTAATACATAACCCCAGCTTTCGCCGGCGGGTATAAATAGCAAAATCTTTACCCCTTAGCAAACACTTTTTTACTGCAAATGTCAGCTACTTTTTTCAAAGTTCAACCATTTGGGGGAGAAAACTATCCCGGCTATATGGGGGCGGCAAAAAAAAAGTCAAGCGTAATCAAAGGGGATTTGTTCAATTAATTGAATTTGCTGGTCGTCAATATGTGCCTTATACGCCATGATTTCTACGCCATGAGTGATTGCTTCTTTTATGAGTTCTGCATACTTTTTATCAATATGTTGAGCTGGCTTGACGCTGTTAATCCCGGTATGAAGTGCGGCAAACAAAAGTACCGCACGGTGGCCTTGTTGTTTTATATGGATTAACTCGCGCAGGTGCTTTTGGCCTCTTACGGTTTCAGCATCTGGAAAAAAGCCTTGTTGCTGCTCCAGCAAGGTGACTGATTTCACTTCAACATAGCAAAGTTGCTGGGCTTCACTATCAATAGGGTCGCTTAATAAAATATCGATACGGCTATTTTCAGCGCCATATTTCACCTCAGTTTGCAAAGTTCGATAGCCCTGTAGTTGAGAGATCTTCCCTGCTTCAATTGCTTCAACTGAAACTTTATTGGCCATTGCCGTATTAACACAAATAAAGTGCCCATGGGGATTTTGCGTCAGTTCCAAAGAGTGTTTGTATTTACGTTTTGGGTTGTTACTACTTGAGTAATAGGCGGTAAACCCAGGGTCTGCGCAATGCGTCATTCTTCCTGTATTTGCGCAGTGAACTGTGAATTCATCGCCATTAGGAGCGCGTAAATCAACGAGAAAGCGCTTGTATCGCTTTTGCAGTGTGGCTGGCTGTAGTTGACTAGAAAACTTCATTGGTCGCTTTAGGTTGGGTGTATTTAACGGCTAGTGTACACTTAACCACACTTACAAGCACAAGAGTGAAAGAAGAGAATGTCAGAGAAATTTATTGTACGACTGAGTGAAGATGCAAAACCGGAGTATTTATCAGCTGGTGCGGCACTGTCGTTTGAAAAGGACGGTGCTTTAATTCATTTACAGCAAGATGAGACGCTAAAGAATATTCAAAAAGCGGCTCGTAGCATCGCTCAGCAAGGGATTAAGCAGGTACATCTTGAAGGTGACTTGTGGTGTACTGAGTCTCAATGGGCGTTTTATCAGGGGTTTGTCTCACCTAAAGCTCTAGATGGCGTGGTTTTTGTTGATAATGACCAATCAGACCTGAAAGAGCTTGCTGCATTGCAGTCATCAGCCACTTGGATGCGTCAAATGATCAATGGCACCGCTGAAGATATCTACCCAGAGAGCCTTGCGGGTAAAGCGGCTGAATTCATTCAGTCTTTAGCGCCGGAACATGTTAGTTACCAAATCATTAAAGGCGATGCGCTATTAGAGCAGCAATGGATCGGTATCCATGAAGTTGGTCGCGGTAGTGAGCGTCCTCCTGTTTTGCTTGAACTGGATTACAACCCAACCGGCAATGACGATGCACCAGTGAGTGCAGCGCTTGTTGGTAAAGGGATCACTTTTGATTCAGGCGGCTACTCGATTAAGCCAAGCGAAGGTATGCTCACGATGAAGTGCGATATGGGTGGTGCAGCAACGGTAACAGCAGGGTTAGCTTTGGCTATCCAGCGCGGTTTTGACCGTCGAGTAAAACTATTCTTATGTTGTGCAGAAAACCTGATCTCAGGTCATGCATACAAGCTAGGCGATATTCTTACGTATAAGAATGGAACAACCGTTGAAATCGTTAACACCGATGCCGAAGGACGTTTGGTACTGGCTGACGGCCTCATGGCTGCCGGTGAATCTGGCGCTGAGCTAATCATTGATGCCGCTACGCTGACGGGCGCTGCGCTGGTTGCTGTAGGTCAAGAATACAATGCGCTATTCGGATTAGACAAAGCGCTGGTAAGCGATGTTCAACAGTATGCGAGCGAAGAGTTTGAGGCTGCGTGGCCATTACCACTTGAAAAATGGCACCAAAATAGTTGTCCATCTCCTTACGCCGATACTGCTAATAGCCGTGCGCAGAAGGGCGGAGGCTTTGGTGGCGCTTCTAATGCTGCTGGTTTCTTATCTCGCTTTGTACCGAACGAGGGGCAAGGTTGGGTGCACATTGATTTAGCCGCATCGTTTCAAAACAGTGCTGGCGGACAATGGTCTGCAGGTGCAACCACATTAGGCATGAGAACTGTCGCTAGAACATTACAAGAAAAAGCGTAATCATGTTGAACCACGGTTTATTTCACTGCTTGTGGAATAGACCGTGGTATTGCTTACTTGTCACGAGTAACTTGCCTGCAGTCCCGTCATGCTAAGACAAGAGCGCCGCTGCAAGGCGAACAAAATCTGATGAAGTGAGTATGCCTACTAGTTTATTTTGCTCGTCCACAACAGGCATACAGCCATGGCGATTATCAACAAAGAAGCGTACTACATCATGCAATGATTGCTCTGGTTGTACACTCGCAAAATCCGTTGCCATTATATCTAGTACTTTAGTTTGTTTTTCTTTACGGGCTAGTGCATTAGCACCATAGGTCGCCATAATTCCCATGACCTTGGCAATCATTATCTTCTGCGTCAACATACCAACCAAAGTGCCACTTTCATCAATAACTGGAATGTGACGAACGTTCTTCTCCTTCATCAAATTATGTGCATCTTGTAAGGTATTTTCAGCACTAACGGCAAAGGGATCTGGTGTCATTAAATCAGCTACAGTTTGAGTCATCGGTTACTCCTTTTCACTACACAGTCTTATTACTGAGTTTAGCTTGATTCGACTTTAATGTATGGAATTGAGATCAAGTTTTGAACTATTTCTCGTTATGTACCTCTCATTGAAATAACAATCAAGAGGGTAACCCAATGAAAAAATTACTGATATTAGGGGCTGTTGCGAGCTTGCTTTGCAATTCGGTTTTCGCAGCAGAGCGAAGTGTTGAATATGGCGAGATTAATCAAATTCTAGATTTAATTGCCAACAAAGCGCAGTCGCAATATATCTTGTCTAAATTTACCGTGGAAGTGAAGCAGCCCGATATCAAACTAGAGGATGTGAAACTTTGGTTGGAGCAAGATGGCAAAACCATTGCCAATGGTATCATAGACAAAGATGGCAATATTGATTTACCAATTCTACCGCAGTCACGCGCAGATAAAGTTAGCTTAGTGATCAATCAAGAAAAAGACGCCGTTGCAATTATGGTTAATACGGATATTGCGCCACTGACTAAGCAGCAGGTTATGTATCGCGATTTGTTTATCCTTTTAGAGGATATGGACGCTTTTGTTGATCTAATGGCTGGTGGCTTGTCTTGGCTTGCCCCGAGCTTTGATGAGCTAGAGTTTACTTTTACCGAACCGGCATCCATTCAGTTTGTGGATGTAAAAGGCAAAACCCAAAAGTTTGTTACGGATGACGAGTTTAAGATCCAAATCCCTAATAAGAAAAAGTGGATGAAGCAAAATCCCCCATTGCAATTTAGTGCCTTACCAACACAGTTTGCACCTATTGATTAGGGAAGATAGCCTCTATGCTTACTAACGGGTAGGCATAACTCTTTCCATCAGGTAATTAGTTAACGTTTCGCCACGAACATTCACCTGCTGTTCTTTTACCACTTGGAAACCAAAATGCTCGAAGAAAGGTTTAGCCGTTTTACTAACATGAGAAAATAACCGTGTTGTATTGCGTGTTTTGCTTTGTGCTAAGAGAGCGAGCATAAGTGCTTTCCCTATGCCTTGGCCTTGATGCTCTGTATGGCAAAAAAAGTGATCAATAAGGCCGTTAGCTTGGAGATCGGCAAAGCCAACAACTTTACCTTTTAGCACAGCGACAAGCGGCTGGTTATTCCTTAATCGCTGCTGCCAGCTTTCATCGGCAATGTCGCTATGCGCCCATGCTTTGACTTGGTTATTGGAGTAGTGCTGTATGTTTACCGAGCGTATTGTGTCAAACATAAGTTTGTGTAACACGGCTTCTTCACCGCTTTGAAACGCTCTGATGATAACCATTGTTCGCCTTTATTCTTGAAGTCTTAATTGTCCTGAAATCGCGTGTTGTTCGGCTATCTCGGCAAGCCTGACATATTTTTGTTCTACCAACTGAGAAACGGGCACGAGCTGCGCATTTTTACTGCCAACCTCTGCAAGCTTACGCGCGAGAAAGGCGGCCGTTTCTGGATACGGGTGAGCAATAATAATAACCTGCTCATGGTTTTCAAGTAGCTGGAGCATATATTGCCACTGTTTATTGAGCGCGGCTTCCGATACATCATTGTCCAAAAAGACTTGCCGTGCGATGTTTTTCACGCCATACAGATTCGCTGCGTGCTGTGCTTGACTCTGGCTGGTGGTGCGGCTATCCAAAAAATACAGGCTACGCTTTTTTAGTATTTCCATGGTCCATTTCATTGGCTCGATTTGTTCGGTTAATGCGGAGCCCATGTGGTTATTTACGCCTTTTACTTGGGGCAGGGTCGATAATGCATTACCCAGTGTCATTTGCAGTTGCCACTTTTCCATCTCTGAAGTTAGAGCGCCGGGACCTAATGCTTTTTCTGGATCTTTTGCCTGCATCGGAATGTGGAGTAGCAATTCGCGTTGTTGACGGCTTGCAGCAAAGGCAAACTGCTGAGAATAAGGAGTGTGAGGCAGAATCGAAAAAGTGACCCCACCTGGAAGAGAGAGTAATTCCAAATCGCGTTGATGATTACCTATGTCATCAATCACAATTGCAAATTGTTTTGCTGGCACAGTAAATGCGACACAGGCCAGCAGGAACCCGATAATTTTTATTAGCACACTAATTTATTATTATAGTTTACCGCCCCATTGGGCGGCTTTTCATTATTGTGATTGAACTAGCGCAACAGCCTTAGGCCAATGTGACGCAAGTTGTTCAATACCTGTTGTCTTGATTGATTCTTCACCAGTGATTATAGCGCTTTTATCGAGCAGGGAAAGCGCTTGTTTGGTGAAATATACATCAGGCTCTACACCCGTTCCCTCTATCGATGTCCCGGCAGGCGTATAATACCTAGCCGTTGTTAACTTTAATGCGGTAGTCCCATTTCCGATAGGAATAAGAGATTGCACAGAGCCTTTACCGTATGAACGCAATCCTATGACTAGCGCACGTTTGTTATCTTTTAAGGCCGCGGCTAAAATCTCTGCCGCAGAGGCTGAGTTGTTATTGATCAGAACTAAAATTGGCGCACCATTTAGAATATCGCCTCGTTTTGCAATATATGCCTGATTGGCATCATAAAATCGGCCTTTGGTTGTGACAATGGTGCCACTATCTAAAAATAAGTCAGAAATCGCGACAGCGCTGTTTAACGTACCACCTGGGTTATCTCGCAAGTCGATGACAAGCTTTTTAAGTGGCTCACCAAGCTGCATCTGTAGGTGAGTGATTTGCCTAGCAACATCGTGGTAGGTGTGGTGATTAAAGCTATTAACGCTCAAAAAACCGGTACCGTCATTAAATAGCTTGCTGGCAACGCTTTCAATGACAATTTCTTGTCGTTTTAATTCGATTGAAACTGGCTCGTCGTTCCTTAGTACCACTAGCTTGATCAGGTTTTTACTCGCGGCTTTTAGTAAGGCGGAAACCTCAGCTATGGTGTTGCCCGTTACGTTCACCCCGTTAATTGCTTTGAGCTTATCACCGCCCTCAATGCCTGCAAGCGCGGCGGGAGAGTTGGGAAGTGTATCTAAGATAACCACGTAATCATCTTGCTCTTCGACCTCAATCCCAAGACCTGTATAGCGACCGTTTGCTGCGCTAAAGATGGCCTCTAAATCGTCTTCATCTAAGTATTTGGAATAGGGGTCTAGATTATCAAATAGACTGGTTAAATTCTCCTCGTTGTATCGACTAAGCGGCACATCCTCAACATAGTAGGTGTGGATATGGTATAGGATCTCATCGATTTCTTGAGCGGAAAACTTTTGTGCCGACGCTTGGCTGAGGGCGCTAAAACTTAATAAAAGCAGGAAGCTTAATAATGCAACATAGCGAGCCGCAAGCGCGTAAAAACGGGTTTTTCTATTCATGTGCTGCTCCTCATTAAGGTGCAGCACGGGTTAATCAGTTAACTGGATCTGCACCATTTGATCGGATCGACAGCGCTTCCCTTATGCCGTATCTCAAAGTATAGACCAGGATCTCTTTGTCCGCCGCTTTGTCCAACCAAAGCGATAACTTCGCCACTGCGAACTTGATCGCCAACATCGTGAAGCAGTGTTTGGGCATGACCATACAGGCTCATAAAGCCATGGCCGTGATCAAGTACGATGACCCAACCAAAGCCATTTAACCAATCTGCGTATACTACTTGCCCAGGTGCAACACTGGCTATCTCGGCTCCTTCATTGGCGCCAATAAGCACTCCTTTCCAGTTCATACCGGCATGCTTACTTTGACCAAATCGATGCTTGATCTTGCCTCTGGTGGGCAAGCGCATTTTTCCTTTTAACTTGGCCAAGCCATCTAAGCGTATTTCAGCTTCTTGTTGTGCTTTTGCGAGCTCTTCTAGAGTTTGGATTAGCGTCTGCTCATTCTCCTTTAAATAAGCGATCGCTGAGCGGGTCTCTTTGAGCTTATTATTCAGGCTGGCGAGTTGACTTTGACGTTCTTGTTTAGCTTGCTTTAAGGCTTCAAGGCGCTCACTTTGGTGACGCTTTAGTGCTTCAAGACGAGACTGACTGCGCGCTAGCTCTGTTTGGGTATCGGCAAGTGCTTGGCTTATTACTTTGAGCTGTTCTAGTTGCTCAATTCTGGCCTTGTTTAAATAATCGTAGTAAGCAATGGTGCGCTCTAGTTTGGCTGCGTGATCTTGATTAAGTAGCATTCTCGAATAATCATGTGAGCCGGTCATGTAGGCGCTTTTTAATTGCGCGGCCAGTAGTTTTTCAAACTTCTTCTTATCGCTGAGTAAATTACTTTCTTGCTCTTTTAACGCTGCTTGTTCTACTTTATTTTCTTTAATGCCGACTTCAGTCAGCGAGACTGCTTTGGCACTTTTTGCAATATCAAGTTCAAACGCTTTGAGCTTAGCTTCTTGAGATTTAATTTCGCTACGTTGTTTTGCAAAGGCTTGTTGGCTTGCTTTGAGCTGTTGTTGAACTTCACTTAAGTCTTGTTTAGTGCGTGACTCATTGGCAACAGCGGGAGCTGTCACCATGAGTAGCGCTGCACAGAGTAGTGCAGCATGGGAAAATGTCGTTTTTAGCGGCATAAAAACAAGCCGTTATTTTAAACGCATTATTGGAGTGCCTGTCATTTCGCTAGGCTGCTCCATGCCAAGTAAATGTAGCATAGTCGGGGCAACATCGCTTAGCGCTTTTCCTGCTTGCGGTTCAGCATCGCGTCCAACATAAATGAATGGTACTGGCTCACTGGTGTGTGCTGTGTGTGCTTGACCGGTTTTTGGGTTTTGCATTTGCTCTGCATTGCCGTGGTCTGCTGTGATCAAAGCTTCACCACCGCTTTCTTTTAGTGCCTCAACTACGCGACCAATGCACTTATCAACGGCTTCACATGCTTTTACCGCAGCTTCAAATACACCTGAGTGTCCAACCATATCACCATTTGGATAGTTACAAATAATCACGTCGAATTCGCCGCTATGAATGGCTTCAACTAACTTATCAGTTAGCATTTCTGAGTTCATCTCCGGCTGCAAGTCGTAAGTGGCAACTTGTGGAGAAGGGATCAGTTCACGCTTTTCTCCATCAAATAAATCTTCACGACCACCACTGAAGAAGAAGGTAACGTGTGCATATTTTTCAGTTTCTGATATGCGAAGTTGGGTTTTGTTATGCTTAGCGAGCCACTCACCTAACACGTTAACCAAGGCTTCAGGTGCAAAAGCAATTGGGGCGTTGATGTCGGCAGCATATTCGGTCATCATCACAAAGCCGCTTAGCTTAGGTGCTTTTCGTTTTTCGAAGCCACTAAAGTTTGCATCTACAAAGGCGCGGGTCATTTCTCGGGCTCGGTCGGCACGGAAGTTCATAAAAATAACCGTATCACCGTCATCAATAGTTGCAGCTGGTTCACCCTCTGCAGCAATAACAGACGCTTTGACAAACTCATCATTCTCATCACGTGCGTAGGCTGCTTGCAACGCTTCAACGCCTGTAGGGTAGGTAAATTCTGCTTCACCACTTACCATCAGGTTGTACGCAGACTCTACGCGGTCCCAACGGTTGTCACGGTCCATAGCGTAGTAGCGGCCAACAATGGAGGCGAGTCGACCACAGTTTAACGACTGCATTAAGGCTTCCATTTTCTCAATTGAAGCTTGCGCACTGCGTGGTGGGGTATCGCGGCCGTCTAAAAATGCGTGTAAATATACCGTGGCGCCACGTTGTGCTGCTAGTTTTATCGCTGCAACAATGTGGTCTTCGTGACTATGAACACCACCTGGGCTTAATAGTCCCATCAGGTGAACGGCTTTGCCTTGTGAAACTGCTTTGTCGATATTCTCAACAAGTGTAGGGTTATGGTCAAATTCACCATCATCAATTGCTTTGGTAATGCGGGTAAAATCTTGGTAGACCACTCGCCCTGCGCCAAGGTTAACGTGGCCAACTTCTGAGTTACCCATTTGACCATCAGGCAGGCCAACATCTAGGCCTGACCCTGAAATAAGGGTATGAGGAGCCGAGCGCCAAAGTTCATCTAATATTGGGGTGTTTGCTGCTAAAATAGCATTGCTTTCGCTTTCTTCTCGATAGCCCCAACCGTCTAAAATCATTAATACCAATGGCTTTTTCTTAGCTGTCATTTGCGCTCCTGAAATCCTAAATTAGGCACGATGTTGATGTCTTATGCTGAATGCCTGCAATCATATCGTAAAGGCTTGAATTGCAGTACTTCTTATAAGCTGCTCTGGTTGCTGTCAGTAGAATACCTGTTTTTGTATGAATATTCAGCCCCACGGCGATGAATATTCCATATCCTGATTGATATTTGCTCATATTGAACAAGTCTGTTTTGTCGTGAATAAAGAGGGTATACTTGCTGCCACTTTATGGTTTGATAACTTTTGGTTGATAAATTAATGGAACAATACGTTGCGTTTTTAGGTAACCATCCGGTACTAAGCATTATTTGGGTAGTGTTAGCCCTAATGCTAGTGAACAGTTGGTTCAAAAGTAAATTTTCTAAAATTAGACAAATAAACCCTCAGCAGCTAACTATGTTGGTAAACCGCCAAGATGGCCAAGTAGTCGACATGCGTGCCGCAAAGGAGTTTAATCAAGGTCATATTGCGGGCTCGGAGCAAGTGAGCGCTGAAAAACTCAAGCAAAAAGACTTTGCTGGTCTTGAAAAACACAAATCAAAGCCCATTATATTGGTCTGTAATACGGGTATGACGGCATCCGCTGTGGCTGATAACATGCACAAAGCTGGATTCGAGCAAGTGTTCGTATTATCTGGTGGTATTGGCGCATGGCAAAATGCGGGTTTACCAATCACTAACGGAAAATAATCGAGGTATATGATGAGCCAAGTCGTGATCTACACCAAAGACTATTGCCCATTTTGTCATCGTGCAAAAGCACTTTTAGATGCAAAAGGTGTCACATACACGGAGTATGATATTGGCGCACAGCCTGAACTTCGTGACGAGATGATCGAAAAAGCGAATGGTGGACACACTGTACCACAGATCTTTATCGCTGAACGCCACATTGGCGGGTGTGACGATATGATGGCGCTTGAAGCGCAAGGCGAACTCGACAACTTATTACAAGCATAAGCTTGATTGATGAGCGATAGATTGCTCAACTTAATTTTAAATAATGACTGCTAGCGAATTAGCAGAAACACAACAGAATTTAGGAAATAATCATGGCAGAAGAAAACCAAGCAGCAGAACAACAACAAGAAGGCGCACAGTTTAATATTCAACGCATCTATACTAAAGATGTGTCATTTGAAACGCCAAACTCGCCGGCTATCTTCCAAAAAGAGTGGACGCCAGAAGTTAAGCTAGACATGGACACGCGTTCTGCCAAGCTTGATGATAATGTATTTGAAGTTGTGTTAGCACTCACCGTAACCGCAACAATTGGTGAAGAAACTGCATTCTTATGCGAAATCCAACAGGCAGGTATTTTTGCGATTGCGGATCTTGAAGAGATGCAAATGGCACATATGCTAGGTGCTTTCTGCCCTAATATCCTATTCCCATATGCGCGCGAAGCGGTAGCTAGCCTAGTTAACCGTGGTACTTTCCCACAGTTAAACCTAGCGCCAGTTAACTTTGACGCATTATTTGCTCAGTACATGCAGCAACGTGCAGCTCAAGCACAGCCTGAGCAAACTGCTGACGCATAACCTATGAGCACAGCAAAATCAGCTGTAACTGTATTGGGGGCGGGGTCTTATGGCACCGCCCTTGCTATTTGTTTTGCCCGAAATGGTCACCAAGTGACACTTTGGGGTCGCAATAGCGAACACGTTGAGGCGCTAGCAGCTGAGCGTAAAAACCAACGTTATCTTCCTGACATCCAGTTTCCAAAAACGCTTGAGTTAGAGGCAGATTTAGAAACGGCTGTTAAATCTAGCGAATGTATTTTGGTGGTTGTACCAAGCCATGCTTTCGCTGATACGTTGAAGAAAATTAAACCTATGCTGTTAGACAATGCAAAAGTAGCATGGGCAACCAAAGGCTTAGAGCCGAACACGGGGCGTTTACTACAAGAAGTTGCGCTGGATGTGCTTGGTGATGATGTGCCGCTTGCTGTGTTAAGCGGGCCGACTTTCGCAAAAGAGATGGCAGCAGGCTTGCCGACCGCTATTTCAGTGTCGTCAGTATGTGCTAAATTCCGTGAAGCGCTTGCCGAGATGCTTCATTGTGGGCGCTCGTTCAGAGTATACAGCAATGAAGATTTTATCGGGATCCAGCTAGGTGGTGCTGTGAAAAACGTTATTGCGATAGGCGCTGGCATGTCGGATGGCTTTGGCTTTGGTGCGAACGCAAGAACAGCGCTAATCACCCGAGGGCTTGCTGAGCTATGCCGGTTGGGATGTGCGCTAGGTGCGCGTTCTGAAACCTTTATGGGCATGGCGGGGCTTGGAGATCTTATCTTAACCTGCACAGACAATCAGTCTCGCAATCGACGCTTCGGTTTAGCGCTTGGTTCGGGGAAGTCGGTCGATGAAGCGATGTCGAGTATAGGTCAAGTGGTTGAAGGTTATCGCAACACCAAAGAAGTTTATTTACTTGCCAAACGTACCGGTATTGAAATGCCGATCACAGAGCAGATATATCAAGTGCTGTATGAGCAAAAGGATGTAAAAGAAGCTGCAATGGCGCTGCTTGGTCGCGAAAAGCGGGCAGAATAATTTCCTAGTAGAGAGGCGCTATCGCCTCTCTATATCTACTAATCTTTAAATTTAATCTTGTATCTGCGTTTAAACCACAGCGCAAATGGTAGCTCTATCAGACTGAATACGATAATCGTAAACACCACCCAGTTCGCTTCAAAAAACACTAGTGAAAACTCGACATCCTTTGCGTAATACAAACTGCCAGACACTATTAAAGAAACCGCGGTAACCAGTAAATCTTGTTTACTGATATTCGCAAGACTTTTATCTTGCAGCCTTGGATAGACAATGACATACGCGACAAAAAGTAAAACAAAGTTGAGTAAAATAAGCGTTAGCTCAGGCGACATGGTAACCTCTTTTAGCCTGTGTATTATTTGGTACAAGATAACATAATTTCTCTGCTCTATGCTGCGCTGAAACGCTTTTTATCTGATGCTGAACAGGTATAATGGTCAATCCAACTTTTGAGGTGCACATGATCTCCAAGAATCAACAAAAACTACTTCGTGCTTTAGGGCAAAAAAAATATCGCAAACAACATGGCTTGTACTTAGTTCAAGGCGAAAAGAATGTGATTGAATTGGTTGATGCTGGCATGGCGGTTGAGCAAGTGTTTGCGACGAGTGAATTTATAGCGAAACACAGCAATAAATTGGCTACTGTAGCGTGCGTTGAAGCTGAAGAAGCGGTTCTGAGTAAAGTGAGCACCTTGGTCTCTAATAATGCAGCAATCGCCGTTGTACCTATGCCTCAAGAGGAAGCGATTAATACATCGGGTTTGGTATTAGCACTTGATGGGGTGTCTGACCCCGGTAATTTAGGCACTATTATTCGCCTAGCCGATTGGTATGGGCTCAAACAAGTGGTGGTGAGTGAAAACTGTGCCGATCAGTTTAACCCTAAAGTGATTAGCGCCACCATGGGATCGTTTGTACGCGTGAACGTAATAAGAGCTGACCTCGAAGCCTTTTTACAGCAATACCAAGGTGATTGTTATGGGGCCTTTTTAGGGGGGGAAAGTGTTCACCAATGCCAATTTAGTCGCAATGCGGTGCTGGTAATGGGGAGCGAGTCTCATGGGATCAGTGACTCAATAGCAGCTCATGTTAGTAAAAAGGTTACTATTCCAGCCTTTGGAGGAGCTGAGTCGCTCAATGTTGCAATGGCAACGGGGATCATTCTCGATAATATAAAGCGTTGTCACGTTTAAGTCATAGATCTCATCAATGAATTGTCCTATTCTCAACAATAACAGCGAATAACAATAATAAGCTATGCGACTGAGCAGCATTAAACTGGCAGGCTTCAAGTCTTTTGTGGAGCCAACCAAGATCCCTTTTCCTGACCAGATGACATGTGTGGTCGGGCCTAATGGTTGTGGTAAGTCTAATGTGATTGATGCCGTGCGTTGGGTACTTGGTGAAAGCTCAGCAAAAAATCTTCGTGGCGATGCCATGACTGACGTTATTTTTAACGGTTCCACTAAACGTAAGCCTATCTCGCAAGCCTCTGTTGAGCTGATTTTCGATAATACCCAAGGCCGTTTGCCCGGTACTTTTGCTGATCGTAACCAGATAGCCATTAAGCGCCTGGTTACACGAGATGGTCAGTCGCTTTATTTTTTAAATGGCAGCAAATGTCGTAAGCGAGATATCACAGATATTTTTTTAGGTACTGGACTTGGACCGAGAAGTTACGCAATCATTGAGCAAGGGATGATCTCTCGGCTAATTGAGAGTAAACCGCAGGAGCTGCGGGTGTTCTTAGAAGAAGCCGCGGGTATTTCAAAATATAAAGAACGCCGTCGAGAAACCCAGACTCGGATCAAAAGTACTCGCGAAAATATGGAACGTTTACTTGACGTAAGACAGGAATTACAAAGTCAATTAGATAAGCTGTCGCTACAGGCAGAGCAGGCCAGTCAATACAAATCATTAAAATCACAAGAGCGAGCTCTCAAGGCGTGGATTGCGGTGTTAAAGTGGCAAAGCTTAGAACAGAAGCAAGCGACGAAAGCGAATGAAATCGCAAAGCTAAATGAAAAGCTGGCATTTTTTAGCGAAGCCCATCGTGGGCATGACTCGGTGCTCGCGACGTTGGAACATGAGATCACTCATCTTAATGATGGCTATGAGCAAGCACAGCACAGTGTACACCGTATCGAAACTCAGCTGGCGACAGTAGAGCAGCAAAAAGTCAATTTAACTGACAAGAAACGCCAACTTCTCGAGCAGTCTCAATTGCTAAAGTCACAGCAACAAGAGGTGACAGAAGCATATGACGAGCAGTCACAGTATGTCACCGCCAGCTCGGAAAAGGTTAATGAGACCGCTGAGCAACTAGAGATTGCGTTACTACAACTCGAAGAAGTGCAACTCGCCAATGAACAAAATGACGCCGAGCTGATTAATTTAGAAGAGCAGCTGAGCGCTGCACAGCATGGCTGTCAACAAACTAATACCCAATTACAACAAGCGACAAGCCAATTGATGCAACAGCAGCAAGAAAAGGCGCACATAGACAAACGTCAAGCCGAGCTTTTGGCGCAACTAGAATCGCACCAAGGGTCGACGCTGAAAAGGGACTTGGCTGAAGCGCAAGATGCTCATCATCAATTAGTACAGGCGATGGCGAAGTTACAAGGTCAAGCGAGTCAACTACAAGCGCAGGAGCAAACCAATAAAGAGGACATCTCGTTAGCGCAAACCCAAGCGCGGGAAGCGGCGCATGCGCTACAAGAAGCGCAGTCAGAAATAAAAGCGCTGTCGCGCTGGGCAGATGAAACATCGGAGGTTGCAACTGCGACTATGTTATCGCAACTGGTTGTAGATTCTGGGTATGAGGAGTGTGTTGAAGCTGCGCTTTTGGGCATGACGCACTTAGTAGTTCAGCAATCTGAAATGAATTCAATATGGCCCATGGCGTTGGTAATTCCCGCCGATTCGGTTGCGACCAAAATACGTTCGGGGCTATTTCCCAGCTTTTTAACTAAAATAAAATTATGCGCTGAGTCCGGTGGCTTTGTATCGTGCGAGCAATACGTGCTGGGGGTGACCCCAAGTGGCATTATTGTGGGTGATAACTTTAAAGCCAAGGCGAAAACCAGCGAGGATAGTGGTGCGTTAAAACGTTATGCTCAGTTGCAGTCATATCGTAGCAAACTGCCAAATCTGCAACAAAGTGTCGAGGATGTAGAGCAGGTTGTAGCACAAAAAAGAATAACTCTTGAAGACACACAAGCTAAGTTGTTAGAAACGCAGCAACAGGTTCATGAAAAAGCACAAGCCATTGCCAGCCACAAAACCAAAGTTGAAATGTTGGATGAGCACCTGAGTGCTTGGCGTGTGCAAGGCGAAAAAATGCAGCAGCAGCTTGATACTCTTGCGCAAGCGAAACGCGAGGTTATCGAACAAGTTGAACTTTACTCAGAAGAACAATTACAGCTCGAAACCTTGCTAGAGCAAGCGCAGCAGTCACAACTCTTGGTTGAGGGTAAGTTGAGTGAGTTTAAACAGCAGAGCCAGTCTCGACGTGCGGCATTACAAGAAACGCAGCAATTAGTGCATACGACTAAGCTTGCAGCGCAGCAGGCTGAAAGTGAGCAGCAGCTAAGCAACTCAAAATTAGAGCACTTGCAACATCGTCGTGAAGAAATAGCTCAGCGCATTGAGCAAACGCAAGAAGATATTTTACTTTGTGATGAGCCTCTTGTTGAAGCGAATGAGCAAATAGAGATCTTACTAGCGCAGCACCTAGAAGCGAAAGCGCAAAAGCAAACTATGTTTGATACGCTGCAACAAGCGAAGGAAAAGCTAAGCCAGAAGCAAGCGGCTTTAAAAGATGCAAGCACAGAGGTAAATAAGCTTAATGAGTCTTTGCAGCAACTAAAACTTGATGAGCAGGGCTTAATGCTAAAAGCTCAGGCTGCACTTGAGCCATTGGAGGCGCTTGGACGAACTCTGAAAACCGAGTTAGCTCAGCTGCCAACAGATGCGAACCTCGGACAATATCAAGCTAGTTTAAACCGAGTGAGTAGCGATCTTGGCAAGTTGGGTGCTGTGAACTTAGCCGCAATTGAAGAATTTGAAGAAGCGAAGGAACGTAAAACCTATTTAGATACGCAGCTAGATGATCTCACTAATGCGTTAGAAACGTTAGAAGCGGTGATAAGGAAAATTGACAAAGAGACCAAAACTCGCTTCAGCGCTACCTTTAATCAAGTGAATGAAGACTTAGCCGAGTTATTTCCAAAAGTGTTTGGCGGGGGGAATGCATACCTCGAGTTGACCAGCGATGACTTACTTGAAAGTGGTGTTTCTATCATGGCAAGGCCACCGGGAAAGAAAAACTCGACAATTCATCTGTTAAGTGGTGGAGAAAAAGCGCTGACCGCATTATCATTGGTATTTTCAATATTCAGGCTTAATCCAGCCCCATTCTGTATGCTGGATGAAGTAGATGCGCCGCTAGACGATGCAAACGTAGGACGATTTTGTCGTTTGGTTGAAGAAATGTCGCAAACGGTGCAATTTATTTATATCAGTCATAACAAGGTCGCGATGGAAATGGCGGGTAGACTGACGGGGGTAACCATGGCTGAACCAGGGGTGTCACGCATGGTTGCTGTAGACATAGAACAAGCAGTGCAAATGGCACAGGCATAACAACAAAAAAGGTGAGCAATGGCCACAGAGTTAAGATGGGCATTAATCGTGATCAGTGCGTTGGTCATAGGCGGACTACTCATTCATGGGCTTTGGTCTGTCCGCAAAAAGGACAGTGAGAAGGGAGCTCGGAAAGTAGCAAGTGAACCCAAGGCGCAAACGCAAAATCATGATAAAGAGCCTGACGAACCTGAAATTGGTGAGATGACCTTTAGTGCAGTGGATGAAGAGCCTGTTTCTGAAGGGATCCTTGAGGCTGAACGTGAAGATACTGAAACTGTCGCTGAAACTACTGAGCGAAAAGAACAGGATTCTGACCATGAGGAAAATGTGGCTGAGCCGCAAGATTTTATTATTTTGCATGTCGAGATGCCTGAAGGGTTAAAAATGGCTGGCTCTAAACTGTTGCCGACAGTATTAAGCCTTGGCTTTAAATATTCAGAAGAAGGTTTCTTCAATCGTCATTTGGAGCCATCAGGCAATGGTCCGGTGTTATTCCGTTTGGTGAATATGTTTAACCCAGGTACGTTTGATATCGATAATATGGAACAATTTAGTACAGGTGGTATTAGCCTATTTATGACTTTACCTTGTGATGGTGACAATTTGGCTGCCTTCAATATGCTACATAGCGCATCGAAAAAACTTGCTGAAGAGTTTGGTGCAACCGTACTAGATAAAGACCGTCAGCCATTAACGGTAGAAGCCGTGCGCGGTTATGTTGAAAAAGTGCGTGAATTCGCTGCTTAATACCCCTTAGAAGAAATTATAAGCCACTGGCATTTGCTGGTGGCTTTTTACGTTTAGAGGTCTAAATGTTAAAAAACATCGAAAGCCAAGTTGCCGAACTTAGAGCGCAACTGGAAGATTATAATTATCAATATTATGTATTGGACAATCCGAGTGTTCCGGATGCTGAATATGACCGTTTAATGCGTCAGCTTATTGACCTTGAGCAGCAACATCCCGAATTGCAAAGCCCTGATTCTCCGTCGCAAAAGGTAGGCGGTGAGGCACTTAGTAAGTTTGAGCAGGTAACGCACAAAGTACCCATGTTGTCGCTTGATAATGCTTTTGATGAAAGCGAATTCACAGCGTTTAATAGACGCATCAAAGAGCGACTACTGACGACCCAAGATATCACCTTTTGCTGTGAGCCAAAACTGGATGGTTTAGCTGTGTCAATCTTATATCGCGATGGCGTTTTGGTTCAAGCCGCCACGAGAGGGGATGGACAGGTTGGAGAAAACATTACAGAGAATGTTAAAACCATCCGTAATGTGCCACTAAAGTTACGCGGAGAGAATATTCCGCGCGAAGTTGAAGTGCGTGGTGAGGTGTTTATGGACACCGCTGGCTTTAATAAGCTTAATGAAACGGCGCAAGCAAAAGGCGAAAAAACCTTTGCGAATCCAAGAAATGCAGCTGCGGGGAGTTTGCGTCAACTAGACTCTAAGATCACCGCTAAGCGGCCATTGATGTTTTATGCCTACTCCATGGGGCTTGTTGAGGGAGGTACGCTGGCGACAGAGCATTATGCTCAGTTACAGCAGCTGCAAAGCTGGGGTTTACCTATGAGCCCTGAAACTAAGCTGGTAGACAATGCGCAACAAGCTCTGGATTACTATCAAGATATTATGGTGCGTCGTGCAGCACTTCCTTATGAAATCGACGGCGTTGTCATTAAAGTAAACGACAAAACCCAGCAGGAGCAACTAGGCTTTGTGGCACGAGCTCCCCGTTGGGCTATTGCGTTTAAGTTTCCTGCGCAAGAAGAAATTACACAACTACTTGATGTGGAATTTCAGGTTGGCCGAACGGGGGCAATTACCCCTGTTGCGCGCCTAGAACCTGTATTTGTTGGTGGTGTAACTGTATCTAATGCAACACTTCACAATGGCGACGAGATTGCCCGTTTAGGTGTCAAAATTGGGGATACTGTCATTGTACGCAGAGCAGGGGACGTCATTCCTCAAGTGACTCAAGTCGTATTAGACAGACGCCCTGAAGATGTCAAAGAGATTGAGTTCCCTGATACATGCCCTGTTTGTGATTCGCATGTGGAGCGTGTTGAGGGAGAAGCTGTAGCGCGATGTACCGGTGGTTTAGTATGCCGTGCACAACGTAAAGAAGCGATAAAGCACTTTGCATCTAGAAAAGCGCTCGATATTGATGGCCTTGGCGACAAGATAGTTGAGCAGTTGGTGGAGCGAGAGTTGATCAAAACGCCTGCTGATCTATTTATTCTAAAGCAGGGCCACTTTGAGTCTTTAGAGCGAATGGGCCCTAAGTCTGCTAAAAATTTGGTTGCGGCGCTTGAAGCAGCTAAGCAGACGACATTAGCAAAGTTTTTGTATTCACTTGGGATCAGAGAAGTTGGGGAAGCGACAGCTCAAAACTTGGCGAATTACTTCCTGACGCTTGAAAAAGTAATGGCAGCCTCCATTGATACATTACAGCAAGTGAGTGATGTTGGGGTTATCGTTGCACAGCATATCCATAGTTTCTTTGCGGAGCAGCATAACCAAGAGGTGGTGAACGCCTTAATTGATGTTGGTATTACATGGCAAGATGTAGCAGCGCCTTCTGAAGATGAGCAGCCGCTAGCAGGGCAAACACTAGTGTTAACAGGGACTCTAAGCCAATTGAACCGTAATGATGCTAAAGCAAGGTTACAAGCACTTGGTGCAAAGGTTGCTGGAAGTGTGTCTAAGAATACAAATGCTGTGTATGCAGGTGAAAAAGCCGGCTCTAAACTCGCTAAAGCACAAGAGCTTGGTATTGACGTATTCGATGAAGAGGCGTTGATAGCACTATTAAATCAATACGAGTAGTAAGATGAAAACAGTAACACGATACGGCCCTGAGTATTGGGATAAATTTGGTGTTTACCGACCCCCAATAGCATTTAATTTAGCACTTGTCGTGTTACTTCGTCCGCTGTTGATTTGGGTGTTTTCAGCACTAGCAAGGCGGCCTGACTTAGACCTAATGTCGCTGTTTTTTGAGTCTAAATTTCATTTTTTTGTTGCTACAGGTATTGCGTGTATTGCACTTATCCCAACGGTGGTTTTTTCTCTTAGGCGTCCAACTAGTTCTCCAAAGCTTGCTGTGGTTTGGCGTTATATGCGTTTTCCGCTTATATTAACTGCAGTACTTGATTTAGCTTGGTTAATTATTCAAGCAGCTAAAACCCACTATAGTTTTTCTCCATATTTAGCAGTGCAAATTGTGTTGGTGAGCTGGGTACTGTTGTATCTGATTAAAAGTCGTTACTTAAGCTGTTTTTTTGGCGACTGGCCTTTTCCAGTTGAAGAGCAAAAAGCGCAAGTAAACAAAAGAGAGAACTGAGATGTTAAAGTGGTTAGACATTCTAAACTTTGCTAGAAATGGCAATCCAATTGCACCTCGAAGAGTCGAGAAAACAGACGAACAATGGCAAGCTGAACTTGATCCTGAAACCTATATGATCACCCGTAAAAAGGGAACTGAGCGTCCATTTAGTTCACAGAGCTGCCAGTTGTTTGAGCCGGGTAAATATTACTGTGTATGTTGTCAAACGTTGTTGTTTGATGCGGATGAAAAGTTTGATAGTGGCTCTGGATGGCCGTCATTTACTCAACCTGCAAGTATAGAAGCTGTGGCATATCATGGGGATAAAAGTCTCGGTATGACTCGCATTGAAATCACCTGTAATGTTTGTGATAGCCACCTTGGTCATGTGTTCCCTGATGGCCCTGAACCAAGTGGGCTTCGCTATTGTGTTAATGCTACTTCAATGGAAAAGAAATAATACCAATTACTATAACCCTGGTAATTGTAACTGCTGACTATTCAAAATCGAGCTTCATTTCGCTCAGTTTAGCTTTCAGTTTGCCATAGCGGATCTGTTGCTCGTTATCTAGCTCAGTCTGGTTCAGCAAGGTGGTGCAGCGCTTTGCTAGGTTTGAGTTAAACGTACTGCCAGACTTGGCGCAGCTATCACTCATACACTGCAATAAATTCAACGCAATCCCCGAGTTCTTTGGCATAATTCTAAAAGCTTGTGTGAAGGCTTCTAGAGCTGTTTCGTATTGACCTTTATTGAATTGAGTTACTGCGTGGTTATTGAGCTCTCTTGGGCCCATGGTGATTTCTTTCTTCTCTTGTTGCTGCTGGTAAAGATAATGCATCGTAATAGGATCAGCTGTTGAGCTATGACGTTCGCAATGTGCGATAACTTGGTTAAATAGCTCCTGTGCTTTATGGTTTAACCCCACCTCGTGCAGCGCTTTGGCTTTATCCAATGTTGAGTCTACAGAACGAATAACAGGCTCATCCTCTAATTGTTCTAATAACTGCTTTGCTTTGTGATGTTCGTCTTTTAGATAGTGAACTCGGGCATTAAGGACATCAATTTGAGCCTGGTTTTGGGCATTTGGAAATTGGTTTTTTAGATCATTAAGATATTGCTGAGTTTGCCGAGTTAGGCGTGTAACCTGATCGGACTGATCTGTACTTAATGCAAAGTCGATACCGGCCCTAGCTGCATTTAAGTAAACTTCTGGCTTATCATGGATAGAGTGCCTTGCAAATGCTGCTATATCTTTATGTGCTTTATAGCTGGTCTCATAATCATGGTTAATTTGTGCCACACGCCCCAGCGATTGTTGTCGATTAATATTCCTTGGGGCCATCTCAATTGCTTGCTGTAAAAACTGTTGAGCGTTCTCATACTGATTGAGCTTTATTTCTAGTTTACTTAATAAGTCTAGCGCTGGCAGGCGAGTTTCCGGCTTTTCAATCAAGGTTTTCAGCATTTTCTGAGCGATAACATCTTCATTATTTGTAATTAGCGCCTCAACTAACCCCAATTTCGCCCAAGTAAATTTTTGTAGTGATAATACCGATTTATAGAAGGATTTAGCTTCCTCTAGTTTATTTAACTTGAGAAGCAGCTCACCTTTTAGTTTAAGCAAGAGAGAAGTGTAGTTATGCTCTTTTTTATCTAGTTCTTCGTCCAGTGCTTTGAGTGCCTTGGAGTAGTTTTTATCATCTACAAGCGAGTTTATTTTTGTGAGTGCTTGTTTACGCTTAAGCACTCGCTCGATACGGTATTGCAGTTCTTTAATCGAAAACGGTTTTACCAAAAAGTCATCTGGTTGTAATTCAATTATACTGTGTACTAATTCAGGGCTGGTTTCTGAAGAGATAAAAATAAAAGCGGTACTAGAGCGGATAAGCTGTTTAGAGCGAAGCTCTTCGTAGAATTGATAACCGTTTTGTTTTTTAGCTAGGCCAAAAGAGCAGACGATAAGATCAAACTTATTGAGAGTACATAGCTCTTTTGCGCTGTCTGCACTGTCTGCAAATTTTAAATTTCTAAAGTCTAGTTGCTCTAATGATTGTTTCATATAGCTCAATGCTAGCGGTTGATCTTCAACGATAAGCATTTTGGCATTTTGAATAGATGGAGCTGACATAGAAACAGTAATTAGACAATGGCTTTGCTTCTAGTCTAGTACTTAGGTGTAGTTTTGAAAACAAAAATTAGCTCATTTTTAGTAGGTTAGTCTATTTAACTTATACCAACTATTTGCTGTGCTTAGTGACAAAATAGTTAAAAAATAAATTTAAAGTCTTAGAGAAGCTAGGTTGCTTGTAAGCGAGAAAAGTAATTGTGCTAAGTAGTGAGCAAGAGAATTTTAATGTATTAGAATTGACCAACACTATATTAAAATAGAATTGGTGGGTTGTACTGGACTTGAACCAGTGACCC
>NZ_NKHF01000101.1 GCF_002744175.1 Pseudoalteromonas piscicida
TTTCTTCAACCGTTTCAGCTTGCTGAGTTTCGACCGCTTCGCTCTTTGTTGCCGTATCTTCTGCTGCCGTTTCTATCGTCTCACCATCGTGAGATGATTTGGCTTTTAGCTCTGCTTCATATTCAGCGGCGGCCTGATCCGCAACCGGAATAAATGCCGCAGATTGGGCTTTTTCAGGCGTATCCGAGCGACGACGACGTTGCCCTGCAGCTCTTAAGTGACGTGGTGAGCGTCTAGCGCGAGTGCGACCTTCTTTATTTTCGTCGTCTGATTGCGCGTCAGCTGCCTCAGTTGTTTGATCGTCAGAAATAGCTGGTTTGCTTGTTTCGTCTGTGTTTACAACCTTCTTTTGTTCCGTCTGTGTCTCAGTTTTCGTAGGTTCAGATTGTTCAGCTGGCTTGTCGCTTACCACCGCTTCGTCTTTATCTGCTTTTTGTACAGCAGGTTTTGACTTCTTCGGTTTAGGCTTTTGCTCAGCTTTTTTCTCTGTCGCAGTTTGAGCAGGTTGTTCAAGCGGCTTAGCCTCTACCTTTACTTCCTCGGTAGTTGCTTGTGCTGGCGTATTCACTTGCTCAGCATTGTTATCTTCAACACGGACTTTTTTACGCAGGTTACGTCTTTGTCGGCGTGGCTTAACTTTAGTTTCTTTTACAGTCGTATCGGCTGCTTCAGTTACTTCTGTTTTATCATTAGCCGGCTGTTTTACTGGACGATTTGCTTTGTCCTGATCCTGACGCTTCCTATTATTTGGACGGCGGCGCTTGCGATTGTCGCTACGTTGCTCATTGTTATTACTTTCATCTTTGTTCTCAACAGCGTTTTCTTTGTGCTGTTCATTACGGCGACGATTGTTATTACGACGGCGGTTGTTGTTGCGACGACGATTATCGCGATTGCTATTGTCCCTTGCTGGCTTTTCTTCGCTTGGCTTGCTTTCTTCTTGCGTCTCAGCTGCGAATAAGTTTTTGAACCACTGACTAATTTTAGCAAACAAGCTGGTCGTGTTCTGAGCCGCTTTAGGCTCCGGCTTACGGGCTTCTGGTTTGCTTGTCGCAGTTGACGAAGTAGCAGGTGCTGGCGCTGGTACATCAGGCATTACCACGCCTTTAAGCACAGGCTCTTCTTTGGTGATTGCTTGAGGTCTAGCGACTTCAATCGCTTCAGCTTCTGGTGTGGTGATTTGCTCGTAGCTTGCTGCTTCAGTTGTTTCATCTTTACGCAGCCTAACCACTTCGTAGTGCGGAGTTTCTAAGTGCTGATTTGGAATAATAACAACATGACACTCATGGCGCTTTTCAATGCGCTGTACAGAGCGACGTTTCTCATTGAGTAAGTAGGCACCAACGGCGACAGGCACTTGTGCATTTACCTGTGCGGTGTTGTCTTTAATTGCTTCTTCTTCAATTAAACGCAGGATGGATAGAGCGATAGACTCGTTTGAACGGATTGTACCTTGACCATCACAACGAGGGCAGGTGTGTTGACTCGCTTCACCTAGAGATGGACGTAAACGTTGACGTGACATTTCTAGTAAGCCAAAGCGAGAAATCTTGCCGATTTGTACGCGAGCACGGTCTGTGCGCACGGCCTCTTTTAAGCGGTTTTCAACTTCGCGCTGGTGACGAGGAGGGGTCATATCGATAAAGTCGATAACAATCAAACCACCAAGGTCACGTAAACGCAATTGACGTGCAATTTCGTCTGCGGCTTCAAGGTTAGTATTTAGCGCTGTTTCTTCTATGTCGCCACCTTTCGTCGCTTTTGACGAGTTGATGTCGATAGAGGTCAGTGCTTCGGTTGGGTCAATAACAATCGAGCCACCTGAAGGCAGACGTACTTCACGCTGGAAGGCAGACTCAATCTGACTCTCAATTTGGTAATGGGTAAATAATGGCACATCATTTTGATAAAGCTTTACGCGATTAATAAAGTCTGGGCGGAAGCGCTCAATGTGGGCTTTCGCTTCTTCAAATACACGTGGCTTATCAATTAAAATTTCACCGATATCACGACGTAGATAATCGCGAATTGCGCGGAAAATCACGTTACTTTCTTGGTGAATTAGGAAAGGGGCTTTGCCACTATTTGCGGCGTTTTGAATTGCTTCCCAATGCACTAAAAGTGCTTTTAAGTCGTACTCTAGCTCTTCAAAAGATTTGCCTACCCCAGCGGTGCGCACAATCAGACCCATACCTTTAGGTACGTTCAAACGGCTCAGCGCTTCTTTTAGTTCAATGCGTTCGTCACCTTCGATACGACGTGAAATACCGCCGGCTCTTGGGTTATTTGGCATCAATACTAAGTAGCTACCAGCCACACTAATAAAGGTGGTTAAGGCAGCTCCTTTTTGGCCACGCTCTTCTTTATCAACCTGAACGATAACTTCTTGGCCTTCTTTGATCACATCTTTGATATTTGGGCGACCATTGAATGTATAGCCATCAGGGAAGTACGTTTTGGCGATTTCTTTTAAAGGAAGGAATCCGTGACGCTCAGCGCCATAATCAACAAATGCGGCTTCTAGGGAAGGTTCGATGCGGGTAATTTTACCCTTGTATATATTGGCTTTTTTCTGTTCGTGACCTGGGCTTTCTATATCTAAATCATATAGACGCTGGCCGTCAACCAGTGCTACGCGCATTTCTTCTTGCTGCGTTGCATTGATCAGCATACGTTTCATATTGTAATTCTCTACTCAATTTATTTACAGCGCCTAATACGTCTTTCCTGTGCAGCGTGTTACGCCTTGGATGTTCCGGTTAAATGATGCAGTCTCACGACTGGGGGAAATGGAACATATTCACAGTTTCCGCTTTAAATCAGGGTAAAATCACTGATTAACTGTTCGCTTGTTGACGTTTATTCGTTTCACAAAGTGGTCATGCACGGGTTATTCATACTTGGTTTGCCAAGTTTGGCTACCGTTATATTTTGACTCACTAACTTTGTGCTTATCACGAGTTGCGGCCTGCTATGCACGGGTATTTCTGCAACTGTGGTCAACGTATCAGACAAATTTTAATTTCTTGCTTTTTGGTTTTTTGTTCGTGTCCAGTCATTAAACGAAATATTACGCGCTTCGCACTGACTGTTCGCACGTGTTTATCTTAGATGCTTGATAAAAGCTTTGGAAATATTAGCTCTAATCTGTATGATCTGCCATCCAAGATGTGCATCACGACATTGTTTTTGCGATAAAAAGCACCTCGCAAAAATTTTCGGGCTGATTATCCCACTAATAATGTCGAGATAGCAACTAAATTATTACTCAAATCAGTGATTAGGCAATGTCAGAGAAACCCGCATTAAAAGTTAGCTTTGTTACCGTGACCGAAGACCAAGAAGGTCAAAGGATTGATAACTTTTTAGTTACGCATTTGAAAGGGGTGCCAAAAAGCGCCGTATACAAAATTCTTCGTAAAGGGGAAGTGCGTGTCAATAAAAAGCGGGTAAAACCGGTTTATAAATTGCAAATAAATGATGAAATTCGCATTCCACCTGTTCGCGTTGCTGAAAAAACCGAGTTTGTGCCTAAGAACCTTGATAAAGTAGCTAATCTTGAAGATGCCATACTTTACGAAGATAAGTATCTGATAGTTATAAATAAGCCCGCGGGTATGGCAGTGCATGGTGGGAGCGGTTTAAGTTATGGTCTCATTGAGGCCTTGAGAGCATTGCGACCGCAAGAGCAGAGTCTGGAACTTGTTCACCGTTTAGACCGCGACACCTCAGGCTGCTTATTGATTTCAAAGCGTAGAGCGGTGCTAAAAGGTCTTCATGAGCAGCTAAGAGAAAAGACCATGGAGAAAAACTACCTAGCATTAGTTAGCGGTCAGTGGGATGCTAAGCATAAAAATGTGACTGAACCGCTTCGCAAAAACACCTTAAAATCAGGTGAGCGTGTGGTACGTGTAGATCATGAGCAAGGTAAACCTTCGCATACTCGTTTCAGAGTGGTTGAGCGCTTTGAGTCGGCTACTTTAGTACAAGCATCACCGGTCACGGGAAGAACGCACCAAATTCGTGTTCATACCCAATGTAAAGGTCATCCAATCGCTTGTGATGACAAATATGGCGACCAAGTATTTGATGCTAAAATGCGCGAAGTTGGGTTGAATCGTTTGTTTCTTCATGCCAAAGAACTCAGGTTTATGCATCCGAAAACAGAAACAACGCATCACGTTGAAGCCCCTTTAGATAGCGCGTTAGAAGCGTGTTTAGGAAAACTCAGGAAGTAATATGCGCTATAAGTGTGTAATTTTTGATTGGGATGGTACGGTGATGGACTCCGTGCCAAAAATCGTGAATACCATTCACTTGGCGGCTCAGTCTTGTGGAATACCGCCAGTCAGTGATAGCGAAGCAAAAAGTATCATTGGCCTATCTTTGCCTAAGGCGATGCAAGTGCTGTTTCCTCAGCATCAAGACAAAGCGGACTCTTTGACTAGTGCATACAAATATATCTATTCAAATGAAGATGATACACCATCACCAATATTTGAAGGGGTAGAATCGCTACTTAGTCAACTTCGCAGTCAAGGGATCAAAATAGCAGTGGCGACGGGAAAGAGCCGTACAGGCTTGGATCGCTTGATGGCGCAAAATAGTCTCTGTGATTATTTTTTAACAACCAGAACAGCCTGTGAAGCTAAGTCTAAGCCACACCCAGACATGTTATTGCAAATTCTGAACGAACTGGGTGTTGATGCTCAAGAGACCGTGATGGTAGGGGATTCAATCATTGATATGGATCTTGCTCGTAACGCAGGTGTAGATGCTGTTGGGATGACCTTAGGCGTCGCTTCTAGAGAGCAGCTATCGCAAACATCAGCATGTCATATTTGCGATAACTACCACGACCTATCTCAGTTATTGTTGGCTTGATTGTTCGGCAAGTACGTCAATACCAAACTCTAACAACATCTTAGTTAATTGGATGAGCGGAAGACCGATAAGTGTGTTGGGGTCTTCCCCTTCTAATTTGTCAAATAGGCAGATCCCTAAACCTTCACTTTTAAAGCTTCCAGCACAGTTATACGGTGTTTCTGCATCACAGTAGTTGCTAATTTGCGTTTGAGTCAGTTTGCGGAAATAAACCTGAAATGGCACCACTTTAGTGAGCGTTTTACCGCTTTCAATGTCAAAAACAGTTAAACCAGTCAAAAATGTTACGCGACTATTGCTAAATAGACTTAGCTGCTTAATCGCATTTTCCTTATTATGGGGTTTTCCTAGTATCTCGCCATTGAATAACGCAACTTGGTCCGAACCAATTACAATCCCTTTTTGATAGTTTGATATCGCTGCTTTGGCTTTTAATTCGCTTAATCGGGCAACCAGCTGCTCTGCCAACTCACCTTGATGCGCTTGCTCATTAACATCTGGCGAAAAAGAGGAAAAAGGAAGCATTAATTTTTTCAAAATAGACTGCCTAAAAGGCGAACTTGAGGCTAAAATAAGGGGCGTTTTCATGAATATTTTATCTTTGTGACAACATTGCCAACAGGATAAAGCGCAATAACGCGAAAAACAAAGGGAAAGTGTATTTTTACTTTGACTAACACGGTAACTATCTATATGATGCAGCCCCTATGCAAAAGGTGAAAATTCCCATCACTCTTGATCCATGCAGAGCAGCGCAACGTCGAGCATCTTATGACGGTGTTGTAATGCTTGAAGAACTTTCTCGATTGCAGCAAGTTGTGCGTGATCAAAGTAGTGAAATAGCGGTAGATATTCATTTCAACATCGACGAACAAGGTTTGGTTGTTGTGCAAGGCAAAGTCCGAGCCCACTTAACTGTTGTGTGTCAACGTTGTAATGATGAATTAGGGTTGGATTTGGAACAAGACTTTGCGTATTCGCCAGTCGGATTAGGTGCAGAGTCGGATGATCTTCCCGAGCGTTATGATGTGTTGGAACTTGACGAAGAAGGTGAAGTAAATCTAAGACAAATTGTCGAAGATGAGCTTTTACTGGCTATTCCGATTGTACCGACACATGATGAAGCGCAATGCTCTTATTCTGATGAGCCAAAGAGCTTTGGTGAAATTGAGGCAGAAGATAGCAAACCAAATCCATTTGAAATTTTGAAACAACTTAAGAAAGATTCTTAGGAGAAGGCTAATGGCGGTACAAAAAAGCAAGAAGTCACGCGCACGTCGTGGTATGCGTCGTTCACACGATGCGATCAGTGGACCAGCTCTAACTGTAGATCAGGTTTCTGGCGAGACTCATCGTCTCACCACGTGACTGCTGACGGTTACTACAAAGGCGTTAAAGTAATTTCTAACTAAGAGATTGCTTTATGCTGACTGATCTAACCATTGCGTTAGATATGATGGGGGGCGATTACGGCCCCCGTTCATCTATCCCTGCAGCGATCGCTGCTGTACTTAAGCACCCGAATCTAAATCTCATTCTGTGTGGTAACCAGCAGGTTATCGAATCAGCCTTATCCAAAGCAAATATGCTGGATCATCCAAGGCTAGCAATTAAGCATTGTAAAGAAGTCGTTACCAATAGCTGCGAACCCGCGTCTGCACTGCGAAATAAAAAACACTCCTCCATGCGAGTAGCACTCGATTTAGTCAAGTCCGGCGAGGCTCAGGCTTGTGTCAGTTCAGGCAATACCGGAGCACTTTTTTTTATGGCACATTATGTGCTGAAAATGCTACCGGGGATCAAACGCCCTGCATTGATCTCAGCAGTACCAACAGAGAAAAAACAACCTGTCTATCTTTTGGATCTTGGTGCCAATGTCCATTGTGACCCAGAAACGCTCTATCAGTTTGGGATTATGGGCTCTATTGTCGCAGGCCAAGCACTAAATATTCCGTCACCTAAAGTGTGCTTGCTGAACATTGGTTCGGAAGAGATCAAAGGCCATGATGGCATCAAGCAAGCTGCAAAATTAATGAAATCCTCTTCTGTTATAAATTATCAGGGCTACTGCGAAGGGAGCGATATGTTCACGGGCAAAGCCGATGTAATTGTTTGTGAGGGTTTTGTTGGCAATGTGGCGCTCAAAACCTGTGAAGGGATTGCTAAACTTATCATGCATAAGTTCAGTAAGGCATTAAAGAAGCACTTTTTTTATAAAGCGTTGGCATTTTTACTCCGACCCGTTATAAAAAAATTGTACAGAAGGGTGAACCCCGACCAGTATAACGGTGCAAGTCTGGTAGGATTGCGCGGTATTGTTGTGAAAAGTCACGGAAATGCCACAAATAAGGCATTTTTGGCCGCGATTGAAGAAGCTGCACAAGAAGTCCAGCGCAAGATCCCCGAAAAGATCCAAGCGGTGTTTGAACAAGTCGACACAGAAAAGCAACCGTCAGGTCCTCATCCATAGTATTTCAATGTGACATGAGGACGTGACGACAACAGAGAAAATAAGAGCACAGTATGTCACAAAAAATCGCATTATTTTTCCCAGGCCAAGGCTCACAGAGCGTGGGTATGTTATCTGAATTATTAGCATCGTCTGAAATCGTTAAAGCGACTTTCGCAGAAGCCTCAGAAGCGCTAGGCTACGATTTAGCAGAGCTTGTGCTGAATGGTCCTGAAGAGGAATTAAACCAAACTCATCGTACTCAACCTGCTTTGTTAACAGCCAGTGTTGCCATCTTCAGAGCATGGCAAGAAAAAGGCGTGGATGCCGAGCTGACACTTGCAGGGCACAGTTTAGGCGAATATTCGGCTTTAGTTTGTGCAGAGGTATTATCTTTGTCTGATGCCGTTAAGCTAGTCGAAAAGCGCGGTTTATACATGCAAGAAGCGGTTCCTGCTGGTACAGGCTCAATGGCTGCAATTATTGGTCTTGACGACGATGTGATTGCTAAAGTTTGTGCCGAGTCTGCACAGGGAGATGTCGTATCACCAGTGAATTTTAACTCCCCTGGTCAAGTGGTTATTGCAGGCCATGTAGAGGCAGTAAATAGAGCGTCAGAAGCTTGTAAAGAAGCAGGCGCAAAACGTGCGCTTCCACTCGCGGTGAGTGTACCTTCACACTGTGCGTTGATGAAACCTGCAGCAGATAAACTAGCAAAAGATTTAGAAGCACTGTCTTTCTCTGAGCCAAAGTTTGAAGTGATTAACAACGTTGATGTTGTCGTTGCAAAAGATGCAAACGCTATTAAAGACGCACTTATTCGCCAGCTTTATAGTCCAGTAAGATGGACGGAAACGGTACAAGCTGTTGCGAAAGAAGAGGTGACAACAGCCTATGAATTTGGCCCAGGCAAAGTGATTTCTGGCTTGGTAAAACGTATTGACCGTTCAGTGTCATGCGTATCGGTAAATGATTTGGCTTCAATCGAAGCGGCAGAATAAGAACGAGAGAGTTATGAGTAATTTATTTTCTTTGGCAGGTAAAGTGGTACTAGTTACTGGTGCAAGTCGTGGTATTGGTAAAGCTATAGCCACTGCATTGGTCGCACAGGGCGCTAAAGTTGCGGGTACTGCAACCAGTGAATCTGGTGCTGAGCGCATTTCAGATTATTTAGGCGAGAATGGTAAAGGTTACGCGCTAAACGTAACAGATGCCGACTCAATCGCTGCAACTTTGGATGCAATCAAAGCCGATTTCGGTGATATTGATGTGTTGGTAAACAATGCTGGTATTACTCGAGATAACCTATTGATGCGGATGAAAGAGCAGGAATGGGACGATATCATTGATACTAACTTATCTTCTATCTTCCGCTTATCGAAAGCGGTATTGCGTCCAATGATGAAGAAGAAAAGCGGTCGTATCATTAATATCGGTTCTGTGGTTGGCACTATGGGTAATGCGGGTCAAGCAAACTATGCGGCTGCTAAAGCTGGGGTAATTGGTTTTACAAAATCATTGGCTCGTGAGGTTGCATCTCGCGGTATTACGGTAAATACTGTAGCACCAGGCTTTATTCAAACAGACATGACAGATGAGTTGACCGACGAGCAAAAAGCGGCAACATTGGCGAATGTACCTGCGGGTCGTTTGGGTCAGCCAGAAGAAATTGCTGCTGCTGTGATTTATTTAGCCTCTGATGCGGCAGCTTATGTCTCTGGTGAAACTTTGCACGTAAATGGTGCGATGTACATGGTTTAACTCGTTAAGATCACAAATCAATTGAATTTTTTGTGATCTTGTCGACAACTGACTTGAAATCGTCGCGAAAATAGGCGATAAAAAGAGTCAAAGCTTTGTAACAGGTTTGACCAGAAAAAAAAGTACGGGTCAATCCTTGAATCCCAGAATGATGCGTCGTAAACTGCGCCGCAATCTGAAAATTAACGCAGTAGCGTTTAAATAAAGGAAAGAAGAATGAGCGACATCCAAGAACGCGTAAAGAAAATTATTGTTGAACAACTAGGTGTTAAAGAAGAAGAAGTTAAATCAGAAGCGTCTTTCGTTGATGATTTAGGTGCTGACTCACTAGACACTGTTGAGCTTGTAATGGCGCTAGAAGAAGAGTTCGATACAGAAATCCCTGATGAAGAAGCTGAGAAAATCACTACTGTTCAGGCAGCTATCGACTACGTTACTGCTCACGCTGAGTAACTAGCTTTTCTATTAGGGCAGCACTCGCTGCCCTAACTCTTTCTAGACCCCCCAATTATTATAATAATCCCTTTTTGGAGGACACCGTGGCTAAACGTCGAGTCGTAGTAACTGGCTTAGGTATGTTGACGCCGCTGGGTAATGATGTTGCATCTACCTGGCAGGGCTTATTAGAAGGCCGTAGTGGCATTCGCAATATCACGCACTTTGATACAGAAGGTTTCGGAACCAAGTTTGCAGGTTTAGTAAACGACTTTGATGTCACTGAGTATATTTCCCCTAAAGATGCCAAAAAAATGGATGTTTTTATCCAGTATGGTATTGCTGCAGGTGTACAAGCATTAAAAGACTCAGGCCTTGAAGTTAATGAAGAAAATGCTGCCAGAGTGGGTGTTGCCGTCGGTTCTGGTATTGGTGGTTTAACACTGATTGAAGAAAACCACGTCAAATTATTAAATAGCGGTCCACGTAAGCTATCACCATTTTACGTACCTTCCACGATCATCAATATGATTTCAGGCCACTTGTCTATCATGCACGGATTAAGAGGTCCTAATATCTCTATCGTTACAGCATGCACAACAGGTCTTCATAATATTGGCCACGCTGCACGTATGATTGCATACGGTGATGCAGATGCGATGGTCGCAGGTGGTGCTGAAAAAGCGTCTACCCCAATTGGTATGGGTGGTTTTAGCGCAGCTCGGGCGCTCTCTACACGTAACGATGACCCTCAAGCAGCATCGCGTCCTTGGGACAAAGACCGTGATGGTTTTGTACTCGCTGATGGTGCAGGTGTGATTGTGCTTGAAGAGTACGAGCATGCCAAAGCTCGTGGAGCAAAGATTTATGCTGAACTAGTTGGCTTTGGTATGAGTGGAGATGCTTATCATATGACATCGCCACCGGAAGATGGCGCAGGTGCGGCATTGGCTATGGTTAATGCACTGAATGACGCAGGTATTAATGCCGATCAGGTTGGTTATATCAACGCACATGGTACGTCTACCCCTGCGGGTGACGTTGCAGAAACTCAGGCCGTTAAGTCGGTATTTGGTGATGCAGCAAAAGACGTCATGGTGAGCTCGTCTAAATCTATGATGGGGCACTTACTTGGTGCAGCAGGCTCTGTTGAATCGATCATTTCGATTTTGGCATTACAAGATCAAAAGGTAACGCCGACCATCAATCTAGATAATCCAGATGAAGGTTGTGACTTAGACTATGTCCCACATACCGCTCGTGACGCGAAATTAGAGTACACTTTGTGTAACTCATTTGGCTTTGGCGGTACAAATGGTTCATTGCTATTTAAAAAGGTGTAAACCTGCCTTGGCTATTTAGTCGCAAATTAGGCTATGATAAAAAAGCTCGGCATTGCCGAGCTTTTTTATGTGACACCAATGCGTTTATCTGTATCAAGGAGAGCGGTTTGAATAATCAACAGCTTTTTTCAAGCAGTGATAGAGGGCTTGCTTATGGGGATGGCTTCTTCACCACGGCATTAGTAAGTGGTGGGAAAGTACAACTGTGGCCACTGCATCGAGATAGGCTCGTTAAATGTCAGCAGCGCTTATGCTTTCCTGCACTACCTTTGAATGATATTGAATCATTAGTTGAACAACAAGTGAAAGACATCGACAAAGGCGTGCTAAAAATACTTATTACCCGAGGAAGTGGCGGCCGTGGCTATCAGCCTCCAAAGTCGCCTGAGCTGAATATTAATGTCCAAGTACTACCCTATCCGGAGCACTATGTTGCATGGCAACAGCAAGGCATTGAGGTCGAGCTGAGTCGGATCCAGCTAGGTATTCAGCCCCTGTTAGCTGGTCTGAAAACATTAAACCGGCTAGAACAAGTACTTATTAAACAAGATGCGTTGAATATGTCTTGTGATGATGTCATTGTCACAGACATTCATAATCAGGTTATTGAAGCTTCCGCAGCAAATATTATTCTGATAAAAGCGGGGCATGTGTATACCCCAGATCTCAGTAATTCAGGGATCAAAGGAGTTTTCTTGAGCTCCTTGGAAACGCAATTAACGATCACTACAATAAAGCTAAGTTTTGACGAGTTAAAGGCCGCAGATGGTGTCTTTATTTGCAACAGTTTGATGCAGTTAGTACCGATTGTGAGAATAGATGACAAAATGTTTGAGCTCACTCATCTGCAGGCGCTCAAATCAAGGTATTTAGGGAAGTAATTTAGATGAAAAAACTGTTTATCATAGTCGCAATAGTGATAGCAGCAGGAGCATGGTGGGTATCTCAACAGATCAATCGAATTAAATTTGAACCGCTGACATTATCAGAGACGTTAGTAGAGGTAAAACCAGGACAAACCTTTACTCAACTTTGTCAACTTTGGCAGCGAAGTGGTGCATTATCTAGCTGTTTTCCCTACCAACTATACAGCAAGTTAGCGCCAAAGCTATTCTCTGTTCAAGCTGGGTTCTATGATGTTGAAGGTCATACCGTACTAGAGGCTATCGCTAAAATTAGCGGTGGTGAACAGCATAGTTTTAGTTTTACCATCATAGAGGGCATGCCCATATGGGAGGTTAAAAAGAAACTGCAACAGGCGCCGTATCTAATTCAGGATACGGATGTGCTAACGACTCAGCTAGGCATTACGCAGAACTCGGTAGAAGGGTGGTTGTATCCAGATACGTATCACTACCATGGTAACGATTCAGCAGTGCGGTTACTCAAACGCGCACATCGGAAAATGCAAAAAGTACTTGAGCAAGAATGGCAAAATAGAATGCCAGACCTACCATTAAATACGCCTTATGAAGCGCTGATCTTGGCATCGATCATAGAAAAGGAAACTGGGGTAAAAGCCGAAAGAGAAAAAGTCGCATCAGTATTTATCAACCGATTACGAAAAGGGATGCGACTGCAAACCGACCCTACTATTATCTATGGAATTGGTGAGCACTTTGACGGCGATATTAAGCGAAAAGACATGCTAGAAAAAACACCTTATAACACCTATCGAATTGATGGGCTTCCTCCCACACCGATAGCAATGCCATCCCAGGCTTCAATACATGCTGCGCTAAACCCCGCTACGACAGATTTCTTTTATTTCGTTGCTTCGGGTGATGGTGGACATCATTTTTCAACCACCTTAACTGAACACAATAAAGCGGTAAGAAAGTATATCCTAAAGCAGTAAATAGCGAAGTAATATTACCAATTGAATTCATTCTCTAATCAATTTGAAGGATAACATAGCAAATTTTTGCCTAGCTACTAAAGCTATTTCTGTGCTTCAAATAGCTCATTTACTTAATACATTTGGTATAAGGGGCGATACTGCCCCTGATTACAAGAGAAAATACTCCTTTATTCCAGATAATACGCTGGAAACCGCAACAGAGGCGAGAATAAGCCTCATTACACGACTCACTGGCCCACTATTTCCAATCCACTTATGGATCTTGCTCGCGGCGAGTAAAAAAACAATACGATGATGAAGACACTGAGCATCGACTGCTAGAAAGGCATTAAAAATCCTTAGCTCAGGCTAAATTAGAACCGTTCAAACTGAGTGAAGTACAGCTCTCTATTGCTCAGCTTTAGCGGTATTGACTGTTTGAAGCCAAGCAATAGCATCCTTATAGTTTTCAAAGTTTTTGATCTGTAGCCCGTGTTTTTCAGCGAAAGCCTCGATTAAGCCACTTTTGGTATCTGATGGTGCGATCACTCGAGCCAGTGCGATATCTTCAACAATCTGATTGAGCTTTTTTAGCACGGTTAACACGCTTGGATAGTCATAGGTGATATGTAGTTGCGAAACGTCGATGACTAGGCAATTAAGCTGGTTGGATTTTAGTGTCAAACCCAAGTTTTTATACATATTAAGGATGTTGGCTTCGACACATTCACCATAAGCCGCTGCGTGGATAAGTCTTTCATTAAGGTCTATGGTTGCGCGATAGGAAAACTTCTTCATACGAGCTGAGCCGAACTAAATGCTTTATTCAATAATAGTCCAAACTAATAAATTTCTCTAATTAGTAAAGTTAGGCGATAGCAAATAGGTAAGCTGAGCAATTACATCTAATTAGGTTTTAGGTATTTCCTGAGTTAGATTGTCAAAATATTCACTTGGTTAAACGGTAGAGATAATGAAATCAATAGGTGAGTATGATTAAACTTAATTTAGTGTAACTTAGAATGTATGTAGGGAGAACAACTGTTCTCCCTTTATCATAAGTCTAACTAGCGTCTACGAGCACGGAATAAACCAAATGCCCCAAGAAGTGTCATAAACCAACCAAATGAGCCAGATGACGAAGAGCTATTATCAGTGACTCCTGCATTATTTGAAACATTAGTCACAGTCAATACGGTTTGTGCTGAAGCACTTTCGGAACCATTGGAAACAGTTACTTCAAATGTTAAGTCTGTATCGTTGGATACATTTGGGGGGGTTACTACTAACTTCGAACTGTCATAACCTGAAATGGTTGCTTCTGGGCCATCTAGCTGTACCCAAGAGTAAGTTAAAGGCTCATCTGCACGGTTAGATACTTTTGCAGAGATCTGCACTGCTGAATCTTGTTCTGATGTAGTAAGTGCTTCAGGCAGCTCAACAGTGGGTGCTTCATTCTTAACCAAAAGAGTTGAATATGTTGTTACAGATTCTTGTTCATCTGATACAACTAACTTAAATGTAAGTTCAGCATCTTGTGATATGAATGGAGCAGTAACACTGAGGGTTGATGTATTTTCGCCCATTAACGTAGCTTCTGGCCCCTCTACTTGCGTCCATGAGTACTTTAACGTGTCATTATTTCTATCCGTTGCACTTGCAGCTAAAGTTACTACCTCAGACTCAGACATCTCAAACTCATCTTGTAAATTTACAATAGGTGCTGAGTTATCACAACTAGCACTTTCTCCGGATATCACTGAGTGAAAGATAGGTGACGCAATATTATTAATTTCTACCTGGTCGATAAACCAGCCAAGTGCGGCACTGGCACTATCACTTGCCAGGCGAAATCTGAAGCGTACAGTTTGACCGTCTAAGTTATCACCAAAACTAATTTCCTCAACCTCTCCCCAGTCGTTACGGCCAGTAAACACTGGACGATTTTGTAAAGTTTGGGCGTCATTATCAATTAGTTTGTCTGCATTATAACCATTTCTGAATGTTCCCCCAGCTTCTTTGGACGTAACATCTATCCAGTTACCACCGTTAATGCTGATTTCGACTACAGCTCCGTCCCAATTATCCTCCAGGAAATATAGGTGCCAGAAAGATATAGTAAAATCACCACCATAACCTACTTCAAATGGTAAGGTTTGCGCTGCAACATCTGATTGGAAACTATTATTCTTGAGGAATAAGGTAGACTCGCCAAAGTCTATGCCGGGGTTGTTAGCTGCGAATAGGTTAGTTACAGAAGTATCGAACCCAACAGTACCCACTGCCTCTGTACCACCAAACATAACAGACTCTTTGAAATCAGCAAGAGAAGTAAGGTTCTCCATATCCGCTGTCGCAGAGTAACCATCTAACGCTTCTAACTCGAAGTCATAGTTGACTTTTAAGGTTGCGGTGAGTTCTGGTGAACCTAACACTTCGTCATCTGCTAATTCTGGAAAAGTTACTTTATAAGTTAAAGTATCTGCAATGCCTGCACTCTTCAAAGTCGCTTTTATGTAGGCGCTTTCAACAGTGCTAAGCGGTGAAATCGTATCAAATATAAAGACACCGTCATTTTCAAGTTCAACGTCATGGTCACTCGTTACTTCTATTTTTGCTTTTACATTGTTAAGAGGTTCATTACCAGCGTTTTTGACGGATACTTTTAACGCAGCGGTTTCATTAATATCGAGAACATTATCATTACTGCAGTAACCAGCTGTCTCATCCGTAAAGCTTGTGTTTATAGCTGTTGATATTAAAGAAGCCCCTTTAATTTCGGTGCTATATGATTCTACAACACCTCGGTTCTCATCATCAGAACGTTCAGGAGATACCGCACCCAATCCCATTCCACGCTTAGCAAAAGCTGCTAGAGCCAGATCGAAGTCTTGTTGATCAGATGCATATATGGACGATAGAATTGCATCTCTCGCTTCTGTATATGTAGGTTCAATTGGTGTCGCTTTATAGCCCTCTATTAGATAGACAGCCATTCTGTCTTGGGCTTCTTGGAAACCGTGTTTGTTGATTAATGCTACATAGACTTCCCATAAAACAACGGCCCAAATCTCACCTGGCGCATGCGGTGAAGCTACGCTCGTCGGTGGTAAATTATTAGGCGTAGCACCGCTTTCAATATGTTTAAATGTGAGTGGGTTAATACTCATATCTGTAGTGTACGGAGCTCGGCGAATGCCTCTAGTAAAGTCTTCAACAAAAGTACCTGTAGCATAAGGTATTTGAAACTTATCATTCCCCGCAATTTGTAAATCTGATTCCAAAGCTAGGAACATCAGCGAGTGGAAGTCACCCCAGCCCTCACCCATGGCTCGACCTTGGAAGTTAGTTAAACCAGAAGAGTTACCCACTAAACGGTTGGAAATATAGTGACCCCACTCATGCGCGATAATCCCATTATCGAAAGTTGAATCCTTCAACAAATATGCATTAGACATATTAACAGTAACTGTCTCAGATTGTTCAAGCATGTCATAAATTAAGTGGCCATCAGCAAAGCTTAGTCCCATTGATGGCAGGCTTACCGAGTCATCTTCACCACCCATTGGTGCAGGAGTGCCATCATCATTATTATTGACAACGATAGCGCCAATTGCGCCGGCTTCTTGAACAAATTTTACTTTGTCGGTGAAGCTACAGCCTCCACGATCAATTAAAGCAATTTTTCCGGAAATTTCAGCTGCATTGACTGTTGTTTGACAGCCGTCTGTACTAGTACCTTCGCCATCATCAACACGAGCGACAACTTCTGTTACGTCAAATTGGCGCGCACCAAAGCCTGCAATTTGTGTAGATTCAAGTAACAACTTATTGCCTTCTGGGTCTAAGGTAATTCCGAAGTCGATACCGAGCTTGGCATCTTTACTATTCCACAGGTACTGTTGCATTCTTGGGCTACGGCCGTCAGCTGGTGTAGACATATTCGCATTATTTAGGCCTGAGTGATCTTGAGCTTGTACATGCAGTGGATCATTTTCTTCACCGCCACGACCATAGTTTGACATTTGGGCGTTACCAGCCTTTTCATCAAAGCCATAATCATAAAAAAAGTCATGTAGAAAATTATTCATGTAAAAAAGGTTTACAATCGCAGCTTTTCGATTTTGTGTGCTATTGGGAGACTGGTTATTATCCAAGACGTAGTCAAATGTTTTAGCAGATGTGATTTCTGCAGTAAAATCACCTTCTGTAAAGCCATCTGGCGCGACAACATCTGCATATGCAAATACATTGTTACCTTTAGTAATTGTTGCATCTTCACTTAGCCATGCATCTCCTGTACTGAGCTTACTAAAAGAAGACAGAGTTACTAGTGGTGCAGGAAGTATTTCTGTTTTATCTGGTCCTTCGTCTAATTTAGGTATTACATTTCCGTGAGGCCCTTCCATTGGGTAACCATCTTCATTTGCATATACACGGTATGTGAATTCACTATCGTGAGCAATTAGACTATGTTTGTGCAAGATCTTACCACGGCTGTCAATAACGTATGCCCATGTATCTGCTTCTACGCTGTTTTCTTTAAAGACCTCGATCTCTACATAATTTGCAGCAACAAGTTCACTTCCAGTGTCGAAATACACTTTCTTGCTTCTAGGTTTGAAGCCCGCTTTGAAATTGCTGCCAAACTGTACTTCGAAACTGGTATATTTTCCTTCTGTTTTCTCTTGATATAGGTTTATTTGATTGGCTGATATACCAAGATCTGAAGATGCATTTAACACGGCATCTTTTGGTGTTGCGAAATATGTTGTACTCAAATCAGCTCTATTGAGCTTACTTTTGGCACTAAAGTAACCTGAACCTGCAACTAAATTAAATTCCTTGTCCATAATGACATTGTATTGACGGTTGAATACCTCAATACCATCGATAGTTTGTTGATATTTTGCAATTTTTGTCCCGCGTTTTCCTTGGTGTAAGTCTTTTAGTTCGGCATCAGATGATATGGCTTGCTTAGTAACATTAAAACCAGTTAAAGAGTTTAAATAGTAGTTTGCAGCATGTTCAACACGGTCTTCTTTAGCAATGTTACTAAAGTTTGGGTGTTTTATTGATTCAGGTGCCCAAACAAAAGTAGCCTTTGCTAATTGAGAGTCATAATGACTTTTCATACCGGAAGCCGTAGGTAGTTTAGACAATGCTAGCTCGGACGAGGCAGTTGTAAAAAAACTGTTGTTATTCACTTGTCCCGTAAACTGCAACGCCGTTGTTGCGTTAACTGTTCCGGTTGTACCCATGGCGAAAACGATGGAAGCGTAGAGGAAAGAGGGTTTAAATTGGTTTTTCATTTTTTTCCTATCTTTTATTATTGAGTTTTTAGTTGTTAAATTTTTTATTCTTGATCTAAAGTAACAATAAAGGAACAAAAAGGAAACAAAATAAAATGAAAAATTTCAGATGTAGTGTTTTGGTGTTAATTTTATGTGCGGTTTTTCTAGTTTCTAGTTGTGTGGAAGAGCAACGGATAAATAATGCTCAAAAAACGCCTGAGTTGAAGAGCACAGAATTAGAATCTAATACAAAACAGTTTTTGATAATAAAAAATGGCATGGATAAAATTAAAGTTGAAAAGAGTAACCTTTACGCAGGAGATGAGGTCTACAATCTATCGATCAGTCAAGTTGGTATCGTGACAGGAGAAATTATTTTAGTCACTTCTTCAATTGATGCTGTAAATTTTGAAGCTATAGATATTAACTTTGATAGGCTAGAGTCGTTAGGCGATGAGCTATATTCCATTACAGCAACACCGTCGGAAGATATTATTTCAATTCATCAATATTTAATGAGTAGCGCAGCAGTATCACGTTCAGAAATTCAAGTCCGCTATCTAGGTCTACATACTGCTGAGGAACGCTAAGTTAACTCATTGGCGACTTCTGCTATTTTTTGTCTTAACCAGATATGGCTTGCATCACGGTGCAAAAGTGGACTCCAGATCATGTCTAATTCAAAAGGCGGAATGGGGAAGGGCGGCTCAAGGACTGCCAATGTGGGATCATCACGGTAGATATTCGCGGCCTTTGAGGGGAGTGTCGCAATAAGGTTTTGTTCTTTAGCTAAGTGTATTGCTACATGGTAGTTACGAGTAAAGGTTGCAATATTTCTGTGTTTACCAAAATGCGCTAGGGCTTCGTCAACCCAACCAAGTTTTTGTACATCAGCAGGGTCCATACCAACACCAACACCAAACCCTGTTTTACTCACCCAAATATGGCGAGATTTCAGATAAGCATCTAGGGTAAAATTATTGATAATGGGGTTGTCGGACTTCACTAAGCAACAAAAGCTATCTTTCCAAATTCGTTTGTGGTGAAAAGACTGTGGTAAGTTTTCAAAACGATTGATGGCCATATCCACCTTACCATTCTCAACGTCATGAAAAGTAACGTCACTTGGTGTTAGGATATCAAGTGTCGTGTCAGGCGCTTCTTCATGCAGTTTATTGAGAAGTTTTGGAGCCAGAGTGCTCGCTGCGTAATCACTGGCCATGATCCGAAAAACACGATTACTAATAGCAGCTTCGAACTCTCTGTTAGGGGCTAAGGTTTCCTCTAAGGTCATCAATATCCCACGGATCACGGGTTGAAGCTCTAAAGCACGCTCCGTGGGAACCATGCCCTCACTAGTGCGAACTAAAATAGGGTCATTAAAGAGGTTTCTGAGACGCTTTAGACCGTTGCTCATTGCCGGTTGGGTGATACTTAATTGGTTCGCAGCACGTGTTACATTACATTCTCGAAGTAAAGTATCGAGGTAAACCAGCAGGTTTAGGTCAATTTTACTAATGTTCACTCAGGTTTCCTTTGTATTCTTCTTCTTTTTTGGCGCCTTGGAGAAATCGATTCTCTTGTGGGTAAGGGTAAATATGTTTAACTACTCTTTCCCTTACATCCCGTTGTGCCTGTTGCCAAAACAACACCTCAGCCAGATCTGGATGATGGCGTAGAAACATTTCCCTTAGTTTAGGATTTGTCAGTACAAATGTACACAATTGTTCTGGGAATACATCTTGTGGGGCACTGGATATATCTCCAGAATCATACATTTCGTCGAGCCCTTGCTTCGGTAAAGCTCTAAAATTCATTTCGGTTAAGTATTGTACTTCGTCATAGTCATAGAAAATGACACGGTGATGTTTACTTACGCCAAAGTTTTTCAGCAACATATCACCAGGAAAAATATTGACGGCCAGCATTTCTTTTAGTGCAAAACCATAATCTCTAATCACATTTTCGCAAGTTGCTTCATCAGCATGTTGCACAAATAAATTGAGTGGTGTCATCCGGCGTTCAATATATAAATGTTTGATCACCATATTCTCTCCCTCAATTCTGATACTTTGTGAAATTGAGGCTAACAAGAGCTGATAAAGCTCGGGTGAAATACGTGCAAGGGGCAGCACAACATCTGAATATTCTATGGTGTCTGCCATTCGACCTACACGGTCGTGTCGTTTTACCAATTGATAGCGTTCGAGTACGGTGCTTTTGTTAAACGGTTTGCTCTCGGGGAACTTATCGCGGATCACTTTAAAAACATAGGGAAAGCTGGGCAAAGTAAACACCATCATCACCATGCCTGGCGTTCCTGGTGCAACTTCAAATTGCTCTTCTGAGTTAGCAAGGTGATGTAAAAACTCTCGATAAAATTCGGTTTTCCCTTGTTTGTGAAAACCAATGGCATTGTAAAGTTCGGCTTTGGTTTTATTTGGCATTAACTGGTTCAAAAACTTAACCAATGCAGAAGGCGCATGTGTTTCAACTAAAAAGTAGGCGCGGGCAAAACCAAAAATAACACGCATTTGCGAACTGTTGGTTAATAGTGCATCAATCAGTAACCCTCCACTTTTGGCGTGTAACACGGAGATGATAAATGGTTGCACACCAGATTTGGATACGACTCTTCCGACGATATAAGCTCCTTTATTGCGATAGAAGGGGGCACTGAGGATATCAAAGCGCATTAAGTGCGCTTGATGGTGGGTGTTAGGCGCTTGTTTCAAAAATGCTTTTACTAGCAACCGAATATCACGGTCTAAGTCTTCAAAATTGCAATGAAAGTCTATTTGTTCAATGATCTTTCTTATCGTGGGCTTTAGGCCATTCACCACTGGAAAATAGCTGCGATATTCTGCTTCAACTGGGAGTGAAGTCGCATTTGCAAGCTGGGTCTCTACAAAAATGAAATCGCTGTTGTAGTAGCGACGATGAAAAAGGCGACAAAAAACGGAATTATAAAAAGTTTCTGCAAGTTCAGGTTGAGGGTGAAAGGTCAAACGCTCAAGATACGCTTGCTTAACTTGATACCAAAGTGTCTCATTAAGTTGAGTCGACTGATAAAGCTGCATGAGTTTGTTTGCGGTTTCATCAACTTTACTATCGTACTGACTGATCCTCGACTTACTTATTCTTTCAATCTCTCCCCAGTTCTGATTGGCAAAAGCAATGGGCGCCAATTTAGTAATTTGCACAAATGCAAGATAGTGATTTTGGAAACCAGATAAAATCTGCTCAGCCAGGTGCTGTGCCTGCATATATATCCCTCATAATTCACTCATATTGAGATTCTTTCACTTTACAAGGGAATGCTTAAAAAGTCATCTGGTAATACCAGTTAACAAGACAAAGGGCTGTGACTTATCCCGAATTCAGGTTAATTATATAAATACAAACCGGCAGTCAAAGTAGCATCAGTTTTCATAGCGCTTGAGACGCTTTTCTAACATTGAGATCTCTTTCTCTAAACCTTTCATGGCTTTAACATGTGACTTATTGATTGCTTTAATCTTTTTAGTGACTTGTCGGACTACTTTTTTCCGCCTGTCGTCATTCATCAGCTTTGTCAGTTTGTCTTGTTCGTCCCTAACCGCGCTGTCTCTTTTGCGGTTGAGAATGGCTTTTTCGTGGTGTTTAGCCCGAAGAGCATGCTTTGTTCGTTTAATGATTTGGGTACGTTCAATATTGTTGAGCGTCTTATAATGTTGCTCAGAAGGGGCGTTGGCCTTGGGGTCTGATGTCGTTATGGTATGCTGAGTAGCATTTGCTGAGCAGGGAAATTGGCTAAATACAATCCCCCTGTCTGTGGTGCATTTAAAATATGTTACGGTTTCTGCGTTCGCGTTAAGCGAGAAAAAGAACATTAATAGTAACTTGAGTGGTAATTTCATATGGCATCCTTGCGGTTCAAAAAGTGCTTTTTAAACATAGATGACAAGTCCATTACTTCAAGGTCATTGTGCTTCTGGCGCGGTGAATTTTTTTAATGTTTTGATACTTTGGATCAAAAACGGAATATCCAAGTTACCATTTAAAACGAACCCTTCTTTCGCTGACATCTGTTTAAAACTACCGTCTTGATTTACTAAGGTAATTTTATCTTTTTTGTATGCGATAAGTACACCTTGCGTAAAGTTCACGCCTTCTGCATGAGAGCGAGTTTTAATATTGGATGCGAGCATACTTTGTTGTGCTAACGCATCACAGCCCAACACAGAGCTAAGCGCTGTAAAGGTAATATCATGTGGCTGAATTAGCCCTGTGGCCTTGGCAAACAATGCCACATTGGTGATAGCAGAACTTGTTAATATGGTCGATTTTTGAGGGCTAACATCAATTGCTACAAACGGTTTGGTTAGATCAATTTCAGTATGACGGGTTGCATCAAGAATGGTTAAATTACCACTGTCTGTCGCTGGAATAAACGAAAACTCGTTGTTTAGCTCAACGCTCAATAGCGCATTATTTACAGACCAAACCGGTATTTGTTGTTGTAGCAACACAGACTCTTTGTAGTAGCTTGGTAGTCCGTAAATTAGGCTAAATAAGGCATCACTACTGTTGCCTGCGCGTAGTACGGAATCTAACTGAAAAACCTTATTACTCTCAGTTTTAAGCGCTTTTATTGATGCCTGTTGATATGCTCCTTCACTGCTAAAAGCATAAATAGTCAAGTTGGTTTGCGGTTCTGCTTGGCAACTGTATGACACGACTGGCGCTTTATATTTAGAGTGAGCGCTACTCACATCTAGTGCATGCGCTTCTTCGTAACGTTCGATATCAAGTAAATCATGTCTTGCGAGCAAGCTTTTTGCTGTGGTTGGGTAAGACAAAGGCAAGACGTTATCTTGTTTGGTAATGTCGAAAAACGCATTGGCATCAGCCCAAATATGAAGGCTATGACTCAAAGCAAAGCAGGTGACAATTGTGCCTGTTGCGTAACGAGGGAAAGTATAAGACTTTAACTCAGCTAGGTGTCGCCATGCGTAGTTCCCCGCTAACAACTCAAAGGTGAGTATCAGCGCAAGAATGAGCAGAGTAACAATTAAGTTGAATACAGAAGAGCCAACCAAGGTCTCCCATAGCAACACAAATATATCAGGTAACGATGATGGGTTTATATGATAACCCAACTGTAAATAAACGAAGGCGTCTACTGTCAGCACCACAATGCCAAGCGTGGCTATAAACGCCGCCATCCCTCGAATATGTCGCGGATAGGGAAATATTAGACTGAGCGGAAAGATTGTTAATACAAACGCACAAAAGGTGATAAAGCTGGTGTGGCTTATCCAAGTGATCAGCATATAAAACCAGCCAACAAACGTACTGGGCGATTTATCGGCAAATAGATAAACTAAACTGATCAACAAAACCAAGCCAATGTTTGCAAAGGTAAACCAATGTCCCCAGCTTAACAATTGACTTGCTTTGGATGAAAAAGGGCTGTGCGGTGTAAGATTCATTCCGTTACTTTACTGATTGAGTAAGCGCTTTGGCAAAATTTTCGGCAACAGATTGTCTCTTATTCTCTGGAACATGTTCTTTTAGAATGTGCGTGATAGAATTACCTAAACACATCAAGCTAAGATCAACTGGTGCGTTTTGCGAGCTTAATACATTAATTAATTGGTCAACAATTTCTTCTACTTGTTTATTGGAATACTTTGATTGGATAGGCATCAGTTGGTTCAATTTATAAAAGCAATAATTTTTACATTTTAACATTAGAGGCGTGAAAAACAAAGATGAGCGTTGAGGTAAAAAAACTAGTTGTTCACTATGTAGACAAACAGGACGAAGATACCGAAATACATCTCCGTGAAGATGAAATGCAAGTCAATGACAAAGTAAATGTTTTCATTGAACAATTACATCATGCTTATAACGGCAAGCCGGGGAAAGGGTTTTGTGCATTCAGTGGCGAAAAAAGTAGCGTTGTTGCTTCTGCAATGCAGAGTTATCGAAATAATGAGCTGAATTTTTGGAATTTAACCCAAGAAGCAACCAATGTACTCAAAGAAGAGCTGAATAAATACGCTTTCCACGAAACTGGATATTTAGTGTTTTGCCATTACCAATATGTTGCCAGCAATTTTATTATGATCGCGCTTATCAATATAAAAGAGCATTATACCATCACCTCTGATTTGGATTTGTCTGCTGCAAAGCATTTGGATATTTCACGGATGCAACTTGCTGCGAGAATTGACTTGGATGCATGGGACACGGCGGCGGAAGAAAACCGCTATATTTCCTTTATAAAAGGGCGTGCAGGACGCAAAGTTGCAGACTTCTTCCTAGACTTTCTAGGTTGTGAAGAGGGAATTGATCCAAAACAACAGTCTCAAACTATGCTTCATGCGGTGGAAGACTATTTATCCTCTCAACAATATGAGAAGTCTGAAAAAGACGATATTCGTAAAGAAATCTTTGATTATTGCAATGATTGTGTCAGTAGTGGTGAAGATGCCGATGTTAATACTTTATCGGATACGCTTTCTAAGTCTTCAGATGTAAAATTTGAGGACTTTTACAAAGAGCAGGGTTACGAACTCGAAGAAAGCTTCCCTGTTGATAAAAAGACGGTGACTAGTATGGTTAAGTTTTCCGGCTTAGGCGGTGGCGTTAGTGTTGGGTTTGAACGCAAGCATTTAGGTGAGAGAGTGATTTACGATGCCGCTAATGATACGCTCACGATAAAAGGCGTACCGCCGAACCTTAAAGACCAAATAGAACGCTATTATAACGATGAATCTTAGCAGCTCTTAGTACCAAAATGAGCTGTTAGGTATTGTGTCTGCGTCTGAATAGCAGGCACTGCACTTACTATGTTGGTGATCCCATCGGTAAAAAGGCAGCGGTAGTTGCCTTTTTTGTTCCTTTTCTATCCGCTTTTATGCAAATTTCCCAATTAGTTTGCTGCTTTTGCTAGCATTTTTTTAAATTTTACTATACTTGCAGTGTAGTACTTGTAGAACAAGCAATTGGGATGAATCACGATGAAGATGAAATTAGCATTAGGCTGTACCCTTTGTCTTGCCTGCTTTTCAGGCCATGCAGAGGTTAACTTTTCCGGATTTGCAAGTATCAACGCAGGTAAGGTGCTGAGCGGAAGCGGTGTTCCACAATTCGGAATAAATGATCCGATATTTCTCGCTGACTACCCCATTGTCAGCGTCTATGATGAAGATATCTCATTCGAACCTGAAACCCTAATGGGACTGCAGTTCAGTACCGACCTCACTGAGGGACTTAGTGTTACAGGCCAAATTGTCGCGCGGGGAGCAGATGATTTTGATGCGAAGTTTGAATGGGCTTATTTATCTTATGAAATTAATGATAACTGGACCTTCCAAGCGGGTAAAAAGCGCTTACCATTATTCTACTACTCCGACTTTTATGACGTCGGTTATGCTTATGTTTGGATGCGAGCACCGGCAGACAACTATACTTGGCAAATATTCAATTACAACGGCATAAACATGCTCTACAGTGGCAGTGTTGGCGACTGGTCGTTAAGCGGTAATATTTATGCGGGTAAAGAAGACGATGATGACAATAAACTACTGAGCGAGTTCTTTTTCCAAGAGCCTACCCGAGAAATATGGAAAGACATCTTAGGGGGGGTTATTCAAACCAGTAATGATTGGCTAGAAATCCGCTTAACGCATATGCGCTACACCAACAAGCGTTATCGTTCAGGTGAGCCAGTATTGTGGGATGGTAGTGATGAGCGTGATGGTAAGTTTTACGGATTAGCGGTCAACGCTGATTGGGGAAACTTTTTTATCCTATCTGAGCTGAACCGCTTAGATCTAGATGGTGACTTAGATACGCGGATGCTTACACTTGGATATCGTTTTGACAGTATAACGCCTTTTGTTTCGTATGCTGATTTTGAGGGCGAAGGTGACGATGCTGAAAGTCACGAAACCACTTCCTTTGGCATACGCTGGGATTTTCACTCTGCAGCCGCGTTCAAAATTCAATATGATGAAGTGGAAGACAACTCTGTCGGCCTAGCTGTTGCTGGTGATAGTAAAGCCATCACCATTGGCATAGATATGGTATTTTAAGGAGCGCGCCATGAAAAAGTTATTTTTACTTACTTTGTTTTGCAGCTCATTTAGCACCTTGGCTGTCGATGTTATTGTTAATCCTGCTAATAGCGCTACGCTTGATGAAAACGAAATTAAGCAAATCTTCATTGGTAAATCTAAGTCGTTCTCAGACGGCTCAAAAGCGCTACCTATTACTCAGGCCGATGGTTCGAGTGTAACTGATGAGTTTAATGAAAAAGTGCTCAATAAGTCATCAAGTCAACTGAAAGCTTACTGGTCAAAGCTGGTGTTTACTGGGAAGGGGACACCGCCAAAAGAAGCTGCTGATGATGCTGAAGTCATTAAATTAGTTGCGAGTAACCCGAATTTAATTGGCTTTGTGTCCTCGGGCGCAGCCGATTCGAGTGTTAAAGTCGTAAAATCCTTCTAATTGATGGAAATATTAGGCCCCTTCGCGGGGCCTAGTTATTCAATCATGGCACATCGATCACCGTGGCATTCAATCCCCATACGGTATCAGCGTTGGTATTAGATTTTACTGTCAATGATTAACATTGCTAATTTTTTGCTCAATATCTTTGCTGCTTTTTCTTCTGCATTGGATTTTGCCATATTTTCAAAGCTAGAAGCAGCTTTGACTTGTGCAGAAACGTGCGCCTTTTCTTTGCTGTTTTCCAACAATTTCAAGCTTGAGTTTGCAAAAACATAGTAAGTGTTGTTTTTCTTAACATCGTTAAAATCAACACTAAAGTCAATTTGAAAGTCGGCCGCTTGGCCTTCACCAACCACAGTAAGTCCTTGACTCGTCAAACTCTCGGCAAGTTGATTTCGGATACTTTCTTGACCCCAAAATTGTGTGGAAATACTGAATGTGACAGATTGAATAAAGTCATTCAACATTTTATCTTTATCAGTCACTGACCGAGGTGTAGCAATTGAGCCACCGCCAAGTTGTCGATGATAATCATTGGCCTTGCGACGCTTTGCTACCAGGCGCTTTATCGCCATGGCTTCTTTTAGCCTTTCTGATTTGCTAAGTCCAGAAATTCGAGCACCAGTGATTTCCTCATCTAACTGTCGAATATCCAGCTCTGCATGCATTCTAGATTCCACTTTGTTGAAAGAAGCTAAGGCATACGCGGTATTGCTTTGCTGAGAATAAAACTCATCTTCTATGTTGATCCCTTGTAATTTAATACTAGGCACCTTTGAATATAGGATCTCGTCGACTTGATAAGAAAAGTCGCCGTTAGCCTGACTTTGGGCAACTGTTGTCGTGCCTTCAATTTCAACATTTAATTGTTTAGCAATAGCCAACCTTGCTGATTCTTGCGCGGCAAGTTTTGCTTCGGTTGGATTGGTGATGTGGCTTGCAGAGCCTACACCATAAACCAAATATTCAGAGCTTGGTTGTTGAGATGTCCAAGCAGGCAGGCTTTCAGCCTTAGCTTCGGCTTGCTGAGTTGACTGGCAAGCCGATAAACTCAACAACAGACACAGAGGGAAAGCTAAACGTTTAGAAGCCATACCCGCTGCGCTCTTGAAGTTTTTGAATTTTCTTTTGTCCATTCCACACCTCTCGGTTAGTCGTCATGTCTATTAATCGCAGATCTACTTGATAGAAAGTAACTCGGCTACCACCTTGTTCATCAACAAATGAGTTTATTGTGCCAGAGAGCGCATAGTCAGCGCCTTGCTCTTGTCCCATCTCATTGCGAGTTTCCAAGCTTGAATTCAGCTCTTGATCTCGTCGTTCTTCACGGATCTCATCACGAACATAGCGATTTGCTACAAAATCAGCCTGACCACTGCGCAAGATCGCGCGCTTCAAATCGTTTAAAAAAGTATCTACAGCGATATGCTGATGTGACTTATTGCGGACGGATTGAATAATAATCGCGGGTCTAGTACCTTCTTTAGCGCGATGTTCACGCACCCAAGGGAAGCTGAGCATATCGCTGATCATTGCTTCTGCAACCAGTTGTGAATCTTTGGCATTCCACTTGTCAGACAGCGCTATTTCTTCATTGGTATCTACGCGACTTACTTTTGTTGTTGAAGAGCAACCCGTCATAGCGGCGCATGACGCGATGAGCATAGGTACAACTAATTTAACTGCAAATTTAGGCTTCATGTCTTCAGTCCATGTTAGTTAAAGATGATAAATAATTTGGTTTCTCAAACGAGGTAATGCCAGTAAAAGTCCGTACATGACCAATCGATTGCGAGTTTGGCTCAAGTGCAATATTTTGCGTTATTACTCTGCCAGTGCTCAATTGTGTTTGCAATGTAAGCATAGTGGTATTTGGTGGTAGTTTAACCCGAGCAACTCTAATCTCAGCTGGTAAGGATTGCCATTGCCGTGTATCTGCCGATGCTGTGATGGCATTGGTCACAGAGGTGGTTAATTGAGCCAAACCCGAAAGTAGCGTATTTTGCTGCCCCCCCAGTTGGTTTATTGCTTTACTGGCCGTGACCGCTTTTAGTACTTCACGGGAGATTGCGCTGTAAATTTCCATGTTGGCATTACTCAGTGCGTCATAAAGTGTGAGTAAGTTTACTGAATAAAAGGGGTGTAATTCTGTAAGTTTTTGTCCGTTGGCAAAAAGCCTCACATGTTGAATATTGTTTTTGTGCGGTTGCAGGTAGGTAACCGATATTCTGCTACCGAATTTAAGTGCATCGATAACCCCTTCATCTACCGCCTTTTGCCATAATTTGTTGCCAAGAGGAAGACGTTTAGTGACCGAGCCTAAGATAACGTCGCCGAAATCTCCTGTGGCATAATTTTGTATTAAATCGAACAAGCTGGTGTCGGCAAACATAAGGTTAAACCAAGCGAATTGAGCTTGGCGTTCTTGTCTTGTTCCCAAATAAATTGGGGTGATAACGATAGCTTGTGCTTTTTCATCAACACTGAGGTAGAGGTTAAACTCTTTGCGCTCTGGAGAAACTCCAAGGCTTTGAACCAAAGTGAAGTGCTCTCCTTTTTGGTCTGCCTTCACTCTTTGAAGGTCTTTCTGTGCTTGATTTTGGGCATGTACCCCTAGCTTATATTGTTTACTAAACCCGTTTTTATAGGCGTTTACAGCGCGCTCATATTGAATTCTTGCACTATCAAACTCATTTTGTTGTTCATACAAAATACCACTTAAGTACTGTGCAAAAGCGTCGTCTTTGTAGGCTAACTCACTACTAATAAAAGGCTGAGAAAAAATGACTTTTAGTATTTGTTCTACACCGCCAATATCTTGTGATTGACTGGTATAACCGCCGGTTTCTCTTTTCAGTTGCTCGAGGTATAAATCCAGCTGCCGCATTTCTGTTAAGGCTGAGTCATAGAGTGCCACTCGACTTTGATCTGAAGTATTTGCAAGTGATACATAATTTAACGCCATTATGGTGTGGATCATAGGCCTATGATAGGCTCTTCCGGTGTATTTTCTATAGCTAGCGCCCGTAAATGCAGAGAATACTTGATCGCTAATGCTAACAGTATAGGCGGCTTCAATAATCTCTTTTGCTTGCGATAAATGTTGGTTACTTAATTCATAATGATGCTGTAAGTGGGCTAGCATCCCAGACTCTAAATGATATAAGAGCTCATTCTTCGATGAGTTTTTGTAAGCGTTATCGATATGTTTTTGTGCACTAACAAAATCGCCTTGCTCAGCGTATTCTATTGCTAATTTATTCGCTTTTGGGGTCAGGTTACACCCAGCCATCATTAAGCAACTCATTGAGAATAAGAGCTTAATTAATAGAGAGTGGAGAGAGTTTTGGCTGTGCCTTCCTTGCATACTTGTTCTTATAGTGGCAGTGTATTTGTCTTTAATCATATAACAATAAAATAAATAGTAAAAAATTGAATTGAAAGTGCTAAATTGTTAAAAATCGTTTTTACAATTTATTACTGTTAAATAATTACTTTTTTGGTAAATTTTATTCCGTAATCAGGGCAATTAAGGAACCCAACATGAAAGCAAAAAAACTACTTTTATCAGTGGCCGTAATAGGGATCTTGTCGGCTTGTAGTTCCAGTAAAGATGACGCGGCATCAAGCCCACGAGTCAACATTCCAGAGTGGGTTCTTAATCCAACAATTGAAGACGGCATTGCGGCGGCAGATTGTGTTAGGTATTCGGGCAATATTTCGATCGACCAAAAGATGGCCGTTGCAAATGCTCGCTTAGCATTAGCACAACAAATTGAAACACGCATTGAGGGGCTTGATAAAACATTTGCGAACCGTACTGATGCCAATCAAGATACTACGGTCGGCGCAACATTTAGCTCAGTTTCTAAACAACTAACTAAGCAAACGTTAAATGGCTCACGAATTGTTAAAGCTGATGTGATAGATATCTCAGGACAAGATTACTTTTGTGCGCTTACCACTTTGTCTCCAGAGCTGACAAAAGATCTGTTCAAAGACCTTATCAAAGAGAGCAAGCGTGCCGTTGACCCTCAAGACGAAAAGTTCTTATATCAGGAATTTAAAGCCTATAAAGCTGAAAAAGACCTTGAAAAGGAAATTGCAAGATTAACGAATTAAAGCGTGGTTACCACGCTTTAATTTTTTTTAAGGAGTGTTCTGTGCGTAAATCAGTGTATTCAGTTTTAGTTATGGCGCTCAGCGCAATTCCGAGTGCTGTTGCAAGTCAAGCTCAGTTGTTTGAAGAGCTATCAGATAAGATGTCGCGGTGGCAGACTTCAGAGTCTTCAGAAGAAGAGCTCAGTGAGTTTGAACAGTATAAACGACAACAGCTTAGTGAGTTTGCAGATTATGTTGAGGAACACTTTGAGGAATATGATTCGTTTCGTGATCGGGTGATCCAAGAGTGGGGTGATATAGCGACATCAGATCAATCATCATTTGTGACCTACAGCGAAGATCTTACCTCAAGAATGGTTGTGGATTTTGAAACAAATGAATTGGTGGTTAGTATAAAACACGCCGCGGATGAGAAAGTTACAAAAGCACAGCTACGAGAGTTATACAAAAATTTTATTGCAAAGGACCGTGCTGTTATTGATGTATTTAATGCTGATGCCCTCACGGTAAATGAGAGCAAAGCGCAGCAACGAGAGGTTAATAACGCCGCTAGAGCCAAGGCTCTCATCGCTGCTAAGCAGCAAATAGATGCTCAATTTGAGCAACAAAAACGCTATGTAGAGCGCCAAGCCGATGAAGCCATACTAGAGGGAGAAAGCGATAAATTAGCCGAAGCCCAGCATAGGGAGCAACAAAAGAAACTCGAGCAGCTCAAACAGAAGCGATTGAAAAAGTTACTTGAAACAGCGAGTAATACCAAAAAGACTGAACAAAATGAGTCGACGGTCGTATCCGAAATTGTATTTCAATTGCCCAAGCAAGTAGATGCGAAGAGTAGGGCACATCGTTATTTGAACCAAGTTAAATCACAAGCTCAGCGCTTTGATATAGAGCCAAGTATTATTTTTGCGGTAATGCATACAGAAAGTCACTTTAACCCCATGGCAAAATCACATATACCGGCATTTGGATTGATGCAAATAGTGCCAACGAGTGCTGGTGTTGATGTCAATCGCATGCTTTATAACCGCGATGAACCTATGTCTGCTCCGTATCTTTATGTCACTGATAATAATATCGAAGCAGGGGCTGCTTATCTCAACATTTTGGATAAACGTTATCTTAGCAAGATACAAGACCCTCTCAGCCGTAAGTACTGTATGATAGCTGCTTATAACACGGGAGCCGGTAATGTTGCTCGGGTATTTAATACTGACGATTCTAGATCCATTACAAAAGCGTCAAAAATCATCAACTCACTATCGCCTGAGAATGTTTTAAGTGCTTTGGACCAAGGTTTACCCTACAATGAAACAAAGCACTACTTGGATAAAGTATTAACCCGTGAAAAGCTTTACATACCAGAGCAAACAGAAGCATCTGAGGCAGGCTTATAAATTGAGGGCGCTGAGTGCTTCCTCAATATTACTGTGACGAAAGCGATAGCCTGAATCCAGTAGTTTTTGTGGAACAACATATTGGCCATACAGCAATAGGTCTGACATTTCACCATAAATCAATTTCAGCATCAGTGGTGGTACGACAAAAATACAGGGGCGAGAAAGCGTTTTAGCTAGCGCTTGTGACAGTGCTTTGTTTGTTACTGGGTGAGGTGCTGTTAGATTGATAACGCCATTCATCTCATCATGTTTGATGATATAAATGATAGCTTGAACCATATCGTCTATATGGATCCACGACATTACCTGCTCTCCTTTACCTATCGGGCCACCTAGCCCCAATCGAAAAGGGGGGAGCATTTTTTCAAGGGCGCCACCTGACTTTGCCAGTACAATACCAGTTCTTAAAATACAAACGCGAGTATGCTGAGAACTGGCTCTTTGTGCGGTATTCTCCCAATCTCGGCAAAGTTGGTGAGAGAACTCATCGTGATATTCTTTGCAGCCTTCGTTAATTTTAAGGTGTTTGGGTTGGCGTCCGTAAAACCCGATGGCACTGCCGGAAATAAACAACTTAGGGGGTGACGTGGCTGTATTTATTCCCGCGGTTATGGCTTCTGTAATTTTGATTCTGCTGTTATAAATCTCTTGTTTTTTTGTTTTATTCCAACGACCTTCGGCAATAGGCTCACCGGCTAAGTTAATGACAACGTCAAGCTGGTTGAAGTTGACATCATCTAGACTTGTAATGAAATCAACCCCCGATGGTAAAATAGCGGCAGCTTTTACAGGTGATCGCGTCAGCGCAATAAGACTATGTTTATGGATTAAGAATTGGCACAACTTACTTCCAATTAAGCCTGTTGCCCCAGTTATCAATATGTTCATTCAATCGACTCTTTATTGTTATTACTCAAACCTACGTTTTGCCATCGAGTTAGATCACTCATTTTCATTATAGGTGGTTTGTTTTAGAATGGGAAAAAAGCAAAAGGAGTGAGACGTGTCTTCACTTACAGGAATCAATAAAACGCTGGTGGTCTTGGCATCACTATTTTTGGTATTAGGGGGGATTAAGCTCGCGACAGAAATTGTAGTCCCGTTTGTGTTGGCAGCATTTATTGCGATTATCTGTAATCCCATGCTGAAGTTTTTAGCCCGCTTTAAGATCCCAAAGGGGCTTGCAATCCTTATCATTATTGGACTTGTCATTTTAATTGGTGCCAGCATCGGTGGCCTAGTAGGGCAGTCGATTAACGATTTTTCTAAGCAACTACCTACCTATAAAGAAGAACTTCAAGAAAAGTTTGTTTGGTTAGTGAGCACAGCTGCGGATTACAATATTCTATTAGATAAGCAGCAGTTGATCAGTATGTTAGACCCCAACCAATTGATTGACGTGGCGACTAATATGTTGACTGGGTTTGGCGGGGTAATGGCAAATAGCTTCCTGATCTTACTCATTGTCGTATTCATGCTTTTTGAGGCCCCCTCTTTAGGTCATAAAGTCCACTTAGCTTTGGATGATCCAGAGATGAAAATGCAACAGATTGATAGGTTTTTGGACTCAATCAATAGCTATCTAGCCATTAAAACCTTGGTATCCCTAGCAACTGGTGTGGTAGCAGCGATATTTCTATGGGCGCTAGATGTTGATTACTTTGTGCTTTGGGGCGTTGTGGCATTTTTACTAAACTACATTCCTAACATAGGCTCTATTATTGCTGCTATTCCACCCGTTTTATTAGCGTTAGTAACGCATGGACCGTTGGTCAGTGGTATCGTTGCAATCGGCTATGTCTGTATCAATACGGTAATGGGGAACATGATTGAGCCCAGGTTTATGGGAAGGGGACTGGGTTTATCTACCTTAGTGGTCTTCTTATCATTAATATTCTGGGGCTGGTTGCTAGGTACTGTGGGGATGTTACTGTCGGTGCCGTTAACTATGGTAGTTAAGATTGCATTAGAGGCGAGTGAAGAGGGGAAATGGTTAGCTATTTTGCTCGGCTCTGAGCAACCCAAATAGAAGGGGCGTGAAATGGCCCCATTCTTGCTGGATATTACTGCGTCAGATTTAGATCTTCTTTCAAAATTTTGCTGCTTTTTAGCTCCGTAATATGAGCTTTGAGCAGCGCGATTTTGCAGTTTTTATAGGCGCTTGCTGAGCGCGTTGCATTGGGCATATCAAGTAGATAGCGCCAGCGACAGCTATCTTCCATATACTCTTCTTGATTGCGTATGGCACGCTCCATTATTGGTAATATTTGCGTATTACCTGTGTCGGCCTGGTACTTTTTTGTGTCCAATAATAATTTAGTGATCCAAGTTTGACGGTGACGCTCAAGCAGATTGATATTACCGTCCAAGCACATAAGAAACTTTTTGGCTTTCTCAGGATGAGTGGATTCGTATTTACTACAGTCTTGTAAACTAACGTCTTCATCTGCCATTGCAGACAACGTAAACCCTGTGATGAGCAGGCTACTAATTATTTTTTTCATGGTTAAACTCTATTGTAAATTTCGCGCCGCCATGTTTTGAAGTGCCGATTTGCATTAATCCGTGATAGGACTTGACCAAATCGGAAACGATTGCCATCCCTACACCATGACCCGCTTCATAGGTGTCTAGTCTAGCGCCTCGCGTCAGTAGCTCTGAGCGTCTGTGTTCTGGAATGCCTGGACCATCATCTTCAATCTCGATTATTAACAAGCGCTTTTTAGGCGCACTTACGTTTATATCGACTAAGGTGTCACAAGCTTTACACGCGTTATCTATAATATTACCCAAAATCTCCATTAGATCGGTTTTATCACCAAGAAACGCTACTTCTTCGCTACATTCCGATGAAAATTGAATTTGTTTATCATGGTAGACTTTCGTCATTGCGTTTAATATTGAGTCTAGTACAGGTTTGACGGTTGTCTGCTTTTTCCATGTGTCTGAGGCGCCAGTTGCCGCACGCTTTAATTGATGCTCGATCATCGCATTGATTCTATCAAGCTGCTCCTGAGCATCGGCATCTGTTGCTAGGGGGCTTGATTTTATCACTGCTAGTGGAGTTTTCAGTGCATGGGCTAGGTCACTAAGTGAGGCCCTGTAGCGTTCCTTTTGGCGTTTTTGAGATTCCAGAAGCAGGTTCAAGTCCGATTTAATCGTCAGCAGCTCAACTGGATATAAACCGGTAATTTTATCTCTTTCACCAGCTTCTATCTCCTTAATTTCTTTGTCTAGTCTTTGCAGTGGTCGGGCACTCCAAACAAATCCAAATGCCATTAGACCTGCGATCACAACACCCATAACCAGCATCCAATTGACTAAAGTATTTCTAAAGCCTGACATCAGCTCCATTAAGGCGTCATTTTTCTTTAACAACACAAAGCGTGCCTGTTGAGATTGTTCTGCGTTGCCCAGAATCACAGTTAAACTGAGTTGCCAGAACAATACGCCGTTGTATTCAACGCGCTTGAACTCAGAAGCACCGGCTTGATTGCCAGAAAAGTCAGGGGAGATAGATAAGTTTACTGCCGACTCAGAATACCAGACCAAAGAATGATCTTGGTACACAAGCGCGTATGTATCTGAATTTAATCTATTGAGTTCGGGGGCTAAAATGCTGCGTGGCATCTCTAAGCCATCAGAGACAAACTCAACTTCAGAGATCAGAGAGTACAAATGCGCTTCTAAGGTTTTTTCGGTCGCATCAACCAAAGAAGAATAATACGCCCGGCCCACGGAGAAAAATAACGCAGGTAGGGCAATAATAAGCACAAAGACAAGGATAAATCCTTGTCTTATTTTGAGCGAAATTTGGGAGCTATTTACCACTGATTTTTGAACCTATATCCACGTCCTCTCAGGGTTTCAACAGGGTTCAACGTGCCATCTGGGTCCAGCTTTTTACGCAGTCTCAATACGAACACTTCGATTACGTTCGAGTCTAAATCAAAGTCTTGATCGTAAATATGTTCGGTTAGCTCTGACTTAGAAATAACCTTCTGAGGGTTGACCATCAAGTATTCTAATACTTTGTATTCGTAAGCGGTAAGTGAAAGCTCGTTTTCATTCACCCACACTTGCTGTGAACGGGTATGAATTTTAATCGGACCTATGCTGATCTCTGGATTTGCTTGTCCTGCACTGCGTCTGATCAGAGCGTTGCAGCGCGCAATGAGCTCTTCTACATGAAAAGGCTTAGTTAGGTAATCATCAGCACCAGCATCAAGGCCTTCTACTTTGTCTTGCCAACGATCACGGGCGGTTAAAATCAAAATAGGAATTTTAACGCCACTTGCACGAGCTCTGCGGATGATTTCGATACCGTCAAGTTTTGGCAAACCGAGGTCGATCACCGCCATATCTAAAGGGTATTCTTCTAGGTGGAATAGTCCGGACTCTCCATCATGGCATAAATCAACGCTATATTTTTCTTTCTCTAATGCATTTCGCAGGTTTTCTGCTAGTTGAATATCGTCTTCGATAACTAAAATACGCATTCTTAGTCCTTATTTACTTCACCTGTTTTTTTGTTCACCTTCAGGTCGACAATTCTACCATCAGGTTGCAGAATTCTAACAATAAAAAACTGGCTCTCTTCAGAAATCTTAAGTGTTCGTCCAGCATACTTGTCTAGCGCCAGCGACACCGCTTCTTTTTTAGTAATAGTCTTTACATTCTTATCATTGCGGCTGTTGGCGTCTGCTACACTCGAAGCGAACGCCAAAATCAACGCTATTAGAGTGAGGTGCAATCGCATTGTAAGCTCCACAGTTTCATAGATACTAAGTTTCTATACTTCATAAATCTCAAACAAATTTAGTGCTTTGTAATTAACCTTTGCTGAACTTAACGTTCAGTAAAGGTTATGGCAGAACGCGTTTGTATGGTTTAACAATACTTTCAGTATAGACACCCGCTTCAATGTAAGGGTCTAAACTTGCCCATTGCTTAGCACTTTCTAAGCTGTCGAACTCTGCGATAACAAGAGAACCAGTAAAACCGGCCTCTCCTGGATTTTCTGAGTCGATGGCTGGTAATGGTCCGGCTGCAAACAAGCGTCCTTGTTGTTTTAATTCTTCTAGACGCGCTAAATGAGCTGGGCGTGTGGCCAGACGGTTTTGTAGCGAGTTCTCTGCGTCAGTGGAATAAATCATATAAAGCATAAGTATTAGTTCCAGATAAAGTTCTAGGTTATTATTGTTATTTTTGCGTATTTTGGCGGCTTTTCAGGGCCGTTTATCAATTCTATGATAAAACGCTCCTCGTGCAAAAGTAAATGCACGCAGAGTTTTTCAGCGAGTTAGTCATTTAAACTTGAAAAGCACTCAACTAGACTGGTAGAGTCCTTCGGATATTTGTAGAAAATAATAATAAGGTTGATTGCAATGAGTGCAAACCGAGAGCATTTTAGCTCCCGACTAGGGTTTATCCTTGCTGCTGCTGGTTCGGCGGTGGGAATAGGTAACTTAGTCGGCTTCCCTGTCTCAGCTGCCAAAAACGGCGGCGGGGCGTTTTTACTTATCTATGCACTATTTGTAGTGTTTATTTGTTTGCCTGTAATGATGGCTGAAATGGCCATGGGTAGAAAAGCCCAAAAAGACCCATTCGGTGCCTATAAGTTATTATCTAATCACGATAAAAAGTGGTCAGTTGCTGGGTTTTTAGCCGTCCTTACACCATTTATGATTGCGGTATTTTACATGGTCATTACGGTGTGGATATTTGGCTTTCTGGCACAAACCGCGTTAGGTAATTTGGATGTGTTGGCTTCACCCGAATATTTTGGCACGTTTATTAATGACACTAATGTATTCATTTACATGTTGATAGTGGGTGTCATTGTTAACCTCATTTTGGTTGGGGGAGTCAAAGAGGGTATCGAAAAAGCAGCTAAGCTATTAATGCCTGCTCTTTTTGTGATGCTACTGGGCCTCGTTGCTTATGTACTGACGTTAGATAATGCAATGGCAGGTGTACGTTACTATATTGTACCTGACTTTGATAAAATGAACGCCAGTGTGTTGAATGGTGCTTTGTCACAAGCCTTTTTCTCACTGTCTTTAGGTATGGGTATTCTGATCACTTATGCGTCATATATTTCAAAGAAAGATGACATTGTGGGTAGCTCTAAAATGGTTGCGGTTACGGACTCTTTAGTAGCGTTTATTGCAGGCTTGATGGTGTTACCAGCCATCTTTAGTTTTAATCCGAACACCGATCCAAGCAAGTTATCAGATTCCTCGGTATCGATGATTTTTGACTACTTACCTAAGCTGTTACTTGCACTACAAGAAGACATTGGTTATATCGGCGCGTCGATTGTTGCGGGTATTTTCTTCTTGCTGGTGTTTTTTGCCGCGATCACATCTTTGGTTTCTATTGTCGAAGTGCCAACGGCGACGTTGATGGAAGAAAAGTGCATCTCTCGTAAAAAAGCATTAATTGTCTTAGCTGTGACGACTGGTTTACTGACCGTGTTATCTACTATGTCCTTTGGGATGGTGGATTGGCTCACTAGCTTTGTTAGCTATGGTGACGCTCAAAAGAGTTTCTTCGACTTAATTTATGATGTGTTTTACGATACTATCTTGCCTCTTAACGGCCTAATGGTGTGCTTATTTGTCACCTACCGCTGGAAGAAGTCGGGCTTGAGTGCGGAGCTAGCACAGGGATCTGAAGGGTACGTCGGCAGTTTCACTGAGAAATATATCAACTTCTCGTTGTCGACATTTATTCCTGTGATTTTACTCGCTATTTTTATCAATACAGTCGCGACTAAATACTTTGCTGTCAGCATTTTTGGTTTCTAATACCAATTTGCCTAATTAAGTGCTCTATTGTGAAGCGGGAAAATCTTGTCGATAATCCCGCTTTCACATTCTGCTCATGCTGAGGAAACGATATTCTTGTAGGCAAGGCAAAAATCTTGCTATTTGAGTTCTAAATAACCTGAATTCAGGATAACACCTTGTTTTCTAGCCGTTGTTACCTTTTACTATAGCGTTAAATTTGCTTGCAATAACCAGCTATTGACGCGCGAATTATAATAATTAGTATATCCATGGGCATCGGTGTTTATGCCGAAGCTCATTTGTCCTCAAAACTTCACTCCAGAATCCAAATACTGTCCTATTCCAATCGTAAACATCCACAGTCCCCATAAACTATGTTCCAATACACAAACCGCAAGAGAGCGGCTATGTGCGTAGGTATAGGAGAATAGCAGTCCTCCTAAAAAAGACAGTGCTACGGCTATCCAATTGTCGTAAACACAATGCGCTAGTGCAAACACTAACGCACTTAACATGACGCGATTATTTTTATTTGGCAGTATTCTTTTGTAACGATGAAAAAAATAACTCCGAAAAATAAGCTCTTGAGGTAACACCGATAGCACCGGATAAGCAATTAACAACAACAGCCAGTCGGCTGGTGAGTCTAGAGGGAGTGCAAACCAGTTTCCTTGGCTCACTAGCCCGTAGAGCATGGCCGAAAACATGGCACCAGCGAAAAACGTCGTAAAGAGGCGTTTTTTAACCGAAGAAAACTCTCCTAGGCTCGTCAACCTGAAGCGTTTGAAGTGAGGATCGGTAAGTAATAGGTGAGTACAAACAGCCATCAAGATAATTAGGGCTGGAAATAACCAGTTATTTAAGTGGTCTCGAAATTGGTAAGCGACAATGGGCAGTACAAAGAATATAAATATGAGCTCACACCACCGATACTGGCTTGCGTTCAAAGCGATTTCCCCAAAATACTGCGCGGCCATGAGCCGCTATAATTATCTGTGTCAAGATAACTATAGCAGCTGGAAATGATCTCACAGGGGAAAGTCAGTTACTCTTCTGGTAAATATTTTTGAATTCTAAACATAGTGAAAAGCAATGCGATAAAGGTAATCCCAATTAGTCCGAAGACCTTAAAGTTAACCCAAAAATCCAGAGAAAAATTGTAAGCAACGTAGAGGTTAAGTGCTGCAATAGAAAACAACAGCAGCGACCAAAAAAGGTTTAGCTGATCACAGTCTTTTACTGGCAAGTCAATTTTTAGTTCACTGTTTTCTTTTTCAGCAACTGAACTCAAAACACCTTCTAGCGCCGTTTTTACTAGATTTTTATTGAACAAATATCTTGAGACAAGCAAGGTTACTGCCAAAATCGCATAGACGATAGTAGCCTTCCATTTTATAAACTGCTCATCATGAAAGAAAATAGTCATTCCCCCTAAAATCAACGCAATAGCAAGAAAAACCCAATGACGCTTCGCGACTTCACGTTTAGTGATGTACTGATGGGTAACCTGTATTAGCGAGGCTGCTATCAACACGCCCGTGGCCCAAAAAATATCGACAAACTTATACACGCCAAAAAACAGGATAAGGGGTAGGTATTCAATTAAAAATGACATTCTCGGTCCTAATAAAACTCGTTGTTAGGGTTTTACCAAGATACGGCAAGAACATCAATATTGACTTTCTGTTGTGAAAACCATAGCCTGCTGCGCTCATTCAATGGTTCAGAGGTATTTGCATGAATAAGAGCGATTTAGTTACAAAAATGGCAGAAATTAGTGGATTAACTAAAAAAGATTCACAAGCAGCATTACATGTCATTTTGCAGGCGACTAAAAAGCGGTTGTCAGAAGGTGATCAGATGCAAATAAATGGACTTGGTACGTTTTCACTCAGCTATCATCCAGCCAAACAGGGACGAAATCCGCAAACTGGTGAGACCATCACCATAGAGGGCCAAAACAAGGTGCTTTTCAAACCTGCTAAAGCGCTAAAGGATAATTTATAATATACAACGCTGTACAGGACCGTTCTAGTGGTGTTAATTATTATCTACTAGCGAGCCTTGCGGCGCATCGGTATAACTTCTTTTCCGAAGTTCAGGTTAATGAATCTCATGTAACCAAAGGGAGCATGCTCATGGTATGCTCCCTTTTTTGCATATTCAGTTTATTTCTGAGTAGCTGCTTTCATTCGTTCAACAAATGTTTTTAACTCAAAACACATCGTTTTAGGGTCATCTATGTACTTTTCGATGATTTTCACTACGGCCGAGCCACTGATCGCTCCGGCCGCACCTGAGCTAATGGCATGTTTTACATGCTCAGGTTCTGAAATACCAAAGCCCAACAAAGGTGGGGCAGCATGATATTCGATGAGCTTAGTGATCATATCGGTTGCGGGCATTTGCGCTGTGGTTTCTGTGCCTGTTACGCCAGCGCGAGATAGTAAATAGGTGTAGCCACGACCGCGGGTTGCACACTCACGAAGCGTATCATCACACGCATTTGGCGTGGCGATAAAAATCGGCGCTATATCGTTAGCCATTGCGGTGAGTCTAAATGGTTTAGCTTCATGCAGCGGTACGTCAGCCACCAAAATAGAATCGACACCAGCCGCTTTAGCATCTTGATAAAACTGCTCAATACCACGAGCAAAAATCAAGTTTGAGTAGAGCAAAAGACCAATTGGAATATCGCTGTTATAACGACGAATTTCAGCGATGATCTCAAGACAGTCTTGGGTATTAACATTTTGCTCCAGAGCACGGATGTTGGCCGCTTGGATAACCGGCCCATCCGCTATTGGATCTGAAAACGGAATACCAAGCTCTAATGCATCGGCACCGCCGTCTATAAGACTTTTGATTATCTCAATGCTAACGGCCTTATTGGGGTCGCCGATAGTTACGAAAGGAACAAAAGCACCTTGGTTTTTTTCGTTTAAGTGTGCGAACATCGCATCATAACGTCTCATAGTTCACCTCGCTCAGATAGTACTTGGTGGACGTGAGCTAAGTCTTTGTCTCCGCGGCCACTTAAATTAACAACAATGACAGCTTCTTCGGTTTGTGCTTCTGCATACTTTAGTGCGTATGCTAAAGCATGGCTGGATTCAAGTGCGGGAATAATGCCTTCGTGTTTGGCAAGTGCTTGAAACGCGTCTAAGGCTTCAGTATCACTAATGCCAACGTACTGTGCTCTGCCTGTTTCATGTAAAAAAGCATGTTGAGGGCCGACGGCTGGGTAATCTAAGCCCGCTGAGACCGAATAAGACTCTTCAATCTGGCCATCTTGATTTTGCATGATGTAGGTATAGGCACCGTGCAAAATACCCTTAGTACCTTTACACAGCGCTGCGCCATGTTCATCGGTATCTAAGCCTTTACCAGCAGGTTCTACCCCGATCAGTTTTACGTCTTTTTCATCAATAAAGTCTGCAAACATACCAATGGCATTGGAACCTCCGCCGACACAAGCGATAACGGCATCAGGCAAACGGCCTTCAGCTTTTAGTACTTGTTGTTTTGCCTCTTCACCGATCATTTTTTGGAATTCACGGACAATCGTCGGGAATGGGTGAGGACCTGCGGCCGTTCCAAGTAAATAATGCGCTGTTTTGTAGTTTGCAGACCAATCACGTAGCGCTTCATTTACCGCATCTTTTAATGTCCCAGAACCTGCGGTAACAGGGATCACCTCTGCACCCATCAGGCGCATTCTAAATACGTTAGGTTGCTGACGCTCAACATCTTTAGCCCCCATATATACACGGCACTTCAAACCGAGTAAGGAGCAGGCTAGCGCAGTTGCAACACCGTGCTGCCCAGCGCCTGTCTCTGCAATTACTTCTTTTTTACCCATGCGTTTGGTTAATAGTGCCTGACCTAACACTTGGTTGGTTTTGTGAGCGCCGCCATGTAGTAAATCTTCGCGCTTCAAGTATAGTTTCACCTTTGGGTTTTTAACTAAGTTGCGTGTTTTCGTCAGTGGCGTTGGGCGACCCGCAAACTCATTCAAAAGTTGATAAAACTCGCTTTGAAATTCGGGGTCTTTTTGTGATTTATAAAATTCCTGTTCTAACTGCTTTAGTGCAGGTACGAGTAACTCGGGCACAAACATGCCTCCGAAGTCACCAAAATAAGCTGAATTACTCATGTCCACCTCAATATTTTCTAATTTGTGTAAATGCGTTAGCGATCTTTTGAGCGCATTTTTTACCTGGCGATTGCTCAACGCCAGAATTTAGGTCGAGCCCATCAGCACCCATATTCACGGCACCGCGAATGTTGTCGGGGGTTAAGCCACCGGCCAGCATGTAATTGCTCGAACCATTATTTAATAGTTGCCAATCAAATACTTGTCCCGTACCACCAAATGCGGTGTCGGTTTTGGTATCGTACAACTGTTTATCAACGCCAACGAAGGGGCTTGGTAGTGTTGTATCCACTCCCTGAGCTTTCCAAATTTGGCATGTTAAAGGTAATTGTTTACGCAGGGCCTCGATGTATAGCTCATCTTCGCTGCCATGCAATTGCACTGCACTAAGTTTTAATATTTGTGCATACTCGGCCACTTGCTCTAGCGGCGCGTTAACAAACACGCCAACATACTTAAGTGGTGCGCTATCAGCGACTGCTTTTGCACAGTCGATATCTACATAACGGGGAGATTTTGGATAAAAGATCAGGCCACCATACACAGCTCCGGCCTCGTAAGCCGTTTGTGCATCTTGGCTGCGAGTCAAACCACACACTTTGTTTTCGCCCAAGATTAAACGTCTGCAAGCAAGTTCTAAGTCTTGCTCAGCCATCAAGGAGCTGCCGACCAAAAAGCCATCACAGATTGGCGACAAGCGTTTTACATCGCGGTGGGTGTATATACCAGACTCTGAAATCACCACTTTGTCTTCTGGGATTAACTTTCTTAGCTTCTCTGTTGTTGCCAAATCCGTTGATAAGTCTCTGAGGTTACGGTTATTAATGCCGATAAGTTCAGCGTCTAGCGCGAGAGCACGAGTCACTTCTTCTTCGTTGCTCACTTCCGTTAAAATCGACATGTTAAGTGATCTTGCCACCTTGGCGAGTGCTATATAGTCTTGGTCGTTTAACACCGAAAGCATCAAGAGAATGGCGTCGCCACCATGCAAGCGAGCAAGATATACTTGGTACGGATCGATAAAGAAATCCTTGCAGATCAGTGGCTGGTCAACCAGCTTTCTCACTGTGGCAAGATAGTCATAGCTGCCCTGAAAGTATTTTTCGTCAGTTAGCACACTAATGCAGGTCGCGTACTTACGATAAACATCAGTGATTTCGTTTAAATCAAAGCGTGAGCGGATCAGGCCTTTTGAAGGCGATGCCTTTTTACACTCTAAAATAAATTGGGTACCCGCTTGTGCTAGTGCTGCCGTGAAGTTACGTGTTGTTGGGGTTACTTCGTCAATAAAGTCGCTCAGCGGACGCTGTGCTTTGCGTACTTTTAATTCCTCGACTTTATCGGCAACAATTTTTTCTAATACGTTAGCCATTACTTACCTCTACAATGTTAGCCAAGGTGGTCATGGCCTTTTTGCTTTTTAATACGTCACGAACTTGTAGGCTTGCTGTTTTAAAATCGTTTGCCTTATCGGTCAATACTAATAATGCTGCGACGTTAGCAATAATAGCAGCGTCGTGTGCCGCCTCGCCTTGGCCATTTAAAATCGCTAGGCTCGCTGTTGCGTTATATTCTGGCGTATCACCGGCGATGGATTCAAGTGAATAGTTTTCTAGTCCAAAATCACTTGGGGTAATGGTGTACTGAGTCACTTCACCATTTTTCACTTCTGCAACTAATGTTTCGCCGTGCAGGGCAATTTCATCTGTGCCGCTGCCGTGAACTACCATTGCGCGTTTCGTACCCAAGCGATTGAGTGTTTCTGCCATAGGGAGGACCAGTGCTGGGTCATAAACCCCGAGTAGTTGCACTTCCGGTTTGGCTGGATTGGCTAAAGGTCCTAGAATATTGAATATCGTGCGTGTTTTTAGTTGCGTGCGAACAGGCATAGCATGTTTTACGCCGGCGTGATAATGCGGTGCAAATAAAAAGGTAAAGCCTGTTTTTGCGAGACATTCTTCTGCATGGGTGGGGGTCATATCAATATTGATCCCAAGTGCTTTAAGTAAATCAGCGGAACCTGATTTACTACTTACGCTGCGGTTGCCGTGCTTGACCATATTAATGCCGCATGCTGCAGCAACGATCGCTGCGGTGGTACTGACGTTGATGGTGTTGGTGCCATCACCACCGGTACCGCAGCTGTCAGCTGAAAGTAAGTTTTGCTTATTAAAGGCTGTGGCATGGTCACGCATGGCTTGCGCTGCACCGGCTATCTCGGCTGCAGTTTCACCTTTAAATTTTAGTGCCAGTAAGGCTGCGGTAAGCTCGATGTCGCTCAATTGCCCTGCCATGATATCGCTAAACAACGACTTGGCGGCGTCGAATGTTAAATCTTGTTGCTGTAATAAGGGTTGTAACTTTTCCATCGTGCTCTCCTAAGCGGTAAGGTACGCGATACTTTGTTGCAGTAACTGAGCGCCATTGGGTGTTAATATTGACTCTGGGTGGAATTGATACCCGATCACGCGATCTTCACTATGGTAAATAGCCATCGGAATAGACTGGTATCGTGCGATGACATTAAGCTCAGCTGGAACTCTGGTCGCCATCAATGAGTGGTAGCGAGCAACCGGAAACTGCGTCCCAAGTCCTGCAAATACTGGGTGCTCATCTGCGTCTATAATAGACGACTTACCATGCACGGTTTCGCCGGCGCGTCCTACCTCGCCGCCATAGCTTTGTGTGAGTGCTTGTTGTCCTAAACAGATCCCAAGCATTGGAAATTGACCTTTGCAAAGCTCGATTAATGCGAGCAAACAGCCTGCTTCTGACGGTGCCCCAGGTCCTGGAGATAGCACCAAAATCACCGGGTCTTCTTCTGCTCGCATTTTATTGTAAATTATTTCAGCTGGAATATTGTTACGATACACGACCAAATCGAGTCCTAACAAACTCAGTTCATCTACGAGGTTATAACTAAAAGAATCGAAATTATCTAAAAAGTATACCTTAGTCATGGCTTGCTCCTTCATAGGTCGACTGTACAGCTTTGATCACTGCCATGGCTTTGGCTTTGGTTTCGTTCGCTTCGCTTTGTGGGTCTGAGTCGAATACAACCCCAGCACCAGCTTGTACATAGGCAATATTATCTTTTACAAAAGCTGAGCGGATCACAATACAACTATCCATTGCGCCATTTCCCATCAAATAGCCTACGGCACCGCCATAGCTACCTCGGCGTTGCTTTTCTGTTTGACGAACTAGCTCGGCGGCCTTCACTTTTGGTGCACCAACCAAGGTGCCCATATTCATACAGGCTTGATAGGCGTGCAGAGCGTCAAGATCTGGCTTTAATTGGCCAACAACGCGAGACACCAGATGCATCACCTGTGAATAGCGGTCTACTTTTAGTAGTTCTTTTGCGTGTCGAGTACCCGGTACGCTAATTCGCGCTACATCGTTACGTGCTAGATCTACAAGCATAAGGTGCTCTGCACGTTCTTTTTGGTCATTACGCAGCTCAAGCTCTATGCGGCTATCTAGGTCTGGGTTGATACTGCCGTTTGCAAACTTACCTCGAGGTCTGGTACCCGCGATGGGATAGACCTCAACTTGGTTGCTTTGCTCACAATATTTGAGCGCAGACTCTGGAGATGCCCCAAATAAAACAAAACGCTCATCTTTCATATAGAACATATACGGGCTAGGATTTTGCTTTTTGAGCTGTTTATAGGCGGCGAGTGAATTATGGCAAGGAAGTGAAAAAGTGCGAGAAGGCACCACTTGGAAGATGTCACCGTTGATAATGTTGGTTTTCAACTTTTCAACGTGTTGACAATATTCCTCGTCACTGACGTTGACCTTGACGTCTGCGCTACCATTTAGTGGTGCAAACTGAAATTCGGTGATTTGGTCACACTGGTTATTCAGTGCTTCTAATTGTCTACCCACTTCAAAGCAATTGGCATGAACTTCAGGGCCATTAAAAACATTACCGATGAGTTCGGTTGTTTGTGCTTGATGATCAATAACGACCAAGGTTTCTGCAAGATAGAAAACATAGTCAGGACAGTCGTTGTCGCCATCAGGCACGCTAGGGAGTTGTTCGAAGTTTGCCACCATATCATAGGCGAATACACCACCTAGGAAGACCGAAAACGGCGTATCTGAGTTACATTTGATTTCGTTTATGCAGGTTCTCAGCGCGCTAAAGGCATTATCGGCTTTTAACTTTGTATGCTCATCAATATCAGGTTCAAACCCTTGATAATTTAGCGTTAATGTATGGCCATCTAAACAAACGCTGCAGTTTTTAACTTTTTGCGCGAGATAGGGGAGTAGCTGAGCGCCATTATTTGACAATGCCTTGGCGATGACTTGCGCGCCATTACATTCAAAGCGAATGGCGCTATCGACAAGCACTATGCTTTTCACATTGTCTTTAGACTCAATTTCTGCAGACTCAAGCAGTAGTGAGTTTTCTTTATTTAAGCCAGCATATAGAGACAAAGGACTGGCGGTATAATCGCGCCGTTGTCTTATGCTGGTGACCTCACCTGGTGTGGTCGTTATGTGACTAAAAATCAAACCTCATTCCTCTTAATTTCTAGATATCTTGAATTAGAAAATAAAAAAACCCCCGAAAGCTAAGCTCTGCGGGGGTTATTGTTCAGGCACAACAATACCGTCCCGCTAGGGCATCCACCACCACCAAATTGTGTTTACTGTGATATTGTTGTTCATAAAAAACCTTTAAAAAAATATAAAAAAACCCGCGACATTGCGCGGGTTGATAAATCGTAGATATAACGAAACACACCCGCTTAGTTCGAGTGCCACCACCAAATGTTTTTTTGAAATTGTTTGTTCATTTGTGAATATTTCGTTGTTGAATCTAAAGTAGCTACAGTAAACCCTATTCTTGCTACAAGTGTCAAGGGCAAATATCAGAAAATAACCTAAGGTCGTATCAGTCAACTTGTGGTATAATCAAAACGTCGATAATTCAGAGAGATAGTTAGTACATTTTGATTAAATATGACCTACACAGCCATACTACTTTTTCCGATGGTCGTTTAGCTGTTGATGAACTGCTAGAGCGAGCGACGGAAAAGGGCGTTGATATTTTGGCAATTACGGATCACGATACCGTAGATGCTATCAAGCCTGCACGTGATTACATTAGCCAAAATAACTTGGCATTAGAACTGATCAATGGGGTTGAGATCTCCACCAAGTGGGAAAGCTTTGAAATCCATATTGTTGGGTTAAACTTTGACCCTGAACATCCTGCATTGGCAGTCTTGCTTGAGGAGCAGCAAGATAAGCGAGAAGCAAGAGCGGCAGAAATCGGTGCTCGTTTAGCTAAAAAGGGCTTTGAGAACGTCTATGAAGACGCCCAAGCGCTGGCGCAGACCGCTCAGATCACCAGAGCGCACTTTGCGCAAGTGTTGGTTTCAAGGGGGGTGGCTAAGAATGTTCAAGGTGTCTTTAATAAGTTTTTGGCCCGTGGCAAAACCGGATACGTTCCAAGTCAGTGGTGTGATATGAAGACCGCAATCGATGCGATCCATGCTGCTGGTGGAGTGAGTGTACTGGCGCACCCAGCTCGTTATAAAATGTCGAATAAGTGGTTAAGAAAATTACTCGCAGAATTTAAAGCGGTCGGTGGAGCCGCAATGGAAGTTGCACAACCGCAACAAGCACCAACAGAGCGCCAGTTTTTGGGGCGATTAAGCCAAGAATTCGAATTATTGGCAAGCCAAGGATCTGATTTCCATTTTCCGATGCCTTGGGTCGAACTTGGTCGTAACTTGTATTTACCTAAGGATTGTCAGGGAGTATGGCGTCATTGGGGAGGCAAAGAGGAATAAGCTTATGAGTCAATTTTTCCATATTCATCCAGATAACCCACAGGCTCGTTTGATCCATCAAGCGGTTGATATTATTGAGCAAGGTGGTGTGATTGTGTTCCCAACTGATTCTGGTTATGCCATCGGTTGCAGCTTGGGGAATAAACAAGCAAAAGAACGTATTGAGCGGATCCGTGGCATCGAAAAGCATCACAACTTTACTTTATTATGCCGTGATCTTTCAGAGCTTTCGACTTACGCTCGTGTTGATAATCAAATGTTTCGAATGATTAAAAACAATACGCCAGGACCTTACACCTTTATCTTTAAAGGAACCAAAGAGGTGCCGCGAAGGCTGTTAAACGAAAAGAAAAAAACCATCGGGATCCGCGTCACTGATAATCCAATTACCTGCGCATTACTTGAAGCCTTAGGTGAGCCGTTAATGTCATGCTCGTTGATCTTGCCTAAAGAGCAGTTTACTGAATCGGATCCGGACGATATTCGCATGCGCCTTGAAAAGCATGTAGATTTGATTATCCACGGCGGCTATCTAATTGAGCAAGCAACCACAGTGATTGATATGTCTGAAGACAGTATAGAAATTTTGCGCCGTGGCTGTGGTGACACATCGCCATTTGAGTGATAGCGTCTGTTATGACCGAAGCAATCCAACAAAAATTACCGCTGGCGTTTTTAAACGGCGAAGCGGTAATTGACAAGCCAGAAGATCTTTATATTCCGCCTGAGGCGCTCGAAGTGATTTTGGAAACCTTTGAAGGTCCGTTGGATTTGCTGTTATATCTGATCAAGCGTCATAAGTTAGATATTCTTGAATTACCTATTTTTAGTATCACTCAACAATACGTGCAGTATGTTGAAATGATGAAAGACATGCAGCTTGAGTTGGCTGGCGAATATCTAGTGATGGCCGCTTTACTCGCTCAAATTAAGTCAAGAATGCTGCTGCCAAAACATGAAGAGCTAGAGGAAGAGGAAGATCCAAGGGCGGAACTAGTTAGACGGCTTCAAGAATACGAGCAGTTTAAAAAAGCTGCGGAAAATCTTGATGTAATTCCTCGAGTTGATCGTGATATTTTTGTGGCGCACGCATTGGTTGACAGCCGCTTCGATCCAGAACCAGAATTCCCTGATATTGAACTCAAAGAGTTAATCCTCGCACTGTCAGAAGTGATGGCCAGAGCGAAGACCTTTGAGCATCACCATATATCTGCTGAAGCATTATCGACCCGCGAGCGAATGAGTCTCATTTTGCAACTACTAAGGGAGCATAGCAAGCCCATTGCATTTGGGATGTTTTTTTCTTTGGAAGAGGGGCGCAGTGGGGTAGTTGTTACTTTTATTGCCATGTTAGAGCTAATCAAAGAACAATTGATAGACTATATTCAGCCCGATAGTACTGCGACGGGTTACCTGCATTTAAAAGGCTAGGGGATGGCTAAAGCCTCTGGTATACTCCGCATTTTTATCTTCAAGCAGATAGTATGAAAAGACGTGTTAGCGATGAACAACTGGTTGAGTTAGTTGAAGCTGCCATTTTTGTTTCAGATAAACCACTATCGAAAAAGCGCATGAAAGAAACGGTGCTTGAAGACATTAGCGTATCGCCGCAACGTTTAGACCAAGCACTTGAAACGCTGGTAGAACACTATCAGACGCGAGGTGTTCGACTGGTTGAGGTCGGTACTGGGTATCGTTTTCAGGCCTGTCCAAGCTTAAGCCCTTGGTTGAGTAAGCTTTGGCAAGAAAAAGCACCAAAATACTCGCGTGCTACACTTGAAACATTAGCGCTGATTGCATACCGCCAGCCAATTACTCGAGGTGAAATCGAGCAGGTTCGTGGTGTGACGGTAAGCTCTAATATAATTAAGAGTTTGATAGAACGTGAGTGGATAAAAGTGGTGGGTTATAAAGAGGTGCCAGGTAAGCCTGCATTGTACTCAACCACAAAACAATTTTTAGATTACTTTTCATTGTCGGGCCTAGGTGAACTCCCTCGGTTACCTGAGCAACACAATGAGAAAATAGATCAGTTATTAAATGATCCTTCTGTGAGAGAACCATCTGAATGAGTGAAAAACTACAAAAAGTATTGGCAAGAGCTGGCGTTGGCTCAAGACGCGAAATGGAAAAATATATCGAGTCTAACCGCGTAAGTGTTGATGGAAAAGTTGCCAAACTAGGGGACAGAGTAGAAGAAAACTCTGTGATCCGTGTAGATGGACATGTTGTCAAAATAGAACAACAGGAAGAGCGCGTTTGTCGCGTGCTTATGTATCATAAACCTGAGGGAGAGTTATGTACTCGCCGTGACCCTCAAGGACGCCGTACGGTATTTGACCGCTTACCTAAATTAGATGGTGACCGCTGGATTGCCATTGGTCGCTTAGATATCAATACTTCAGGTTTGTTATTATTTACCAATGATGGTGAATTAGCTAACCGTTTGATGCACCCTAAATATGAAGTGGAGCGTGAATACTCGGCGCGTGTTTTTGGTGAAGTAACCAACCAGACGTTACGTACCTTGACCAAAGGTGTTGAGCTTGAAGATGGTCCAGCAAAGTTTCTTAGCATTAAGCCACAAGGAGGCGAAGGCCTAAATAAGTGGTTTAACGTCACATTGACTGAAGGTCGTAACCGTGAAGTCAGGCGTTTATGGCAGTCTCAAGACGTTGAGGTGTCTCGTCTGATCCGCATTCGTTATGGTAAGCTTGAATTAAACAAGCGCTTACCACAGGGCGGTTGGGAAGAGCTGAAGCTAGAAGAGGTTAACTATCTGCGTAAATCGGTAAGTTTACGTCCTGAAACACAAACTAAGCTTTCGGTAATGCCTGAAAAACGCAAAGATAAGCGAGCAAAAATTAACAAAATCAGAAAAGCAGTGAAAAAGCATAATCAACGGGTAAAAACTCCCAGAAGAAAATAGCTTTATACTGATACAACGCCAGCACAAATTGCTGGCGTTTTTATTTACGCTTTTGGAGGGCAAAGCAATGGAAGGAGAATTCAAAGGCAGTTGTCTGTGCACACAAGTAAAGTATAGTGTGGTGGGAGCTGCTCATGGTTTTTATTTATGTCATTGTCAGTACTGTCAAAAAGGTACCGGCTCAGCACATGCTGCGAATTTATTTTTCCCAAATGCTAGGTTAACTTGGTTGCAAGGAAAGTCGCTAGTGAAGTGCTTTTCAATACCGAACACTCGACATCTAAAAGCTTTTTGCACGTGTTGCGGCAGCCCACTGCCCAGTGTGCAAGAGGTGGGGATAGTTGTACCTGCTGGTAGCTTAGATGAAGCTCCAACAATTATCCCTAGTGCACACCTATTTGTTGCAAGTCGAGCGGATTGGGATAATCAATTGGAAAAAATTGTGGCATTCGACACTTTACCAACACAATAAAAAGGCTGCGATTAGAGTCGCAGCCTGGTGGTCATTAACTTTTTATTTATGATTAATATGTTTGTGCGTCTAGTGATTGCCCATTGACATCAATAGAATCATCAGACATCAAATAGAGGTAGGTTGGCATCAAGTCTTCAGGTGTTTTCAGTTTGTCTTTGTCTTCACCTGGGAATGCCGAAGCTCGCATGCTTGTTCTTGTCGCGCCCGGGTTAATACAATTAATCCGAATGTTAGTTTTGCCCACTTCTTCTGCCCAAGTTTGCATCATACCTTCTGTTGCGAACTTAGATATGGCGTAAGCGCCCCAAAACTCGCGACCTTTGCGACCTACCCCTGAGGATGTAAACACAATTGAGGCATGTGGCGCTTTGCGCATAACTGGGAACAGTGATTTGGTGATCACCGCTTGAGCCGTTACATTGACTTTCATAATGTTTTCGAAAGTTGAAACACAAAAATGTTCCATTGGACCGAGAGATCCTAAAATTGACGCATTATTAAGTAATCCGTCTAATTTACCGAATTGTTGCTCAATGGTCGCCGCTAAATCACGGAAGTGCTGCTTAGTTGCGCCGCGTAAGTCCATCGGAACGATAGCGGGTTGCGGGTAACCGGCATTGACAATTTCATCGTAAACGGCTTCTAACTTACTGGTGGTTTTGCCCAATAGAATAACCGTTGCACCATATTTAGCGTAATTAATGGCTGCCACTCGGCCGATGCCGTCGCCCGCACCAGTGACTAATATCGTTTTGTTTGCAAGTGCATTTTCAGGAGCTTGATAAGTCTGCATTCTGGACTCCAAATAAGATGTTTGCACTATTTTATCACAATGCGCTAGCAAGTTAGCGAATTTATTGTAAATATGGCTGGCGAAATAACAAAGTTTGAGTTAAGTTTAACTGGTCTAATGTCTTATTAAAAATGCAATTACATAGATTTAACGAGAATTATCACAATAATAATAAGATTATGTCGGAGCCTATAAAATGAAAAAAATGCTACTCTCACTCGCAGTATCAGCTGCCCTTGCTGGCTGTGGAGGCGGTGAAACGTTAGAAGATGTTAAAAATGATACTACACCCGTTTCTCCAACGATTTCTGTGAAATTTGATCCATCAGGTGGTGTGATCTCAGTTCCTAACGATATACTTTTATCCGGCACTCAAGATGGTACGATAAATCTGCCTGACGAAATGTTGGGAAAGACAGATGGTGATGGTAATCCCTTAGTAACCAAAGCAAGCTACGCAAACCCAAGCCTAGTTATCGGGGCACTAGATGGGTGGTCTACCCAGATGCCATATGTTATCGATATGACTACGCCCAATGGCCTTAAGCTCGATCCGCAGAGCGCGATGACGCCGGGCACTGTGCGTATATTCGAAGTTGAAATGGGTGGCCCACTTCAAACTGATGCTGAATGTGCGCAGTTACCGTCCGGGATCGCATGTAAATCCGTTGCTGAATTAGAATTCGGTCCTCAAGGCGACTTTGTTACGATGGCAAATAGTGCTGGAAATGGCATTGTAGTCGTACCGGTGAAGCCGTTTAAACCAAGTACTACTTATATTACAGTGCTTACCCGCGGTCTTAAGGACTCTAGCGGTCAGAGCGTCGATGCATCATCAACCTATACCTTGTTACGTCAAGAAGCGCCACTGGTAACCGATGCTCAGAAATCGTTACAAGCGGTAATACAGAGCTATGAGAAAGCAATAACTGAGTCAGGTGTTGCTCAAGACGAGATTATCTATACTGCAGCGATGACTACACAGTCGACTGGTGCTGGTTTAGGGGGGGCAAAAGCATTGTTGGCGCAGTCTCTTGCTAATAATGCACCACCGGTATTGGCAGTACCTGCTCAACCACCAATGACCGTTGCTGATGCACTTGAGGGTAAAGTGCCACCAGAGGTATTACCGGCTTTTGCACAAATCAAGTTAATGGGTGGTGTTATTCAACTTCCACAATACTTAGCGAAGCCAAAAACAGGCGACATAGAAGCATTAGCAGATACTTACTGGCAGGCGTTATGTGACAGTCCGGTTACCCTTGCTGGGTATGTGGCACAAGGTGGTCAATTACCGCCAGTTGCCGAAGGTGAAGATCAAATCTGTGCTAGTTTACCTGTGCCAGAAGGGGTGCCAAACTTTAGAAGCATTGGCGTGGATAAACAGCGTTTTATCACCAAATATAATCCAATTCCAAAGCAGCAATGGCTTGCCAATGTGCCTGTGCAAATCACATCTCCTTCGGGAGAGGCGCCTAACGGTGGGTGGCCGGTTGTTATTTTGCAGCATGGGATCACCAGTAAGAAAGAAGATATGCTTGGTTTGACGTTGTCACTAACGCAAGCAGGTTTTGCGACGGTTGCAATCGATCACCCAATGCACGGCGAGCGTGGCATTGATTTAGATGGTGACGGCACTGACGAGTTTAATGCATCAACCAAAAGTGTGTTGTCATACATGAATTTGACTTCTCTATTGGTTGCACGTGATAGCTTAAAGCAGTCTGCAGCCGATTTGATGGGACTACGTTTAGGGTTGAATTTCATCAACCAAGCATCAGGTGGTCAAGTTAACTTCAATACACAGCAAGTTAGTTATTTAGGACACTCTTTGGGCTCTATTGTTGGGCCAAGTTTCCTTGCACAAGCCAATGCACCACTTAACCCCGCGGCTGATGCTTTCTTTAAAGTAGAATCTGCTGCACTGGCCAGTGGTGGCTCGGGTATTGCGAACTTCTTGATTGAATCAAAGTCATTTGGTCCGTTTGTTCAAGGTTCGGTATTGAGCTCTGCTGGTAACTTAGCGTCACAAGCATTCAATGGCTATTTACAAGAAGGCGCAGCTGCTGATTGTGGTGCGTTTGCTGCTGTACAAAGTGAGTTTGTGTCGTGTGCTTATGCAACCTTTAGAGCAGGATTAGAGGCGGCTGAAGACACCGCAACACTTGCACTGATTGATGCCACGGTAACGCAATTTGGATTTGCGGCGCAAACGGCGTTGGATAGCGCAGATCCATTAAATTACGCAGCTTCAGTGAAGGCATTACAAACGCCAGTATATATGAGTGTGGTAACCGGTGGTGTAGATGGCAATGCCGCTGACTTGGTGATCCCGCCAACGACTGAGCGTAGCTTCTTGTCTGGCAGCCTACCGCTTGCTAACTTTATGGGGTTAATGCCTGTAAGTGAAACGCAGATAAGCCAAGATGGAACAACACCTGGTAGCTACGTGGTTAAGTTTTCTCAAGGACACCATAGCTCTATTTTAACCACGGGTTTTGAAGAAAAAGCGGGTGGCACAGCAGCAGGCCATGCTGCTGCATCAGTTGAAATGCAAACTCAGGTTGCTAGTTTCTTGAAGTCTAAAGGTTTAGCGCTTCAAGTATCTAACCCAGACGTTGTTGCAAACTAAGACGTTTTTAGAGACTATAACAGGCCGCAGATAGCGGCCTTTTTTGTGTCCATTTGTAAAACAAAGCAATGGATAACTTTGAGCTAAACGAGGAGAGAGACTTGGCATTTTTGTTTGAGTATGGGTTATTTTTAGCCAAGACAGTAACTATCATTTTTGGTATTGCGGTAGTGATTATTTTAGTAGTTGGTGCAAGCCAAAAGCCGAAATCGAAAAAAGGTGAAATTGAGGTTACGGATTTAAGTGATAGTTTGGCACAGTCCAAAGAACAGTTTTTAGAACAAACCTTAGATAAAAAAGCGCTAAAGGCACGAAATAAAGCGCAGTCTAAGGAGCAAAAAAGTAAAGATAAGAATAAGGAAGATACCAAGAACGTATTCTATATCGAATTTAACGGTAGTATGGATGCCCATGAAGTATCAGCTTTACGCGAAGAGATAAATGCCATTCTCACAATTGCCGACAAGAACACAGATCAAGTCATCGTTTCTGTTGAAAGTGGTGGCGGTGTCGTACACGGCTATGGGTTAGGGGCATCGCAACTTGCTCGTATTAAGCAAGCGGGAATTCCGCTTACTGTATGTGTTGATAAAGTGGCTGCCAGCGGCGGTTACATGATGGCATGTGTAGCAGACAAAATTATCGCGGCACCATTTGCTATTATTGGATCGATTGGTGTGATAGCGCAAATCCCTAATTTCAATCGCTTATTGAAAAAGAATAACGTAGATTTTGAGATGGTTACTGCCGGTGAGTACAAGCGTACACTAACCTTGTTTGGGGAAAATACCGACAAAGGACGAGAAAAGTTTAAAGAAGAAATCGAAGAGACGCATGGTTTATTTAAACACTTTGTCGCTGACAATCGTGCCGATCTCGATATCGAAAAAGTAGCAACGGGTGAACATTGGTTTGGAACACAGGCCTTAGCGCTTAAGCTGGTAGATGAAATTTCGACTAGCGATGATTTGCTTATGTCATTAAATGAAAATCATCAGCTGTATAAGGTGGCCTACAAAGCTAAGAAGGGCGTTGCGGAGAAGTTTGGTTTACAACTGGGTGGGGCTGCTGAGCGTCTTACCATCAAAGCATTGTCTAAATTGAATCTGTCGAGGTACTTTGCATAATATACATTCGCACATTAATAGGTGGTAGCTGACTGTCACCTATTAATGTTTGCAAAAATAGACACTGGCATAGCAACCCCCCTTAACAAACTCAATGTGACACTGCCAATTAAGCTGCTGGCATAGTTGTTCCACTAACTTCAAGCCAAGACCATATCCTAGTGTGTCAATCTGCGGTTCCAGATTGTCTATAGATTCGATGTTTTTTATCGTGATCAGATTCTGGTGTTGGTGTATTTCGATAGTGCCACAAAACGTGTGCTGCATCGCATTTCTAATGAGGTTGCCAATCACGATTTTGGCGGCGGCACTGGGAAGCCAAACCTGATAGCGGGATAAATCAAAGGACATTTGAATATCACGTTCTGCAATTAAATAACTCAGCGCTTTAACTTGTGATTGAATAAGCTGATCGAGATAGACGGGTTGGCAGTCCAGCTTAGGTTTGCTGGTTTTACTGAGCCACAATAAGGTTTCGCTTAAGGTTGCCATTTCGTGGCTGGCGATGTCGATACGCTGTAAGGCTTTAGCGCATTTTATGGGAAGTGGTGGAGAGATTTTATCTATCAACTCCACGCTACTGCGAATAATTGCAATTGGCGTGCGTAATTCATGGCTGGCGTAGCGAACAAAGTCTTGCTCACGTTTTAAACTTGTATTAACGTCGACCAAACTTTGCTGAATGAGGTGAGCAAGATTACTGAGTTCTTTATATTTAAATTGCGGAGGCGGTTCCTCTAGGTTAGTTGCATCCAATGCCGATGCCCACTTATGCAGCGCATTCACGGGTTTGGTGACGGTATGCATTAGCATCATGACTATCGATCCAAATATCGCTATTGCGAGCAGTGCCACAGTTACCGCGATAGCTTCCGGGCTTTTGTACCAAGGGGTTGGGATTGAGGCAAACTGTTCTGAAAATTGATGGGAAATAAAACTCGTTTGCTCACCTTGTCGAAACTTCATCACAAATATGGCGGCACTCGGTCTATTCCATAAGTTTTCCCTAAACACTTTTTTATACAATTGATTATCTTCCATCTCAGTGGGAGAGAAAGCCTGTTGAACTTCAAGGGGGAGTGCCTGCCAATGTTTGGCTATCAAAAAGTTGTGGACCTTTATTTGTTCGCCATCTGAAACCGAGTAATTGCTTGCTAAATTGAGCATAGTTCCTCGCATCATGCCATCTAACCCTTTGAAAAATTGCTGTGTCCAAAAATAGGAAAGCAACGCGATGATTGCGGTTGCAAGTAAAAATAGGGCGATAAGTATATAGCGCCTGAGGCTGATCTCTATTTCTCGCATTTATTGTTCTCCTCACTGAAACACAGTAAAAAACCCTGCTTGCCATCTGATTTAATGGTAATGCGTGAGTTGTCCCTTAGCTTTTTACGAATATGATGAATATGTACTTTCAGCGAATTACTGTCGGGTTGTTCATCCCCCCAGATTTTTCCTAGCAAAGCTGTACGAGAAATAGGGCTAGGATAGGCCCTCATGAGTGCTTCAAGTATAGAGAATGCGGTGGGGGCGAGCTTAAGTGAAACATCTTTAATAGTCACTATTTTGGTATCAAGGTGTAGCGTCAGGTTGTACTGTTTCAACTGGCGAACTTGGCCACTTTTTCTGGTGGATAGGGCTTGGACACGGGCAACGAGTTCGGCCATTGCAAAGGGTTTAACGAGGTAGTCATCGCTGCCAGCGGCAAACCCTGCGAGCTTATCCTCGAGTTGACCTTGCGCCGTGAGCATAATAATAGATGTAGTGACGCCAGCCTGTCTTAGCGTCTCACAGACTTTTAGCCCATTTAACCGTGGTAAATTGATATCTAAAATGACCACATCATACTCATTATGTTGTAGCAAGTTTAGTGCGAAGACGCCGTCACTGGCATGGTCGCATGTGATGTTTTCTAATTCTAAGTAATCAATGATATTACCAGCTAGCGCACGGTCATCTTCAACGAGAATAGTGCGGATCATTTACCTTTTCTCCCCCGAGATATTTACCTGTTTTAGTATAGACTGCACTTATTTGTTGAGAAATCATCAGCAAAATGGGCGTCATAAACAAGGTGATAAGCGTGGCAAATAAAATACCATACCCAAGCGATGTGGCTGCGGGGATCAAAAACTGCGCTTGCTGTGACGACTCACCCAAAATAGGGTAGAGGCCTGCGAATGTTGTTAACGATGTTAGTAAAATTGCTCTAAGCCGCCCAGTCGCTGCATCGACAATAGCCTCTGTAGTTGGCTTTCCTTCTTTTTGATAGCGGTTAAACTGGCTGACGAGTAACAGGCTATCATTGATGACCACACCGCTTAGCGCGAGGATCCCATTTAGTGATAAAATGCTGACGGTCAGGTCGAGATACCAATGACCTAAGATGGCACCAATAAACCCAAAAGGAATAATTGCCATGATGATTAGTGGTTGAAAATAAGACTTCAGCGGGATCGCCAGTAAGGCATAAATCGCAAATAGTGCGAGCAAATAAGCACTTTTCATTGACGCTGTGGTTTCAGCTTGGTGTTCAGCCTCGCCTGCAAAATGAATGGTTAAGTCATGATAACTTGATGTGAGCTCTGGAATAAGTGTTTCTTTCAGATCAGAAACCAAGGTTACAGGAGTTAACTTTGACTTATCAACAGCAGCTGAAATTGTCACTGCTCTGACGCCACCAATACGAGTTATGCTCTGCACCTGATCTGAATACTGAATCGTTGCAACTGCGCTTAATGGCACGACTTTACCATTGGGCAAGGAAATGTCGGAGTTGAGCACATCGAACATATCACTTCTTTGTGATAACGGCGCTCTAGCTCTAACTTTAACTTCATCGCTTCCTCTCATATATGACTGTACCACTTCGCCCCCGAAGGTTTGTAGCAACTGCCTTGACAGTGCGCTAGGTGTCATGCCCAATGCTTTACCTTGTTCGGATAAGGTAAAGTCGAGTTGGGCTTCACCCGGAGCAAGAGAGTTATCAATTGCGGATACCCCATCTATATTTTGTAGATACGACACAATAGCTTGTGCACTTTGTTGCATGGCCGTGTCGTTGTCTGTTTTGATCTCTACTTTAAAATTAGACACCATGGCCAACTCAGCTCGAATATTGATTTGCTTGGTCGCTTCGGGTAAGCCTGTGGTTTGTTGCCATGCAGCCGCAAGCTCTTTCAAGGTGTAATAAGGGTTTTCTTCGACTGACACATCTAATTGACCACTAAGGTCGCTATCAGCGCTGATTGCTACATGGTCAATATAGCTGGTATCAAGTTGCTCAGCTGAGTGTAGTAATGATTGCTCAGCAGTAAATAACGAGCGCTCTAGATGTGTTAAATTGCTGGCAGTTTGACCAAAGCTAGCGTCATTTCTTAGGGTGATAGACGCTGATATCGTATCAGCTGGTAAACTTGGGAAAAACCCAACACGGACATAACCGTTTGAAAGTAGGCTGACCGCCAATATTAATATGGAGACAAACGCAATAAGTGCAGCATATTTATGTTTTAATACAACAAGTAAGCAAGGTTTGTAGTACCTGTAATTTAATTGAGTAAGCAGTTTATCTGCAACGCCTTGCACCTTACTCCACTTCACCATAACAGGTGAACGGTTGACTTGACGGGTATTTAGGTGTGCCAAATGTGCTGGTAAAATCAGTTTAGATTCAACAACGGAAAGTAACAAACAAATCGTCACGATTGTACCAAACTGTGCATAAAGAACGCCTAACCCCCCAGATACATTCGCCAGTGCAGCAAATGCCGCCACAGTTGTTAGTACCCCAAACAATGTAGGAATTGTAACTATGCTCACCCCCGTGATGGTATTACTTACGGTGTCTCCAAGTTGTTTTTTGGTACTGTAGACACTCTCTCCAACCACAACGGCATCATCCACCACGATCCCAAGCGCCATGATAAACCCAAATGTCGTCATTTCATTGAGTGTTAAGCCTGCAAAAGGTTCGGTCATGAAATACAGCGTGCCACATAAAATAAAAGGCAGACCAGCGGCAACCCAAAAAGCCACTCGTAGGTTTAAAAAAATCGCAAGTACTACGAATACCAATGCAATTCCAGTCATTGCATTGGTTGAAAGTAAAGCTAAGCGTTCTTGAATTAACTCGCTTTTGTCGTACCAAGTCGCCAATTGTATGGTGTCGGGCAAAGTGGATTGAAATTGGGCTACCACTTGCTGAGCTTGTGCAACAATTTGCTCTATATCGCCATATTCATCCATAACTAACTTGATGGTATATGCGTTGTGGCCATCGAAGCGCGATAGAAAATATTGCTCATCGTTATAGGTATCGGTAATCGTGGCGATATCGGCGAGCGTGACATAGCTATTTACTTGATTGCTTTTTACAACGAGCTGGGCGAAGTCTTGAACTGTCATAGCTTGGGTGTTGGCACTGAGGCGAAGCACTTTCTCTGGGTTTCTTAGGCTTTTGGTTACCGATACACCTGACGCTTCATTAACTTGTTTTGCGACCTCAGTAAAGGTTAATTGGTATGCTTTCAATACAGCTTCATCGATTTCGATAGCGATTAAAGGCTCACGATGGTCAGGCTTAACCACCTTCCCGATAGCGGGTTTGGCCAGGAGCGCATTGGCGACTTTGTCGCCATAAAGTTGTAAAGTTTGATGGGGTACATCACCGAACAACTGTACGCGGATCACTTGCTCTTCGCGCAGAGCGGCCTTCACCAATGGCTTTTCTGCGTCTGTGGGAAAGTTATGAATGGCATCTACTTGCGCTTTTACATCTTGCAGTAGTTGATTAAGGTCATGCTCCGCCGTTTTCTCTATCATCACGCTAGTGCCTTGAGCGTTAGAGGATGAGGTGATCCGCTTAACTCCAGTGACGGACTGTAGGGCACTTTCTATCACCAGGGCAATTCCTTGTTCTGCCTGCTGTGCGCTACCACTGGGGTAATGCACCGATACTTCGACCGTATCTGGCGCTTTATTTGGAAAAGCCTCTTTACGCAATGAACTTGCGCTATTTATACCCATTACTATCACGATAGCCATCAGTAAGTTAGCTGCAACAGGGTTTTTGGTAAACCAACTGATCAATGAATACTGCTTAAACATTATCGGCTCCTGAATTAATTAGGGTGACTGCCATCCCCACGCTATAGTGACTAAGTGGCTTGGTTACTAACTGTAAGCTGGCGTCTTTTGCTGATGGTTGGAGGTAACTCATGCCACCGTGTTGAGCGAGTAATTGAGGTTTATAAGCTTGAAGCCTATTGTCTTGTACAAACCAAATTAGGCCGTCTGAGGTGATTGCGCTGGTGGGAACTTGCCACACATCAAAAAGCGTTCGACCTGCGATTTCGGCGGTGACGAAGCTGCCAAATGATAATTGAGGTGTCTGTTCAAGCGGAGTGTCTAATGTGACATAAACAGCGCGTTTTCGCGTTTCTTGTTCAATATGATGAGCTACTCGGGTAACTTGCGCTGACCAGCTTTTACCTCCCTTAACACTGCTCAGGGTTGTGTGCCAAGGAAGCGACGCTTGAGACGCCAGCATTTGCCATTGTAACTCCGAGAGGGGTATTTCAATTTCTGCTTGATTGGTGCCGTATACGGTCGCAACTTCGTTACCTGATTGTAGATAACTCCCTTCAGAAACGGCTTTTGCAACGATCAATGCATTAAATGGCACGCTGATGTTTGTACTGGCAAGTTGATGTTTGGCTGCATTTAGCTCTGCCTCAGCATGTGTTAATTGAGTTTCTAGTAACGCTTTTTTCGGGGCTCGCAACGGACTTTGGATGCTTTTTTCAGCAGAGCTGGAGAGATAACGACTGTTTACGGATGTTTCAAGCGCTTCTTCAGCGAGGGACAGCTTGATTTCTTTTATTGCAACCTCAGCTGCAGCTACCTTTGCTTGTAGCGCAGTGTCATCGACTTTTATTAATTGCTCTTTTGCCGCAACAAGGTTACCAATCTTAAATTGTGTATCCATAGCGACGATTTGACCCGATACTTCAGCACGCAGTGTTAGCTGTTGAGGTGAGCGTACTTCGCCATAGCCGCGCACGGTGAGTTGATATGTAGATGGTGATATTAGTTGTGTACTTACTTGCACAGGAGCCGGTGTAGTCACCTCTGATGATTCAGGTGCAGAAGGGGAAGCTGCTGGGATAGCTGAATAAATTGAGGCGACAAGTAAGATGAAAGTTGAGAATAGAACCAAAGACTTATTAACTTTAACGTGCATACATACACCCTTTTTGTACCGCAGGAATGGCTATAGAGTGCTCATCATAGGCGAAGGGGGGTTAAACAAGGGTTAATGTCGCAAGCGCCAACGCCGGCTGCTACAAAGAGGGGATTACCTTAGGTTCAGGTTAGTTAGCACAATTCAAGAGCAATACTTTTAGCCGAGATTTGGGTTACCTATTTTAAACGCCCTGCGATAAGGCAAGATAGCGTTTGTGTTTGCTATCTTGCCTAGCAAACAGGTTAGTTAATATCTGCTTGCAAAGTAACACCTTGATTCGTGCCTTCACCGGTTGCTAACACGTAATACCACCCCGGTCGAGACAAGTGTAGTTTTAAATACTCAGCATTGTCGGCTGACTGAGAAGAGAACTGATAATCACCTCTACTTGGCCAGTAGGTTCCAACAAGTAAATCTGTATTGCCAACACCATGGCGAGCTTTTAGTGTTAATGTGGAGTTTGGCTCCGTTATCTTGATATAGAAGTAGCTGTCATTGGCTGCTAAACAAACTGGTTTACCACTGTGTAACTCAGCAAAAGACTGAGCTTGCTGGGTAAGGCATGCGTTTGGTACAGCCATGTCACTTGGCTTATTCGGTTTTCGTGCATCCAAAACCCCCACGGCAATAGATACCTTATCGAACTGGCTCCTACTTACCGCGCTCACATAATGGCGACCTTTATTCAAGGTGAGTACCAGCTTTTGCTCGGTGCCTGCCCCAGCCGACTGGGTAACGGCATTATCTGGCATTGCCCAGGTATTGGGGTGGTAATATAAGGTTAAGTTTCCTGAACCGTCTCGAGTGCTTATAAATATATTCGAGTTGTCTTTTTCAACATCGAAATAGAGATACACAGTGCTACCAGAGATACACTCGCCTTGATTTGGTTGCAGCTCTGAACCTGAGCTAAGCGGCATAACTTGGTTACACTTTTTGGGAAGGTAGAGTGGTACTTGTTGATAATTAAGAGGCTGTAATCGTAGTCCGTCTGGGTCTATGTCTTCACGGCTTGGGATCCAAGGTGCTAAGCAGCGAGCATCTTTCACACAGGGATCGGTTAACGCTTTCATAAAATTCACTAGATCTTCTTTTGCTTGCCTTGATAGGTAGAGTTTCTGTAATACGGGTGCACCATCTTCAATTTCATCATCAATGATCTTAGCAGCTAAGTCTGTGTTGTAACGTGCATCGGGAAAAAGATCTTGGCAGCGAGCAATTGACTTAAATTGCGGTTGTTGGCACCAGCCTTGATTGTCAATGTAATCATCAAGCACTTGGTGGTAGTCATCATAATGCTCAATGACTTGCATTAATGTATCGTAACTACCCGCATGTCCGTATGGGCCCGTGACTTCAATATTTAATAGCGTCCCTGAGCGGAAGCTATAGAGGCCGTCATTGTTGTTGTTTCGTTGAGTTCGGCCTAAATCGTTACTTGGTTGATCTAAGGTGCCGGTGCCAGGACCTATCTGTGGAAACGCGAGGCGATGATAATTAGACCCTTTGGTCTGGGTAAAGCTATCTGTGTTATGACAACCGATACATTGCGTTGGCAAGTAATCTGGTTCTGTTCCGCCGTCAGAGGGAGGGGGAGGCATAAACAAGTATAGATAAGCCCCTCGTTTTTGAGATTCCGATATCGCGTCCTTATCGCCTTTAACATAGGCATTCCAAGGATTATTTACAAAATTCATCGAGCGTTGGTAAGCGGCCAGAGCACGGGTTATATTCGCAAAAGTGACTATCTCTTTAGCGGGTTTGTCGCCATATACGGATGCAAATAGCGGATACCAGCGGTTTTGAATAAGCTCACCTTGTGCGCTGTCATAGTCACCAATTCTAGCGGCCAAGTGAGCCCGAACAGCTTGATTACTGTAGCCTTGCATGAAGTCAAAGCCCCGCATTTCAGACTCAGTTACCACGGGAAATCTCGCTTGGGCAGCGACGAGTGTTTCTCCAGCATTCGGGTCAGCTTCCCCGTAGGGGACATCAGGCGTACTGATCCCTTTCTCTGGTTTTAACCAATCTAAAAACTCTACCCGAGCATCGCGAAACAGACCACGCTGATAAAGTGCCGAGTTAAAAATGCTGGGCGTGTTACGCGGCACGTAATATTCGCCTGTGGTTGTTTGTCTGCCGGGTCCCATAATATCCTCGTCGATGGCCAAGGTGCCAACCGCCAAGGCTAGGCCGTCACCTCCACCTAAATAGGGATGATGGCAACTTGCGCAGGCAACATCTTGGTTACCACTGAGTGCTTTAGAGAAAAAAAGCAATTTACCCAATTGCGCTTCAGAAGAGTGTATGTCAGGAATGGTAATGCCCTTTGTTGGCTCGCCTGTTAAACCATGTTGTTGTATTAGCTGTTGTAAAGCGTCGTCAAGGTTGTCTGGTATTGGAATTGCCTGTACACAGCAGCTGGCTAAGGCACTTAGTGTTAAGGCAATATATCCATATAGTCGTTTCATAATAGCGCTCCTCATGAGTGAAACAGTTCATCAGGAACTTTATGCCTATCATGGTTAATAAAAGGTTAAATTTATGAGCTTGGTTTGTCACTTAGCATTACAGTGACACTTTAGTATTGTCTTCGACAGCTTCTTGAACAGGTTTATCTAGCTTTATCAGGCGCTCCATCACTACACACGCAGTTAAGTCTCCGGTGACATTGAGCACGGTTCTGCACATATCTAAGATCCTATCTACTCCTAAAATAAGAGCAATACCAGCGGCAGGGATCCCAAAGCTGGTTAAAACTGAAGCCAAAATAACGATGCCAACACCGGGTGTACTCGGGGAGCCGATGGATGCCCCGACAGTAGTAAGTATAAGCAACATGATTTGACTATCTGATAAGGTAATACCAAATACTTGAGTTAAAAATAGTGCAGCGATAACTTGATAGAGTGCGGTGCCATCCATGTTGATGGTAGCGCCGAGGGGAATAATAAACTGAACAATTGGCTTTTTAACGAAGAGTGACTGCTCAGCTGTGCGCATTGAGAGCGGCATTACCGCAGCTGAGCTAGAGGTCGAAAAAGCTAATAATTGTGCACTTTTAATAGCCGATAAAAAGCGCCGAGGGCTGATTTTTCCTGCGAAACCGGCCAAAAACAGGTAGACAAACATCAGTAGTAGTAACCCTAACAGCACAGCCGCAACGTAGGCTGAAACGCCTAAGAGGGCATCAATACCAATTCGTATGGTAATATCGCAAAGTAATCCAAACACCGCGAATGGCGCCAATAACATGGCCCAATTCACTATTTGTAATGATAATGTCTGCGCTGCTGTAGTGAGCTCAAGGAGTAGTGACTTTTGTTTTTGATTGAGCGCGGTAATGGCAATACCAATAAAAATGGCATACATCACGATGGCAAACATGTCTTTATCAAGTGTGGATTGAGTGATATTAGACGGAATGATGGCTACCATGCGTTCAGGGATACTTTTTAACTCAACTGTGGCTGTAACTGTTGTGGTATGTTGGCTATCTAGATTCTCAAGCAGCTGACTATCCACATAGTTCCCTGGTTTAATGTATGTTGCAACGACTAAACCAATAATGACTGCAATAAAGGTGGTCATTATAAAATAAGGGAAAATCCTCAGCCCAACTTGTTTTAAAAATGCCGTATCTTTGTTGCCCGCAACTCCAAGAATGATAGAGGAAAGTACTAGGGGAATAACAACCATCTGGATCAAAGCCAAGAACATATTGCCGGGCAGCGCAACCCATTGTGCTATTTGAAGCGACAACTCAGGACTGACCAGCCCAACCCCTTTTGGTGAGAGTAAAATACCCACCGTAATACCCAAGATCAAAGCCACAACAATTTGTAGCCAAAGCATCTTCTTTTGTAAAAAATAACTAATGGAGTAGGTGTTTTTCATTCCTTTTCCTTGAAACGGGGTAATTTGCACCGACAGTGAATAATTATAAATAACCTGAACTGAGTATAGCAATTTGTTCTCTAGCAGCTATTGCTGTGCAAATTTGCCTTGTATTAAGAAATAGCTTCTGGCTAGCGTAATATTACACTTTTGATCTTATGTATTTTAGTTGACTAACTTCTTAGCCCGAGTTCAGGGGAGCAAGCATATCAGCCTGAATGCACAGATGTGTTGATTGGTATCAAGTGTTGTCAGGGGGAGAGTAAGCAATATGGTCTTGCTAAAATATTGGATGCGACGATCATCAAGCAGTCATACACAACCGTATACAGATAAATAGAAGGCCTGCTATGTGCAGACCCTCAGTCTTGAGTTAACCAAATAGCTCATCTTCTAATGTTTTGCCATTCACTAGAGACTTGTAATGCCAGCCCTGTGCTCGGCATAGCTGCAGTACGTCAATATCGACTTGTTGGCCGCTTCGATATTCAATGAGCAGTGCGCCGCTTGCATTGACTGATACCCCTTCCACACCTTGCAGTGTTTTTAATTGTTCAATATGGTGGCTGGTGCCAGCTTCTTTTAGTTTAACGGTTAATGTGGCGAGTTCTGCCTGAGCAATGCGGTCAACCGCGGTTAATTTTCCTTGCTGTAGATGCAGGACCTGATCGCACAAATCATCCAGCTCGACTAAATCATGAGAGCTTAAAATAAAGGTTGTGTCAGACTGGAGCGTTCGAACTAGATTTCTGATCTCCCGAGCATTTACGGGGTCAAGGCCAGCTGTTGCTTCATCCAAAAGGACAACCTCAGGATGAGAAAGCAGCGTTTGTGCAATACAGATGCGTTTGCGCATTCCATGAGACAATTCATGGGGTTTGGAATCATAGCAGTCTTTGAGGTCGACCAGCTCAAGTACGCGGTGAGTCTCGCGCTCAGCTGTTTTCGTATCTAGGCCTTGAAGCTGTCCATATAAGCGCAATTGATTACTAACAGAAAACCTTGGGTCAAGTTGGGCATCTTGGGGGAGCGCTGCAAGACGGCCAAATAACCCCTCGCTTCCAGGTTTATGGCCAAGAATACTGACGTTTCCCGAGTCGGCATTGAGGTAGCCACAAAGCGTGCTAAACAGCGTTGTTTTGCCAGCGCCATTAGGGCCTACTAGTGCAATTGGCGAACCAGCATTGAGCGTAAATGACACATCATCCAGAGCACGTTTTTTGCCGTATGTTTTAACTAAGTTGTTTACTTCAATTATCATACTCATAGTGCGCGCCTTCTTAATAATTCACAGCTAATCGCTATTAACACCACACTGTGGATCAGTGGTGTTGCAAAGCGAGTTAGATTAACGTTTTGAGCTATGGTTTCAGCACCTTGGTATCCTGGGAATAGATAAAAGAGGTATTCTGCGTATGGGCTGTACTCTAAGGCGAATGCTACAATGGTTGCGAGTGTTAGGTAGGTCAAAATAGCGTATATCATGCTCATCTTGCTGGAGTTTGCAAAGTGGTTTGCCACCGACATCAGAGCAATAAACGGTGCAGTGATGAGAGTGAGCTCTAATACCATAAGCGCGGCTCTACTTAGGCCACTTAGCCATAGGCTAGGCTCTCGCATTACCATTAAGATCCATGCCCCCAAAGCCGAGATAGCGATTAGTAAAAGCGTATTAAACAGTTGCCCAACAAACCGACCGACGACAATCTCTGCACGGGTAGTACGCAGAGTTAAAAACCTAAGAGTACCTCTAGTGCGGTCTTCTACAGTTTGATCTGCACTAGAAAATATGACAAATAGCGGAAATAAAAAAATGGACCACACGAGATAAAGTGCCAACTCCATTTCGGGCCATAGGGCAATTTTCTGCATGCCTACAACACCGGAAAAACTTTGAATCATTTGTTTAAAGTCGGGGTCGCCAACAATGGACACCGCTTCGGCGATGGCATACCTCAAAATGGCGTACCACACTAAAACAAAAGCGGCGATGGCTATCCACCCGCGTTTTGTTGCAAACAAACGTTGCAACTCAAAGGTGGCGATTAGACCTATTCTTTTTATATTCATATGGATCCTTACTACTTCAACGGTGTAGAGCACCTTGACCCTCGCGGTAAATCAGCATGGGTATTGCGACTGTCTTTGAGACTATATGATTGGCGTTAAAAAAGGAAGTTATTGAACTGTAACAAAATTAAACCAATAAAAAACGGGCGCTCAGCGCCCGCTATGAAGTATTTAACCTGGCCTATTGCAAGCAAATTTAACGCAGTAGTAAGGGATAACAGCTGCTAGAGAACAAGTGGTTATCCCGAATTCAGGCTATTTAATAACAAACAATTACCAACCGCAGTTACGATTCTTATTTTGCTCGTCTAGATACTTTTGTAGAGGTGCAAAGTAGTCAAGTACCGCTGTTGCATCCATTTCATCTTTACCTGTTAGCGTTTTAAGTGCTTGTTGCCAAGGCTTGCTACTACCCATTTCTAGCATCGCATTGAGACGCTCACCAGCAGCTTTAGAGTTGTAAACTGAGCAGCGGTGGATAGCTTCTTTGCTACCAGCAATTTCACATAGAGATTTGTGGAACTGGAATTGTAAAATATGTGCTAAGAAGTAGCGAGTGTAAGGTACATTACCCGGCACATGATATTTAGCGCCCGGATCAAAGTCAGCTTCGCTGCGTGAAACTGGCGCAGTAACACCTTGATACTTTTCTCTTAAATCCCACCATGCTTGGTTATATTCAGCAGGTGAAATTTCACCGGAAAATACTTTCCAGCGCCATTGGTCAACTAGTAGGCCAAATGGAATAAAGGCGACCTTATCTAGTGCCATTTTCATGAGTAGACCAATATCTTTCGATTCGTCAGGAACATTATCCAATAGGCCGATTTGCTTAAGATAACCAGGTGTGACTGACAGTGCTATGGTGTCACCGATAGCTTCGTGGAAACCATCATTGGCACTTTCTTGATAATAAACCGGTTGCTGATTGTATGCACGTTGATAGAAATTGTGGCCCAGCTCGTGATGGATCACTGAGAATTCTTCACCTGTGCGTTGGATACACATTTTGATACGTAAGTCGTCTTTTGCATCTAGGTTCCATGCTGAAGCATGGCATTGTACATCACGATCTTTTGGTTTAGTAAACAAAGAGCGTTCGTAGAAAGTGTCCGGTAGCGGTGCAAAGCCCATTGAGGTGAAGAATTTCTCCGCACCTTTTACCATTTTGATTTCGTCGTAATTATGCTCTGCAAGAAGGGCTGTCACATCATAACCCGGATCTGCATTTTCAGGTGCAACTAGGTCGTAAATATTGCCCCAGCTCTGTGCCCACATATTCCCCAATAGGTGCGCAGGAATAGGCTGATCTTGAGGTACTTTATCTTCACCATATTTTTCGCCAAGCTTGGCACGGACATGACAATGTAGTGAGTCGTAAAGTGGCTTTACTTGACCCCAAATACGGTCTAGCTCTTTGGCAAAGTCATCTGCAGGCATGTCATATTTACTACGCCACATTGCGCCCGTGTCTGCGTAACCCAGCTCGTTCGCCCCTTCGTTAGTAAGCACAACTTGTTTTTCATAAAGAGGACGCATTGGCTTAGAAACCTCACGCCAACCTTGCCATATATCTAGTAGCTCTTCATAGTTACGGCTATTGGCCATTTTTGCGGTCATGTCGCCTAAGCTTAAGCAAGTACCATCGTCTTTGCAGTATTTGCCTTTACCGTACATACCGTCTAATTCAGCCGTTAATTTAGCCAGTGCCGCGGTTTTATCAGCATCTTTTGGTGCTGGTAGTGTCAGGTTTAGCTTTAGTTTGTCTAGTTTACGGCGAGTATCTTCGCTTAGAGTTAGGCCATCAAACTGTGCCGCTTCATTTGCAAGCTCAACTAGCGCTGCTGTGTATTCTTCATTAACGTCTGCCGCTAATGAAGCCGTATCATGAGTGATAAAGTTTGCGTAAATCCAAGCTGAACGGCTCGAGCGGAAGTTAAGGTCGACCAGCTGTTCGGAGGCTTTATCTAAAAATGCAACAGCATCGGCTTCTGTTAGCGTTTTATTGTTTACATCGGTAGATTTACAAGCTGAAAGTGCAAAAGTACCGGCCACAATGAGTGCGCCAACACTAAGTTTAAATCTTGGTTTCATAGTGATTCACTTGTTGTTTTAATTAATACACACGTCGCTGCGTATAGTAACGACCTATGGAGCAATGCTTTTTTAATCAATTGAATTGCTCACTGCACAGCAGTATATCTATTCAATTGTTATGGTACAGGAAAGCTAGATTTTCTCTGTATGGCAGGATAATAGCAAGACGACTTGAAAACGACAATTTTGCGATAAACAAACACAAGCATGAAGACGTAGATAAAAGTTGAGTTAGTGTGATTATTAACCATAATTAACACTGTCGACTGTATTAAAGGTCCAACTTGGGGCTGCAAAAGGAGTGTATATGACGTTAATTTTACTGGTGATACTGGCCATTGTGGTGATTTTCTGTGTTCGTGATATCCGGGTTAAGCTGATCACTAAGCCGTTGTTTAACTATTTTAAAACTTCTTTGCCCGAATTGTCTCAAACTGAGCGCGAAGCGATGGAAGCGGGCACCATTTGGTGGGATGGTGCCTTGTTCTCTGGTAAACCTAATTGGCGCAAGTGGCTCAGTAACGATAAACCAAAACTCAGTGATGAGGAACAAGCCTTTATTGACAATGAGCTCAATACCTTACTTAACATGCTAGATGAAGAGAAAATTGCTCGAGCGAACGATTTACCGAAAGAGGTTTGGCAATATCTAAAAGAGAAAGGTTTTTTTGCGTTTATTATTCCTAAGTCATACGGTGGACGTGAATTTAGTGCCCAAGCTAATTCCACAATTGTGGCCAAGATAGCCAGTCGCAGCTTGTCAACCGCGGTGACAGTTATGGTACCCAATAGTTTAGGCCCTGCGGAGCTGTTACTTCATTACGGGACGAATGCACAACAGGAGCACTGGTTGCCAAAACTGGCTTCCGGAGAGGTGCTACCTTGCTTTGCATTAACATCCCCAGAAGCGGGTTCCGATGCTGGTAGCATTCAGGATTATGCAATTGTATGTGAGCGAGAATTTGAGGGGGAAAAGCAAGTCGGTTTGGCTGTGACCTGGCAAAAACGCTATATCACACTGGCGCCTGTGGCGGATGTGCTTGGACTTGCATTCAAGGTTTATGATCCCGAGCAGTTGCTTTCGAATCAAGTTGAGCGAGGTATAACCTGCGCGCTCATCCCAACGGCCCATGAAGGAGTCAATACTGGTGACAGACACCAACCGCTTGGGCAAGCGTTTATGAATGGTACGACAAGCGGCGAAGATGTGTTTATTCCTTTGTCTTGGGTGATCGGCGAGCAGGCTGGGATCGGTAAAGGCTGGCGCATGCTGGTATCTTGTTTAAGCGCAGGGCGGGGAATTTCACTACCAGCGTTAAGTGCAGGTACGGCACATCTGAGTACCAGAACCAGTTCTGCTTATGCCAATGTGCGACGCCAATTTGGCGTTCCAATCGCTGCGTTTGAAGGGGTGCAAAGCGCTTTAGCAAGGATTTACGGCTATACCTACTTGATTGAAGCCGTGAGGCAAACGACCGCATTAGCAATAGACTTAAAACAAAGCCCGTCAGTTGTCACTGCGATTGCAAAGTATCACTTAACTGAACATGCCAGAGTAGCATTAAATGATGCCATGGATATCCATGGTGGCAAAGCTATTCAAATGGGCGAGATGAACTATCTTGCCTATAACTACATGGGGATGCCTATCTCAATTACCGTTGAAGGAGCAAACATCCTGACGCGCAGTTTAATGATATTTGGCCAAGGCGCGACCCGTTGTCACCCGTTTATCCTCAAAGAAATGAGCATTGTACAACAAGACGATCAACTTATTGCATTAAAAGAGTTTGATGAGGTGTTGTGTAAGCATTTACAACATACTTCAGTAAATGGGGTTAAGGCATTGTTGAATGGCCTAACCCTTGCTCGCTTTGAACGCTCACCGGTGAGTGGCGATGTGGCACCTTACTACCGACGTTTAACTTGGTTAAGTCAGGCGCTATCGGTATACAGTGATATTGCCATGTTAAAGCTAGGTGGCTCGCTCAAGCGGCGCGAAATGCTCTCTGCCAAACTCGGTGATGTATTGAGTTATTTGTACATGGCATCGTGTGTACTAAAAAAATATGAAGATGATGGCCATCAACAGGGCGACTTGCCTTTGGTGAAGTTTGCACTGGATCATTGTTTATATGAGGCCAGCAAAGCTGTCTACGCGTTTTGCGATAATTTTACCATGGCACCGTTGGCATTTTTACTAAAACGTTTAGCATTTCCTTTTGGGAATTGGTTAAAGGCGCCAAGCGACACCTTAGCAGTTCAGGTCTGTAATCATGTCACTGAGAATAATACGACTCGAGAGCGGATCTCACATTTGTGCTCAGTAGTCAAACACTCGGCAGTAGACACCGTTGAACATGCGTATATGCTGGAGAAGGCACATGGACCGTTAATGGCGAAATATCGTAAGTGGTGCAAACAAAATACAGCGAGCTTAGTTGGGAAGTCTCTTAATGAGAAACTAAATATAGCAACGCGAGAGAAGGTCATTGATGACAAAGCATCAGAGACAATATTTTGTATAGAAACCCTAGTAGCTAAAGCTTGCGCGGTAGATGCAAAAGCGCAGAAGGATGAGAAGGAATCTTAGTATTTAAAATAGGTGCGATTGATAAGTTCAAAAGCGGACTATACCAAATGTATTGAGTAAATGCGCTATGTGAAGTGGAGAAATAGCTTTAGTAGCTAGGCGAAGAATTTTGCTATTTAGTTGTTCTAAATGAGAAATTTTTAACGACGCTAACTATGCTATTTCATCCTTCAAATTGATTGAACGGTTAATGCATTCGGGGTTATTTATAAATCAATTTAACGTGCAAAAGGATCGGCTAGGATTTTGTCTACATACCATTTGCCTTTTTTACGGACCATACTAACGCTGCGCATATCATCAACCTGTTCACCACGAAGTTGACCGGTGAAAATCAAATTAATTTTTGCGGTGTTACCGTATTGTTCTCTGAGACTTTGGTTCGTCATATCAACTTCTATGGTTACCTCATCGTATTGCATGTTAACGAGGTTTCTAGCAAATTGAGATGCTGTGCCGTAAGAGCGCATGATACGGGCGTGTCGTGGCGTTGCGATTGCTATCGCCGCATCGAAGTTTTTCTGATTATACAAGGCGTCAAAATACATAGTGGCAGCGAAGCCTGGGGTATCTTTGTCGCCCCTAGCTGCGTCTTCATCAGAACCACATGCCGAAAGGAGCAGCATTGCTGCTATTATGACAAAAGCTTGCCTTAAAAGTGACTTTGTCATGCTAAAATACATCATATGCAATCTACAATTATTCACAATAGCTTAAGTTTGTCTGCTAATGGTCGATATGTAAAGGCAGTGATTGAAATAAATGTATTATGAACAAAGGGTTTAAGATGTCTCGCTTACTATCACTGGCTTGTTTAGCTTGTTTTCTAATAGGTTGTGGTGCTCAGCCCCAGATCAGTCAAGGGGTGACAAGTCAGCTGACGCAAAACGGGATTATTATCGGACATTTTTCTAATGATGGTGCGTGGACGGTCACTTTAGATAGCAATGCAGATATCAACATATTCGACAACTCGGATCAATCCATACTATTTTCTGTTCCCAAGGATAAAATCAAAACACCGGTAAAAGCATTGCTTTTATCCGACGACAAGAAGATGCTGATTGTAGCGGGTGAAAATCTTATTTCAATTTGGTCCGTGCCTAAACAAAAGTTAATTACTAATGTGCCTTTTGCCGGTGTCAGCCCGCTTGCGTCGATATCTTCATTAGCACTGTCTCATGATAATCAACGATTGCTTGTAGCCATGGATGATGGGTCACTCAACATGGCTGACTTATTCACTAAGTTAAACAATCGCTTTATGCCTCACTCTAGACCTATTGAACATTTAGCATTTGACAAAACTGGCGAGTATTTTGTTACTGGCGCTCAAGATGGGTTAGTAGCAATGTGGCAGTTCGCCTCGCCAGAACCGGTTTATGAACATCAATTCAACCACAGAGTGACGAGCTTAACCGTAAGTTCGGATGGTCAGCGTTTGTTTGTTTCTGATGGGTTAAATGCCCAGCATGTTTTAGACTTTGAGTCCGGTAAATTGCTCAGTGAGCTAAAGTATATGGCTCGATTTAAAATGTTCAGAAAAGCTAAATTTATTTCAGGCTCGGGCTTGCTCGCCACTTCTTCATCAAAGTCACACCTGTCAATTTGGCGGTACGAAAGTGGGGAAGAGCTCGGTACTTGGTCAATCCACACTGCAAGTGAAGGTGCAACCGTTGTAGATATGTACGTGCCTGATTCTAACACGCTAGTGACATTAAATAGCGACGGCATGATTGAAAAATGGGCTATAAATTTGCTGGCACAAAAATAAAGGAGCGCAGCACACTCCATTATTTTTCTTGGATATGCAATTAAATTAACTAACCTAAACTCAGGGCAGAAGTGAGTTAGCCAGCTAATTAGCATAAGCTAAAAATTGTAATACCAAAGGTATTAAGTAAATGAGCTATTTCATCCTTCAAATTGATAAGATAATTAATTCAATTGGTACAATATCACGCTAGCCAAAAGTTATTTCTCAATACAGGCAAATTCAAAGCAGTAGAAAGGGATAACAGCTGCAAGAAAACAAGCGGTTATCCCGACTTTAAGTTATTGCTGGAATTCATAGACGCTGCCTAAATTAAGCAATTGCGTCAGTTCATCCAGTGCAGTATAAGATTCGTTTAATAGGCTAGGATCTGCTAAATCTTGCTCAGTCACGCGGTCTCTATAATGCTTATTCACCCAAGCATTAAGTTGCGCGAACTTTTCCTCACTCATCATCACTTCGGGGTTTACTGCATTTAGCTCCGTATCACTAAGTGCAACGCGTAAACGTAAACAAGCAGGTCCCCCCCATTTTGCATACTCTGACGTAAATCGAAAAAGCGCACTTGTGAAATCGGATTATTAGCGCTTAGCATGTATTCAATATATGCTGCAACATTGTCGTTCTTTGCACACTCTTCAGGTGCTACAAGCATCATTTCACCTGACGGTAGGGTGATAAGCTGTGAGTTAAATAAATAGCTTTTGACAGCATCCTCAACACTGACAGCATGACTCGGTACTTCAACAATATGTAATGGCTTTTCTCCGATATATGCTTGTCTAATTTTGGTCAGACTATTGGTTTGATCAATAAAAGCTTGATCATGGCAAAACAGCACGTTTTCATTGCCCACAGCAATAACATCATTATGGAATACGCCTTGGTCAATCACATTGGGGTTTTGTTGGATAAATAGTGCCTGTTTATCATTGAGCTGATGCAATCTCGCTATTGCTTTACTTGCCTCAAGGGTTTGACGTGCTGGATACTTAGTCGGGCCTTTTATTTCACTGTTAAAACCGCTCGCGCCGTAGACAAATAGCTGTAGTCCTGTGCTGCCGTGAGAGTCTGTAAGTCGAGTATGATTGGCCGCACCTTCATCGCCAAAGAAAGGCTGCTCGGGTAAATGTTGATGATGGGCAAAATGCTGCTCATTAGCAAACATGCTACGTAATAAATTAGTGGTGGTTTGAGGCTCAATAGAGCGGTGAAACTTGCAGTTTAAATTAGCACTAGTGAAATGCACTTTACCGTCATTTGAGTCAATAGAAGGGGATACCGTTGCGGCGTTTGCTGTCCACATGGAGGACGCTGAGTAACAAGCGCGGAGTAAAATGGGTTCCTGTTTATAGGCTTTGTCCAACACTTGTGCGTCAGTACCAGAGAAGCCCACTCTACGCAGAGGCGCCAAGCTTGGTCTAGCGTGAGGCGCAAAGATCCCTTGTTTTAAGCCAATATCATGCATGGCTTTCATTTTCTCTAGTCCCTGTAAAGCCGCTTCTTTTGGATTAGAGATACTAGCTGCGTTAGAAAGGGAGGCGACGTTGCCATATGAGAGGCCTGCATAGTTGTGAGTTGGCCCAACCAGACCATCAAAATTGACTTCATAAGCCATGATTGCGATTCCTGTTGCGAATAGTTATAGACAACTAGTATGAGGCGGTTTCAAAAATTTTTAAAGTGACATAGGTCAAATAAGCACTCGCAAGTCCATATTCAATTGAAGATTTTATGGATAAGTTTCAAGGCAATGGGATTTTACATTAAAAGACGATCGAGATATAAATCAAAAATCGTTGAGATAATTTCTCAAGGAAGATAAGCCAATCCAGAACAAGTTGTTCAGTATCTTGAACAAGCAATATTACACCACCTTGCATTCAAAGATCTGCTAGGCTTTTCATTGCAAATTTAGCGCCTGTTGCCCACAATAGAATTAAATTCTATCCAAATCAAGGCAAGTCATGGAAGTTGAACATCAGGAAATTGCCAATTTTTTAGCGGCCTATCCGCCGTTTACGGATTTACCTCAAGAAGCATTGAACCAGCTGGCAAGTCAAGTGGAAGTAGGTTACTACCGAGAAGGCAGCAAAATTTTAGTTTACGGTGAGCAGATCACTTATCTATATGTGATCCGCTCTGGGGCTGTTGAATTATATCGACGCTCAGGCGAATTGTATAACCGTATATCCGCAGGTGGGATATTTGGTCAGCGTGGCTTATTGATGAATCGTAAGGTGCGTTTTGGCGCCCAAAGCTTAGAAGATACCTTAGTTTACTGCATACCAGTTGGTATTTTTGATAAATACTGTGATGTCTATGAGCCCTTCGCTGATTATTTCGAGGCTGATGATAATGCTAGGTTAAAGATTACCGTGTCAGAGCAAGCTGACAGTAATGATTTAACCACCGCCAAGGTTCGTAAATTATTATTACGTGATGTGGTGTATGTTGAGCGTAACTCAACAGTTCAGCAAGCCGCTCAAGTGATGGCAAATGAGCATGTTTCATCGCTGCTGATTTATGATCCAGACAAACCCGTAGTGGAAGATCCTGACGAAGATGACGGCCAAGTTGTTGGCCTCATTAGTGATAGAGATCTGCGAACAAAAGTTGTTGCAGCAGGATTAGACTATCAGACGCCGGTGTCTGAGATCATGTCTACGGATCTTATCATCGTTGATTCCAATGCTTATGTGTTTGAAGCCATGATGCTTATGCTCAGAGATAATGTGCATCATTTGCCTGTTGTACATAAACGCAAGCCAATCGGTGTTATTGCGCTCTCAGATATCTTACGTTACGAGTCTCAAAGTAGTTTACTCTTCGTAAGAGGGTTAATGGGGCAGCAAAGCGTTGAAGACTTAAGCAGCTATTCAAAGCAGCTCCCAGCAATATTTACGCGGATGGTAAACGAGGACGCAAACTCTCACATGATAGGCTCAGCGATGTCTATTATCGGCAAAACCTTTAAACACAAGCTGCTTGAACTAGCTGAAGCCAAATTAGGGCCACCACCCATTCCATATTGTTTTATAGCATTGGGCTCTATGGCTCGTGATGAGCAACTTATTGTGACCGACCAAGATAATGCACTTATTTTGGATGATAGTTATAACCCAACAAAACATGGTGTTTATTTTGAACAGCTGGCTAAGTTTGTGTGCGATGGGCTGGCTAATTGTGGTTATAAATATTGTGATGGTGGGATCATGGCGAGCAATCCAGCTTGGCGTTTAACTTACAGCCAATGGCAATCACAATTTGAAGACTGGATGGACAACCCAAACCCTGAGGCATTGTTGAACAGCTCCATATTCTTTGATTTAGAAGGTGTGTGGGGAGAAATTAAGTGGGCCGAAAGACTAACGAGCTTTATTAGCAAGAAAGCAAAGAAAACCCCTAAATTCTTGGCTGCGATGGCCCATAATGCACTGAGACGAACGCCACCACTTGGCTTCTTTAATGGTTTTGTACTTGAACAAGATGGAGAGCATAGGCGCTCTATGAATATTAAACGCCGTGGTACAGCGCCACTTTCTGATTTAGTTAGAGTACATGCTTTAGGGGTTGGTTCAAGAAAGCAAAACTCTTTTGAACGATTAGAAGATATTGATGAAGCGAATATTCTTCCCAAAGGGAAAGTGTTGGATCTTCAAGCTGCCCTTGAATACATTGCTATCATGCGTATCCGGCATCAAGCTTGGCAAATAGAACAAGGAGAAAAGCCAGATAATAGCTTACCACCAGAAACGCTCTCAGACTTTGAGCAACGTAATCTCAAAGAGGCATTTGGTGTGCTAGATAAAGCACAGAGCTTTTTGAAATTTCGCTATCAAAACAAATCAATGATGAAATAGTGGTGAGGCATGCAAAGTAATATTATGTCGTGGCCTAATCGTTTTCAGCACTTAGCTGAAACGGTGAAGGATGCGCGCCTAAAGGCATTTTACCAACAAGGTGTTGTTGATCCATACCAACAATTGCAAGCCTGTGAGTTTGTTGCACTCGACTTTGAAACGACGGGGCTTGACCCCAATACCGACGATATTGTCAGTGTTGGCGTGGTGCCGTTTGATTTGCATCGGATCCGCTTAGCTCAGGCAAAACATTGGTTAGTCAAACCTACGAGTCCCCTTGCTGAAGAGTCGGTGGTACTGCACAGGATCACTCATTCTCAAGTAGAAAGTGCGCCAGATTTAAGCGAAATTCTAGAAGAAGTGTTTGCCTCACTCAATGGGAAAGTCATTGTGGTGCACTATCAATTTGTTGAAAAGGAATTTTTTAAGTCGGCATTGCAAGCAAGGCTTGGAGAGGGGATTGAGTTTCCTGTGATTGATACAATGGAAATTGAGAAGTCGGCAATTAATCGTAGCAGAAGTTGGCTTGATAAACTTAAGCGAAAGCCTATTCCCTCCGTTCGTTTGGCTGATTGCAGAAAGCGCTATGGCTTACCTTATTATCAACCACATCATGCTTTGTCTGATGCCTTAGCAACGGCGGAATTACTTCAAGCTCAGGCTCAGTATTGCTTGGATCCATCTGAGATGGTGAAAGGCTGGTGGAGCTAACAACAAGAATTAAAAAAGGCGGAGCACTTAGAGAACTCCGCCTTTTTCGGTATTAATAACCGCTAGCCTTTAGGCTCTGTTCTAAGCCCTAAGATCAAGCTTACGCACATCAATAGTAGTACGAAGGTAAACGGCAAGCCTGTTGAAATCGCACCTGCTTGTAACGCTTCTATGGCCTCTTTACCACCAATCCAAAGTAGTGCAGCGGCAATTGCGCCTTCAATACTGGCCCAGAATATACGTTGCGGTACTGGTGCATCTATCTTACCGCCTGCGGTAATGCTGTCGATCACCAAAGAACCAGAATCCGACGACGTAATAAAGAAGACCAACACGAGCAAAATAGCAGTAAATGACAATAGGTCGCTCATAGGTAGATTTTCAAACATTTGGAACATCGCAAGAGGCACTTCAGTTAGGCCGTCAGTACCGAGTGCACCAATGCTGTTTTTAACTTGATCAATAGCTAGACCACCATAGATAGACATCCAGATCACAGTGACCAGAGTTGGGATAAGAAGTACAGCGGTAATAAACTCGCGGATTGTACGTCCTTCAGATACGCGGGCGATAAACATTCCCACAAACGGTGACCAAGAAATCCACCAAGCCCAATAGAACACAGTCCAGCCCTGGAACCAAGCTTCATCTTCGCGGCCATGTGGGTTGCTCAGTGGAATGATATTTTCGACATACGCCATCACTGTAGTTGGAATGTTACCCAGTGCAATGGCAAAACCAGCTATCGCAACAAACAACAATAATACAAATGCGATAAGCATGTTAACGTTACTAAGCAGCTTTACTCCGCCATCAATACCACGCACTACGGAAATGATTGCCAGCGCTGTAACACCAATTATCACCGCAATTTCTAAACCGAGCCCGGCTTCAATACCAAACACATGCTGGATCCCAGCACCTGCCTGTTGCGCGCCTAGCCCAAGTGAAGTGGCAAGGCCAAACAAGGTTGCCAATACCGCAAGAATATCAATAACGTGACCAGGCCAACCCCATGCTTTGTCTCCTAGGATAGGATAAAAGATTGAGCGAATAGAAAGCGGTAGCCCTTTGTTGTAAGCAAAAAATGCGAGAGAAAGTGCAACAACTGCGTAAATAGCCCAAGGGTGTAAGCCCCAGTGGTACATGGTTGCACCCATAGCAAGTTCAGCAGCTTCTGGAGTATTAGCTGCAACATTCAATGGAGTTTCATACCAGCCTGTATAATACGCCACAGGCTCAGCAACGCCCCAAAACATCAGACCAATACCCATGCCCGCAGCAAATAGCATAGCCAGCCATGAGGCTCGACTATAACTGGGCTTTGCGTTTTCACCACCTAGACGGATTTTACCGTAAGGGGATAAGACGAGTGCGAGACAGAATATAACAAAGAAATTACCAGACCACATAAAGAGTGCATCAAAGTTGCCTATGATGTCCCACTTAATACCGTCTAGAGTCGTTTTAGCTGTGTTTGCATCAACTAATAATACGGCGACTAAAAAAGCCAATATCAACCCTGCACTAACACCAAAAACCGGGTTATGCACGTCAAAGCCCCACTTCTGAACGTTATCTTGTCCAACTGTGTAGTCCGTATTATCGATGCTGTACTTATCGTGGTGATTGCCCATGATATCCTCTTGTTGTTCTCATCGTGATACGACACCAAGCTGATATATTGACACAACAGTAGCTACTGTTGGTTATGCAAAACGATATAACACTTCGACAATAACTAGGCTCACAGTGAAGCAGAGTCTGACGGTAATCCTCTAATAATAATCAACCAGTGGTTGAGCATTATCACGGCGCCACGGCATCTTTGAATGCAAATCATGAAACTATGATAGCAATTGAATCTAGTTTTGATTACTCAGACTGTTGATGTAATCACATGCGCACACCTGTGATTACTTTAGTATCTGAGTATATGATGGGTTTATGTTAGTTACAGCGACAGCATACTGCCTCAATACTTGTAATTAAGATAAACCAACCGAACTGCTCTATCATTTAGCAATGGTATCAATATACTCTACCAACCGTTCAACACTAGGTTCAGCTAGTTGGTATGCTTTCAACTTGATATTCAGTCGATGCTTCTAAGCAGCAACCTTGTAAAGTTTAAACTTAGCTCCAAAATAATACCATTTTGACTTAATGCTTGCTCACTTTGAGGGCACAAATCAGACGTTAACTGCGTTAAAAATTATTATTTAGAACAAATAAAAAAACAATTTTTGCCTAGTTATGGACAAGATCCTCTCGCCTCAAAATAGCGCACTTAATTAAGCAAGTAGGTATTACTTATCAAAGCCAGCTTATCACTTATGTCTATTAGTTTAGGGGTTAAGTGGGAAAAGTAAATGGCTACTGAATTTTTTATTTAAAAATCATCACATTCATCAACTGGACACACTTCGCAGTGTAGAATATGGGGTTGTTTAAAGATATCTAAAAAAAACCCCTCTTGCGAGGGGTTTTGGGTAACTCAGCGCCTTTGGCACTGGGAATGAGGTCGGTACATTTAAACGTACAGGTGTGCTTTATTACGCTTCAAACTGCATTTCTGGGATCTCACCATCAACGATGAGCTTACCCGCAGTTTTGCTGATTATTTCATCAACACTAACACCCGGTGCGCGTTCTAGCAAATGGAATGCGCCGTCTTTTACTTCTAACACAGCTAAATCGGTTACGATTTTCTTCACACAATTCACGCCTGTAAGTGGCAGTGTGCATGACTCCAATAGTTTTGAATCACCGTGTTTACTAGCATGGGTCATGGTCACTATGATGTTGCGTGCACCAGCAACTAAATCCATCGCACCACCCATGCCTTTGATTAATTTTTTCGGGATCATCCAAGACGCGATATTGCCTTGTTGATCAACTTCAAATGCACCTAGTACCGTCAAGTCTACATGACCACCACGGATCATGGCAAAGCTTTCCGCACTATTAAAAATAGCTGCACCTGTCGCTGCTGTCACGGTTTCTTTACCCGCATTGATCATATCAGCGTCTACTTGGTCTTCAGTAGGGTAGGGACCCATACCGAGTAGGCCATTTTCCGATTGCAGCATCACTTCAATGCCGTTGGGAACATAGTTAGCGACTAAGGTAGGAATACCAATGCCTAAGTTAACGTAGTAGCCGTCTTCTAGCTCTTGCGCCACGCGCATTGCAATTTGTTCACGATTTAAACCCATGACTGCCTCCTATTTGCGCGTTGTGACACGTTCAATACGCTTTTCAAAGTCACCTTTGATCACGCGATTGACATAAATACCTGGGGTGTGGATTTGGCTTGGTTCAAGTTCACCTGGCTCCACAATTTCTTCTACTTCTGCTACCGTGATTTTTCCTGCGGTTGCAGCCATAGGGTTAAAGTTCATTGCCGTGTGGCGGAATACTAAGTTGCCGTATCGGTCTGCTTTCCACGCTTTAACAATGGCAAATTCGCCAGTAATTGACTCTTCCAAGATATATGGACGGCCATCAAATTCTTTTACTTCTTTACCCTCAGCAACGGGAGTACCGTACCCTGTTGCCGTGTAAAAAGCTGGGATCCCAGCACCACCGGCGCGCATCTTCTCTGCAAGCGTCCCTTGTGGCGTCAATTCAACGTCAATAACGCCGTCAAGAAGCTGCTGTTCAAACAGGGCATTTTCACCAACATAAGAGGCAATTATCTTCTTAATCTGACGATCTTTTAGCAAAATCCCCAGACCAAAGTCGTCAACACCACAATTGTTAGAAACTACGGTAAGTTCTTTTGTTTGCATGCGCTTAATTTCTGCAATTAAGCCCTCCGGAATACCGCATAAACCAAAGCCACCTGCAATGATAGTATCACCGTCTTTCAGACCTGCCATCGCTTCACGGTAGCTTGATACGACTTTATCGAAACCGGCCATAAGCCCACTCCTAATAATGTTATTGTTTTAAGATTGACAAGTTTGCTTGAGCGCTAACGACACTTTACTGCTTGGTGTTTTGTTTAGCGCATCACAAATCGCCCATCCTGCTTTTGCTAGCCTTTCTAAATCAATTCCACACTCAATGCCAAGTCCTTGTAGCAAGTAAACCACATCCTCAGTGGCAACATTTCCTGACGCACCTTTAGCGTAAGGACAACCACCAAGACCTGCAACTGCACTATCTACTGTCGCGATCCCCATTTGTAAGGCGGTATGTATGTTGGTTAACGCTTGCCCGTAGGTATCATGGAAATGCACTGCAAGCTTGTCTGCTGGTATATGTTGCAATAATAGCGTCAGCAGTTGATGGACTTTTTTAGGTGTACCAACACCTATGGTATCCCCTAGGCTGATTTCATAACAACCAAGTGACAACAATTGTTTACATACTGCTAAAACTTGCTCTGGTTGTACTTCACCTTGATAGGGGCAACCAACCACACAACTTACATAACCTCTTACTTTTATGTTGTTTTTTTGAGCAAGCTCAACAACGGGACGAAAGCGTTCAATACTTTGTTCAATCGTGCAGTTGATGTTTTTTTGAGTAAATGCCTCACTGGCTGCAGTGAAAATGGCAAATTCGTCGACCTGATTTTCGAGTGCAAGCTCTGCGCCTTTAAGGTTTGGCGTTAAGGCGCTTATTTCAACGCCATCACTACGCTCAAAGCCTTGTATTACCTCTGCAGAATCGGCCATTTGTGGCACCCATTTGGGTGACACAAACGCGCCTGCTTCTATGTGCTTGAGGCCTGCGTTTTTTAATGCATTGACCAGCGAGATTTTGGCTTCTGTGGCAACACTGACCTCATTTTGCAAGCCGTCACGGGCGCCGACTTCTACAATTTTGACCTTAGCCGGATACTGAGACATTAGTCTTGCTCCTCAACAATCGCCAGCATATCGCCATGACTGACCAGCTCGCCTTCTGCAAAGCAGTATGAAGTTAGCGTGCCATCAAATGGTGCATTTAGGGTATATTCCATCTTCATGGCTTCGATTATCACGACGGCATCACCTTTATTGACTTGGGTACCAATGGCTAATAAGTGTTTAACCACAGTGCCGTTCAATGGCGCTGCCAGCGGTGCGGCTTCGTGCTCATGATCGCTAATGTAATGCTTTGACTTAAGTTCAACGGTATGTTGATACGGGCCATACATAATAGTGATTGCGGTTTCGGTAACAATGGCACTGGCGCGTAACCGTGCACCATCAATCACCACTGTTAACTGGTGTCCATTTAATTCACATTCAACTTGGTGAATTTGCTCGTTAAACGAAACCTTCCAACCACCTTGAGATTGATAGGCACAAGCTTCATGATCTGCAAATGGTAAATCCACTTTCGCGGTTTGGTTAAGCCTAAAGCCTAGGTTTCCCCACACCGTGTTTTTACATGGTTGTTGGTGGCTAAGGTAGGCTGCACTGGCTAATAACACCATTTTATCCAGCGGCGTATTCGATTGAGTTAGTACGTCTGTTTGCGTGTCGATAAAGTGGGTATCAGGCGCTCCTGCCGTAAAAGTGGGGTGGCCAGCTAAGTGGTGTAAAAATGCAATGTTGGATTTCAATCCACACAGGTGCACTTGTTCTAAACTCGACTTTAACTTTAATAACGCTTGTTCACGGTTTTTACCATGCACGATGAGCTTTGCAATCATAGGGTCGTAAAATGGACTGATCTCATCACCTTGTTGTACGCCCGTGTCAATTCTTACGCCATCTTCGGCATCAGGAAAGCTAAGATGTGAAAGTACACCAGAAAACGGCATAAAGTTTTCTTCAGGATCTTCGGCGTAAATGCGCGCTTCAAAGCTATGACCAGATAACGAAACCTGCTCTTGAGTAAGCGGTAGTGGCTCACCTGCAGCTACCATAAGTTGCCATTCAACCAAATCGAGGCCGGTTACCATTTCTGTCACTGGGTGCTCGACTTGCAGGCGAGTGTTCATCTCCATAAAAAAGAACTCATCGCCACAGAGTAAAAACTCCACTGTGCCTGCACCGCGATAATTAATCGCTTGCGCACATCTTACAGCTGCTTCGCCCATTGCTTTGCGCATGTCATCACTCAAACCAGGCGCGGGCGCTTCTTCAATTACTTTTTGGTGGCGACGTTGCAGTGAACAATCTCTATCACCGAGATAAACACAGTTACCGTGACTATCGGCAAAAACTTGTACTTCAACGTGACGCGGCTTATCAACAAAACGCTCAAGCAATACTAAGTCATTGCCAAAGCTGGCAGTAGCTTCACGCTTAGCACCATGCAGCGCAGATAAAAACTCGCTACTGTCACGCACCACGCGCATCCCTTTACCACCACCGCCATAAGCGGCTTTGATAAGTACCGGGAAGCCGATTTTTTCTGCTTCTGCTTGCAAGAAATCATCTGCTTGTTTGTCGCCGTAGTACCCAGGTACTAAGGGCACGTTGGCGTCATGCATGATTTCCTTAGCACGGGTTTTTGAACCCATCGCTTCAATTGAGCTTGCCAGTGGACCAATAAACGCAATATTTTCCGCTTCACACGCTTTGGCAAACACTTCATTTTCAGATAAGAAACCGTAACCTGGGTGGATGCAGTCAACACCGGCTGATTTTGCAACTTCAAGGATTTTTTCTGCAACAAGGTAAGACTCTTTACTTGGCGCAGGGCCAATGTGGTAGGCTTCATCCGCGGCCTTAACGTGCATCGCATTGGCATCAGCATCAGAGTAAACCGCGACAGTGGTTAGGCCCATTTTCTTTGCGGTGCGCATTACACGGCAGGCAATTTCACCACGGTTTGCGACTAGAATTTTAGTTAGCATATTGACTCCTATTCGCTCGCGGCAGTTTGCCAGCGTGGGGCACGTTTATCGAAAAAAGCACTCAGACCTTCTTGGCCTTCTTCGCTTACTCTAATTTCAGCGATGCGTTTTGCTGTATGCTTTATCAATGTGTCGTCGATTGTGGTTCCCGCCACTTCATCGATAAGTGCTTTGGCACTTTTCACAGCAGCAGGACCATTGTTAAGCAAGGTATCGAGAAAATCCGCTTCGCTTTTTGCTAAATCGTCGCTTAATTCATGGATTAAGCCCATTTTAAGCGCCTTCTCTCCATCGAATACTTCGGCGGTTAAAAAGTAACGTCGTGCTTGGCGCTCACCAATAGCTTTAATGACATAAGGACTAATAACAGCCGGAATAAGGCCAAGCTTGACTTCGCTTAAACAGAATTTGGAGTTGTGCTCTGCGATGGCGATATCGCAACAGGCGATTAACCCGAGTGCGCCTCCAAAAGCCGCTCCTTGCACTAAACAGAGTGTTGGATGAGGGCAAGTAGCAAGCACTTGCATTAATTTAGCAAGCTCTAAAGAGTCAGCGACGTTTTCGTCATAGTCGTTATCTGCCATGGACTTCATCCACGTCAGGTCTGCCCCTGCTGAAAAGTGTTTGCCTTCGGTTTTTAATACCAGGGCCCTGATATCGAGGTCACTGGCATATTCTATATTTTTAATCAGCTCGGCAATCACCTCCGCATTGAAGGCATTATGTTTTTCTGGGCGACTTAGCTCTAAAATCGCCACTTTGCTTTTTGTTATCGTTAAAGTGACAGGCATAAGTGCTCCTTACATTCTGAAGACGCCAAATTTAGACTCTTTTTGCGGTGCATTGCTCGCAGCCTCTAAAGCAAGGCCAAGTACCGTGCGCGTATCTGCAGGGTCGATAACACCATCGTCCCAAAGTCTCGCGCTCGCATAATATGGGTGGCCTTGTTTTTCGTACTGCTCAATAATTGGCTTTTTAAATTCGCTGACTTCGGCGTCACTCATGCTAAGCCCTTTACGCGCTAAACCGTCTTGTTTAACCTGTGTTAATACACCAGCAGCTTGTTCACCACCCATGACGGAGATCCGTGCATTTGGCCACATCCACATCATGGTTGGTTCGTACGCTCTGCCACACATGCCGTAGTTACCCGCGCCGTATGAGCCGCCAATCAATACCGTAAACTTAGGCACATCAGCACAGGAAACAGCCGTAACCATTTTTGCTCCATGCTTGGCGATACCTTCCGCTTCGTATTTTTGACCAACCATAAATCCAGTAATGTTCTGCAAAAACAACAAGGGGATATTGCGCTGAGCACATAGCTGAATAAAGTGTGCCCCTTTTTGCGCAGATTCAGAAAAGAGAATACCGTTATTTGCGACGATCCCCACTGGATGGCCGTAAATTTCAGCAAAGCCAGTAACCAGTGTTTCGCCGAAGTAGCGTTTAAATTCATCAAACTGAGAGTCGTCGACGATACGCGCAATCACTTCACGTACATCGAAAGGCTTTTTCAGGTCGGTGCCAACAATGCCATAGACCTCATGAATGTCATAACGGGGCGGTTTGGCATCTTGCAGGATCGGGCGAGTAGGGCGCTGATGATTAAGGCGCGATACACATTGTCTTGCGATAGAGAGCGCGTGCTCGTCATTTTCGGCGTAATGGTCTGCTACGCCAGAGGTTTTACAGTGAACATCTGCACCACCTAATTCTTCCGCACTCACTTCTTCCCCGGTAGCCGCTTTCACGAGCGGGGGGCCTGCTAAGAATATCGTGCCTTGCTCTTTAACGATGATACTTTCATCGGCCATCGCTGGTACATAAGCGCCACCTGCGGTGCATAAACCCATTACCACAGCGATTTGTGGGATCCCTTTAGCAGACATACGGGCTTGGTTGTAGAAAATTCGACCAAAATGTAGCTTGTCTGGGAATACTTCGTCTTGCTCTGGCAGGTTTGCGCCACCAGAATCGACTAAATAGATACAAGGAAGATGGCAACGCTCAGCGATCTCTTGTGCTCTTAGGTGTTTTTTTACGGTAATAGGGAAGTAGGTTCCCCCTTTTACCGTTGCATCGTTTGCGACAATCATGCATTCAACACCCTTGACGCGCCCGATCCCAGCGACCACACCTGCACAAGGAATATCTTGTTCATAAACGCCGAATGCGGCGAATTGGCCAATTTCTAAAAATGGTGACCCCTCATCGAGTAAGGTTTCAATACGGTCACGGACAAATAACTTACCACGGCTTTGGTGACGGGCAATCAGCGCTTCACCACCACCTTGGCTCAGTATGGAGACTTTGTCTTTAAGGTCAGCAACCAGCGATGCCATCGCATCGCTGTTTGCCTTAAATTGGGGATCATGCGGATTGACCGCAGAATTTAGTACCGTCATGTAGCACTCCTAGCGACTTTCGTTGAATAGCTCACGTCCGATAAGCATACGACGGATCTCCGACGTACCAGCGCCAATTTCGTACAGCTTGGCATCGCGTAGTAGGCGTCCTGTTGGATATTCATTGATATAGCCGTTTCCGCCTAGTAATTGAATGGCATCAAGTGCAAGTTTGGTTGCAAGTTCTGCGGCATATAAAATGGCCCCAGCTGCGTCTTTACGCGTGGTTTCGCCACGGTCACAGGCTTTTGCAACGGTATAAACGTATGAACGCGCAGCGTTCATTTGTGTGTACATGTCAGCAATTTTACCTTGCACCAACTGGAACTCACCGATGGATTGGTTAAATTGTTGACGCTCATGGATATAAGGCACTACCACATCCATACAAGCTTGCATGATACCAAGCGGGCCACCAGCCAATACCACACGCTCGTAGTCTAGGCCACTCATGAGTACCTTAACGCCTTCGTTGTATTCGCCAAGGATGTTTTCTGCAGGTACTTCGCAGTTTTCGAATACCAGCTCACAGGTGTTTGAACCGCGCATACCAAGCTTGTCTAACTTTTGTGCCGTTGAAAAACCGGGGAAGCTTTTTTCAACGATAAAGGCGGTGATCCCGCGAGGGCCCGCATTGACATCGGTTTTCGCATAAATAACAAAAACGTCGGCATCTGGCCCATTGGTGATCCACATTTTATTGCCGTTTAGGATGAACTTGTCACCTTGCTTTTCAGCACGTAGCTTCATTGAGACAACGTCTGAACCTGCATTGGGCTCACTCATTGCCAGCGCGCCAATATGTTCACCGCTGATAAGTTTTGGAAGGTATTTTTCTTTTTGCGCTTGGTTGCCGTTACGGTTAATTTGGTTCACACATAGGTTTGAATGTGCCCCGTAGCTTAAGCCAATGGATGCACTCGCACGGCTTATCTCTTCCATTGCAATGACGTGTTCAAGATAGCCCATGTTTGAGCCGCCAAATTCTTCAGCGACGGTGATCCCAAGTAGGCCCATTTCACCAAACTTTGGCCACATTTGATTTGGAAATGCGTTTTCTTGGTCTGTTTTTTCAGCAAGCGGGGCTATTTCACTGGTAGCGAAACTATTCACATGATCACGGATCATGTCTGCTGTTTCACCTAGTCCAAAGTTTAATTCTTTATATAAAGATACTGTGCTCATCGGTATTCATCCTGTTGTGAGAGTTTATTTTTCGAGCTCATGTAAGGTATCGCGACAACGGCGTTCAGCCGTCACCAATTCCATTAAGACAACCTTGATGTCGTCCATTTGTTGGCTGAGATCGGCTTTTTTCTCTTCTATGAGTTGCAACATGGTTTTAAGCTGCTTTTCACTCGATTTGTCGGCGTCGTAAAGCTCAAATAAGCGGCCAGTTTCAGCAAGTGTAAAGCCAAGGCGTTTTCCGCGAAGAATCAGTTTTAAGCGAACTTTGTCACGTTTAGAGTAGATACGTGTTTGTCCTTGGCGCTTAGGAGAAAGCAACCCTTGGTCTTCGTAAAAACGAATACTGCGAGTAGTAATATCAAATTCCTTAGCTAACTCGCTGATTGAATAGGTAGGTTCATTTATTTCTTGCATTTTTATTTACACTTACAACGTCACTGATTAGACCAATATAAGTGAAGTTTACGTAAAGGTAAAGTAAGAATACCAGATCCTGCTTTAGTCTTATAAAAGCATTGGCATATGTTGTTTTGAATGTCATCAAACCTTCATTGGTGCTAGACAGAATAAGCGTTGGCAATAAATCTGTGCAACTAATCTTTACACTTACACCGATCTCATTTGCCTTGATTTTAGATTTACGTTGGCGTAAACGTAAATATTATGTATGCTCGAATACAGAGTTAAATTTTAATGAGCCAAAGCATGGCTTGTAAACAGGAGTTTTGCAATGAGTAACGAAGCTGTTGTCATCGTCGCTGCTAAGCGTACACCAATGGGTGGCTTCATGGGAAGCCTATCTGGCGCTACCGCCACAGACTTAGGTGCAACTGCTATTAAAGCAGTAATGAATGAAACAGGTCTTAGCGACGCGAGTATAGGCGAAGTGATCATGGGTTGCGTACTACCCGCAGGTCTTGGTCAAGCCCCAGCGCGTCAAGCGATGCTACATGCAGGGTTAGCACGTTCAACTGGTGCGACAACAATCAATAAAGTGTGCGGCTCGGGTCTAAAAGCTGCGATGTTTGCCCATGACCTTATTCGCTCTGGCAGTATTAGTTCTGCTATTGCTGGTGGAATGGAAAGCATGACAAATTCACCTTACTTTATTCCAAAGGCCCGTGGTGGAATGCGCATGGGTCATGGCGAAATCAAAGATCACATGATGGCTGATGGTTTAGAAGATGCCTATGACAACAAAGCGATGGGTTGTTTTGCGCAAGATACAGCAGACCAATATGGCATAACTCGTGAACACATGGACGAATTTGCACTTGGCTCGCTAAGTAAAGCAAACGCCGCAATTGATAATGGTAGCTTTACCAACGAGATTGCTCCTCATGTGATAAGCACACGCAAAGGGGATGTTGAAGTGCAAATTGACGAGCAACCAGGTAATGCCCGTCCAGACAAAATTCCATCACTTCGCCCAGCATTTAAAAAAGACGGCACAATCACAGCGGCTAACTCGTCATCGATTTCAGATGGTGCAGCAGCACTGATTTTAATGAGTGAATCAGAAGCGAAAAAACACGGTTTAACACCGCTTTGTAAGATCGTTGCTCATGCGACTCATTCACAGGCGCCAGCAGAATTTACCGTTGCGCCAGTCGGTGCGATGAACAAGTTGCTTGAAAAAGCAGGTTGGTCAACCGCTGACGTTGATCTTTGGGAAATCAATGAAGCATTTGCCATGGTGACTATGCTAGCTATTAATGAAATGCAGCTTGATAGCAGCAAAGTTAATGTTAACGGTGGTGCTTGTGCACTTGGTCACCCAATCGGTGCAAGCGGTGCACGTATTCTAGTTACACTCATCCATGCTCTAAAAAACCGCGGTTTATCAAAAGGCGTTGCATCGCTTTGTATCGGCGGTGGTGAAGCCGTTGCGCTTGCGGTGGAAGTGTAAGTTACTGCAATTTATTTCGTTCAAGGGGCGCTGCGTTTTCCATAATTCTAATCACTTACGCAGCGCATAAACTCGTTTTATGGGGAGGAGTGCTTCATGCACCAAGTACCTTTATACATCAACGGTGAATTTTCACAGTCTCAGTCTGACAAATGGTTAGACGTTGTTAATCCAGCCAACCAAGAAGTACTCGCGAAAGTGCCTTGTGCTACTAACGAAGAAGTACAAGCGGCAATCCATTCTGCTCAAGAAGCATTTAAAACGTGGCGTAATGTTCCGGTAACGGAACGCGCAAGAATTATGATGCGTTATGCGGCGCTTCTTAAAGAACACCAAGAAGAAATCGCAACTATTATCTGCCATGAACTAGGCAAAACTTTCGAAGATGCGAAAGGCGATGTATGGCGCGGTATTGAAGTGGTTGAGCAAGCGTGCAATGCCCCTTCAATGATGATGGGTGAGACGGTCGAAAACGTTGCCCGTAACATCGACACCTATTCATACACCCAGCCGCTAGGCGTTTGTGCAGGTATTACGCCATTTAACTTCCCTGCGATGATCCCGCTGTGGATGTTCCCAATGGCAATTGTATGTGGTAACACCTTTGTACTTAAGCCATCAGAGCAAGATCCACTAACGCCAATGCGCTTGGTTGAATTGTTTGAAGAAGCTGGTGCGCCAAAAGGCGTACTACAGGTAGTACACGGTAGTAAGGAGCAGGTTGACCAAATCCTTGAAGCGCCGGAAATTCGCGCGATTTCTTTCGTGGGTTCTTGTGGTGTTGGTCAGTACATTTACAGCAAAGGTACGCAAAATCTCAAACGCGTTCAAGCGTGTGTTGGTGCAAAAAACCATATGGTTATCATGCCTGATGCGAAAAAAGAACAAGTGATCAATAATTTGGTTGGCTCTTCGGTAGGCGCGGGTGGCCAGCGCTGTATGGGGATCTCAGTTGCCGTTTTTGTGGGTCAATCACAGCAGTGGGTAGAAGAGTTGAAAGACGCGATGGCAAAGGTGCGTCCAGGTGTTTGGGATGACCCCGAGGCCGCTTATGGTCCGCAAACTACGCCGCAGGCAAAAGCGCGCATTTTATCACTGATTGACAGCGGTAAGCAGCAAGGCGCAACGTGTTTGCTAGACGGTTCTGACTTTACCGTTGAGGGCTATGAAAGTGGCAACTGGGTAGGTCCAACACTGTTTTCAAACGTCACAACAGAGATGGATATTTACAAAGAAGAAATTTTTGGCCCCGTGCTTTGCTGCGTATTTGTTGATAGCTTAGATGAAGCAATTGCGCTGATTAATAACAACCCTTACGGCAACGGTACGTCGTTATTTACTGCAAGTGGTGGTGCTGCACGTAAGTTCCAGCGTGAAATCGAAGTGGGTCAAGTTGGTATTAATATTCCTATTCCTGTGCCATTGCCATTCTTTTCATTCACGGGTTGGAAGAATTCATTTTATGGCGACCAACACACCTATGGTAAGCAAGGCGTGCGCTTCTATACAGAAACAAAAACGATTACCTCGCGTTGGTTTGACGACGAGGCAGTTAGTGGTCCAAATATGAGTATCAACCTAAGATAACTCATATTGTATAGCGTGCTCTGCAGGGGGAGCACGCTATTTTTTTACCAGAACGATAAGAATGACCGACACATATTCAGGGTGTCAGAACAGCAAGAGAGGTCTAGCGTGGACTTTAACCTAAACGAAGATCAACAAGCATTTGCCGATATGGCGTACCAATTTGCAATGAGCGAGCTTGCTCCACATGCAGCAAAATGGGATCAAGAGCACATTTTTCCAAAAGACGTAATTCAAAAAGCAGGTGAGCTTGGTTTTTGCGGTCTATATACGCCAGAAGAGGCAGGTGGTCTGGGTTTATCTCGCCTTGACTCAAGTATTATTTTTGAACAACTTTCAATGGGATGTACAGCGACTACTGCCATGTTAACTATCCATAATATGGCAACGTGGATGATAGCGAGCTTTGCAACGGACGAAACCAAAGCAAAATATATGGATCAGTTAGTAACAGGTGAGCTACTGGCTTCTTACTGCTTAACTGAACCAGGTTCTGGCTCAGATGCCGCATCGCTGAAAACAAAAGCTGTAAAAGAAGGCGATGAGTACGTATTGTCTGGCTCCAAAATGTTTATTTCGGGCGCCGGTGAAACTGACGTCTTGGTGGTAATGGCAAGAACTGGTGAAGCAGGCCCTAAAGGCATTTCAGCCTTTGTTGTACCCGCAGATGCTGACGGCGTTATTTATGGTAAAGCTGAAGAGAAAATGGGGTGGAACGCCCAACCTACACGCCTTATTACACTTGAAAACGTTCGTATCCCAGCGGCTAACCTGTTAGGTCAGGAAGGCGAAGGTTTCAAATTTGCCATGCAAGGCCTTGATGGTGGTCGTATTAATATTGCGACTTGTTCACTGGGGACGGCGCAACAAGCTCTCAATACCGCCAAACAGTATATGCAAGAGCGTTCTCAGTTTGGTAAGCCTTTAGCGGCGTTCCAAGCACTACAATTTAAAATCGCAGATATGAACACTGAGCTTGTGGCTGCGCGCCAAATGGTTCGACTTGCGGCATTTAAACTGGATAGTAATGACCCGGAAAAAACCACTTACTGTGCAATGGCAAAACGCTTCGCCACAGATGTTGGCACTAAAGTGTGTGATGATGCCCTGCAAATTCATGGTGGTTATGGGTATATCAAAGAGTATCCACTTGAGCGCCACTTACGTGACGTACGTGTTCATCAGATCCTTGAAGGTACAAACGAAATCATGCGTGTAATTATTGCACGTCGGATCTTAGCTGAAGGCGCTGCTAGCGTCCTATAAGGAGAGCATCATGACTGCACAATTAAAACTCGAAAAACAAGGCCACACAGCCGTTGTTACGATGTCAAATCCACCCGCGAATACGTGGACTAAAGACACATTAACTGCACTTAAAAATTTAGTAATCGAATTAAACGCAGATAAAGAAATCTATTCCTTAGTGATCACAGGCGAGGGTGAAAAGTTCTTTTCAGCCGGTGCCGATCTAAACGTATTTGCTGACGGCGACAAAGGAGTCGCTGCGGATATGTCTCAAGTGTTTGGTGAGGCATTTGAAACATTAAGCGACTTTAGAGGCGTATCTATTGCTGCCATCAATGGTTTTGCTATGGGTGGCGGCTTAGAAGTGGCGCTGGCATGCGATATTCGCATCGCTGAAGCACAAGCACAAATGGCACTTCCTGAAGCGAAAGTCGGTTTGTTACCTTGTGCTGGCGGGACACAAAACTTGTCGTGGCTTGTAGGCGAAGGCTGGGCAAAACGTATGATTTTATGCGGTGAACGCTTAAAAGCCGATAAAGCACAGCAAATTGGCTTAGTTGAAGAAGTGGTCGAGCAGGGGAAAGCACTGGAAGCGGCGCTTGAACTTGCTAAAAAAGTAGAAGATCAAAGCCCTGTTGCAGTGACTGCTTGTAAGGCACTTATTCAAAAAGGCCGTACTGGCACAATTAATAGTGCACTGCCGCTTGAGCGCGAGTTGTTTGTAACACTATTCGATACGCAAGACCAGAAAGAAGGTGTGAACGCATTCTTAGAAAAGCGTAAAGCAAATTGGGTGAACGGCTAATGGTTGAGTTTGAGCTAATAAATCATGAAGAGGCGCCGGTTATATTCGAGCAGGCCACTTGCCATAACGGGATGAAAATAGCCTTAGCAACACTTAATGCGCCAAAAGCATTGAATGCATTAAACCTCGATATGATCCGTTTGCTCGAGCCACAACTAGCAGCTTGGGCAAACGACCCGCAAATCGCAATGGTCGTGTTAAAAGGTGCAGGAGAAAAGGCGTTTTGTGCAGGCGGCGATGTAGTGAGTTTATATCGCGAAATGTCATCAGATACCAGTAACGCGTTAATAGAAACCTTTTTCAGCGAAGAGTATCGGTTAGATTATCAAATCCATAACTATGATAAGCCAATTCTTCTTTGGGGGAATGGCATCATTATGGGTGGTGGACTGGGTTTAACAGCTGGTGCCAGCCATAAAGTGATGACGGAAACGTCACGTATCGCTATGCCAGAGATCACCATTGGCTTATACCCTGATGTTGGTGGTAGCTATTTTCTCAATAAAATGCCAAAAGGCGTTGGACTATTCTTGGGACTCACAGCTGCAAACATTAACGCTGCAGATGCCAAGCTGGTCGGCCTCGCCGATCATTTTATGGACTCAGAAAAGTTGAGCTTACTGTTACAAAACTTAGTTGAAGTGAATTGGGGTAAAACCAATGTTTTAAACCATGAGAAGTTAACTCAACTGTTGTTGTCGTTAGATGAAGCATCACATACGCCGCCAAAAAGTGAAATTAAACCACTGATCAAGTCATTCGAAGCGCTTGATGAGATTAGCACTTTATCTGAGCAAGTTGATTTTATCCTGAGTATGGATAGCACTGACAATAAATGGCTTGCAAAAGCGCAAGCTGCATTAAAACATGGCTCACCATTAAGCGCAGCCCTTGTGAAAGCGCAACTCAAGCGCAGTAACGGCAAAACGCTCAAAGACTGCTTTAAACAAGAGTTAGGGATGTCGGTAAGAGCTGGGGAGTTTGGTGAGTTTCAAGAAGGTGTTCGCGCCTTGCTGATTGATAAAGACGGCCAACCGAACTGGCGCTTTAAGTCTGTGGCTGAAGTAACACAAGACGCGCTCGATAGCTTTTTCGCACCTCGTTGGGATGATAATAATCACCCATTACGTGACCTATAAGGAGTGACTGACATGGCACAAGTAGGATTTATCGGTTTAGGTAATATGGGTGGGCCAATGGCCATTAACCTATTGAAGGCCGGCCACCAAGTATGTGTATTCGATTTAAACCCTGAGGCTGTTGCGACGCTAGAAGCAAGTGGCGCGACGAAAGCGACCGTTGTGAGCGATGTATGTCGCGAAGCCGATTATGTGATCAGCATGTTGCCTGCAGGGAAGCATGTTCGTGCGGTGTATACCGGCGATGATGGGTTAATTAATTATCTTGGTAAAAATACACAAGTGATTGATTGTTCCACCATTGATGCTGAATCAGCTCAGTTTGTTGGGAACAAGTTAGCTGAGTCGGGAATTGCATTTGTCGATGCCCCCGTTTCTGGTGGTGTTGCAGGCGCAGCAGCGGGCACGTTAACGTTTATTGTGGGTGGTAACAAGGCTGACTTTGAACGTGCTCACGTGGTACTAACCAATATGGGTAAGAATATCTTCCATGCTGGTGATATTGGCGCGGGACAAGTCGCTAAGATATGTAACAATATGCTGCTATCAATACTTATGGCAGGCACAAGTGAAGCACTGCAAATGGGTGTTGACCATGGCTTAGATCCCAAAGTATTGAGCGAAATTATGCTAAATAGCTCAGGTCGTAACTGGACGCTTGAGCTCTACAACCCATGTCCTGATGTACTAGAAAATGTGCCTTCTTCGAACGGTTATAAACCAGGCTTTATGGTTGACTTAATGGCTAAAGATCTGGGCCTTGCGATGCAGTCCGCGCAGCAAACCAACTCGGCAACTCCGATGGGGGCGCTGGCTAAGAATCTGTATAACTTGATGCAGAATCAAGGTAAAGGCAGTGAAGACTTTAGTGCGATTTTTAAGCTTTATTCAGAGAAATAGGACACTATGGATATTAACAATAAAACAGTTGTGATCACCGGTGGTGCGCAGGGGTTAGGCCTTGCAATGGCAACTGAAATGGCAAAGCAAGGTGCTAACCTTGCGCTAATAGATATGCAAGAAGATGTACTTGCAGAAGCGAAAAGTGAACTGGCGCAATTTAACACAGAAGTTAAAACTTATGTTGCCAATGTAAGTCAAGAATCTGATGTAGAAAATGTGTTTAATGCCATCGTGAATGACTTTGGCGGGATTTCAGTGTTAATCAATAACGCTGGTATTTTACGTGACGGTTTGCTACTTAAAGCGAAAGACGGGCAAGTCATCGATAAAATGTCGCTGTCGCAATTTCAATCCGTTATTGATGTGAATCTAACCGGTGTTTTCCTTTGTGGTCGCGAAGCTGCTGTCAAAATGGTTGAAGCGGGTAACGGCGGCGTGATTATTAATATGTCGAGTGTTGCACGAGCTGGTAATATGGGACAAACCAATTATTCGGCGGCCAAGTCAGGCGTTGTAGCAATGACTACCAGCTGGGCTAAAGAGTTAGGCCGCTTTGGTATTCGTGTAGGCGCAATTGCGCCCGGTGTGATCCGCACCAAAATGACCGATGCAATGAAGCCTGAAGCAAAAGAGCGCTTGGTGAAAATGAAGCCAGTTGGGCGTCTTGGCGAAGCACAAGAGATTGCTCATACAGCAAAATACATTATTGAAAACGATTTCTTTACGGGACGTGTCGTCGAAATTGACGGTGGCATTCGCCTGTAACGAAAAAAGGCTTGGTTTTACAGTGTGTATTCCAAGTTCCTACTTGAGTGTGTGAAGCGGCAATGCATATTGCCGCTTTTTTATTTGAAAGACATAAAATTAGTTAGGAGAAATGCTTGAAATTATCTGGGATACATCACGTCGCAGTTATTTGTTCTGACTACCAAAGATCAAAGGTATTTTATACCGAAGTACTTGGTTTACGTATACTCAATGAAAGCTATCGAAAAGATAAAGCGTCTTTTAAATTAGATCTTGCGTTGCCAGATGGGGGGCAGATTGAGTTGTTTTCTTTTCCTAACTCGCCAAAACGACCATCATATCCAGAGGCGCAAGGACTGAGACATTTAGCATTTAGCGTGTCAGATATTGAAACTTGTATTGCGCACCTTTTGCGGCATCAAGTTGCTGTGGAGCCTGTTCGAATCGATGAATTTACGGGAAAACGGTTTACCTTCTTCAGTGACCCTGATGGCTTGCCGCTGGAGCTATATGAGCAATGTTAAGATAGTAATTTCTTTAAAAGGGCTAAATTATGTATGAGATGTTAGTGGCGATGGAAATTCATAACAGCGAGGGATATGCCAAATATCGTAAAGCGATGAAGCCAATCTTAAAACAATATGGCGGTGGATTTAGTAACGATTTCCACATTGCAGAAACCTTGCTAACCGAGGGGCGGTGTCAAGCAAATCGACTTTTTACAATATATTTTCCTGATCAAGCTTCAATGGAATCCTTCTTCAGTGACGCTGAATATGAAGCGGTTAAAGCGCGACACTTTGAAGATAGCGTCAGTAGGTTTGATATTTTGGCGAGCTACACTAGATAAGGCTAAAACAAGGAGCAAAATTGGGTAAAGTTTATTCTATGTGGGTCGATAACGTTTAATAACTCCGCGGTAAATTGAATTTGTAACAAGGATATAGGTTATGAATATAAGACCACCATATCAAATGAATAACGGCAATGTTGTAAACTCAACATCGTCAGAAAAACTACATGAAAAGGTCAGAGAAGTTGCGACAAATAGGGCCGACGATGAGCCCAATCAATTACCTAGTTCAGACAATGAATTAACTATTGATTTTTCTTACACACAATCACCAGTCACCTATAATAAGCAGTTAATACGTGGGCTGGAGCTTGGAATGCTGGGCTTAACCCATTATGGAATTAATCGAGAACATATCGGCACGGATGAAAATGGTCATATCTATAGAGACACCTATGGCGATTTTGAAGGACGTGAAAAAATAGATGAATTTTTGGCGATATTCGATCGGTTAGATGAAAAGCAACAGTTTGAATTTGCTCACTTTAAACCAACAGACGCGCTTTTAGATGTCGCCAGTAGACTTTCGGATGAAGAACTTGGAGAGCTTACCGATTTTATTGTCAAATCGTTGTCCATCAACTTATTCGGTAAAAAAAAGGATGATTACTCTACCGAGCTGATAAATAAGCTCAGCAATATGTCAGATGAAGTATTGCAAGACACAGTAAAAACCATGTCAAAACTGATGGAGCAGGCCGACAATAAAGTGTTTGCTGAACCAAACTTACCCCCTTACTTACTTGACAAAGACGGTCACACTGATTTTGATTTAAGTGTGAGAGATTTGGACTTTTTTGAAGGTGTAAATGCTTTCGGCAATATGAATAATCAGCTACTTAATGATTTTGCACAGTTTGTCGTTGGTAACAAATTCTCAGATGGAGAGTTACTTGAACTCAATGCAACTCTCTCTAATGCAGACTTTGATACCAGTAAAGGGATATTGGATATGGCAACTTTAGTCAAGGCTAGTGATAGAACTAGCTTTATGGAAATGTTGAGCGAGGTTGATATCGATGAGCCAAATAACCTGTTTTCACGACTGAGCAAACTGAATTACAAGGCCGAAAATACTGAGTATTTTAAAACAGATAATCAGGAATACGTAAGATATGAAGGGAAGCCTGCCGACGATAATGAAAGAAGCCGGCTATATAAGCAACTTATAAAAGCGTATGAGACCCAAGGTGTTGGTTGGATGAACGACGTGCTTGAGCAATCCAAAGAGGCGCCTGTTAAAACCCAGCTTAATATGTGGTTATCTATCTTAGAAGATGTTGAAGAAAATCCTGAAGCTTTCAAACACTCGGATTCAGTTGAGACCTGGATGGAGAAGAATTTAGCGGGCATTGTTGACGATCACTACCGAGATATTAAAGAGAAGATATTTGAGCGTAATGAGGAGCTAGATCACTTTCTCGACATGGATATGCTTGAGCTGATTGAGTTAGATGAAACTGAGGCTGAAGAATCAAAGCCTGATGAGCAAGCACCTGGTTCTCAATAGAATGTCTATCACTTTGCGAAAATTGTTCTACACTTAGCTGATAACTGAACAAGTTAAGTATTTCAAGAGCTTGTTATACCAAATGTATTAAGTAAATGCGCTATTTGAAGCACAGAAATAGTTTTAGTAGCTAGGCAAGTAGCTAGGCAAAAAATTTTGCTATTTAGTCGTTCTAAATGAGAAATTTCTAACGACGCCAATATGCTATTTCATCCTTCAAATTGATTCGAAAATTAATTCAATTGGTATTATAACTCGTTGCGAAATTACGGCATCGCAGGTTGATTTCAGGAGAATATGATGCGAGGTGTAATATTTAGGGGTCTTGAAGAGTTAGTAATTGAAGCGCTTGGCATGCAGGCATGGGACGAATTATTAGAAGCTTACGCACCAACGGGGAGAGTATATGTTTCACCTACGTCTTACCCTGATGAAGAGTTATTTGCGCTGGCTCAGGGAGTGGCGGCTAAGCTGGGTAAACCTTTAACTGAGGTCTTAGCTATATTTGGCCAGTCACTATTTGGTTTTCTAGCTGAAAAGCATAAAGGGATCGCGGCTAAGTTTGAGTCATTTGAGGAGCTAGTTTTATCTATTGATAGTGTGATCCATATGGAAGTGAAAAAGCTCTATGATGAACCTAACCTGCCGTCAATTAATGTTGTAAAAGAGGACGATAAGACACTCATACTAGAATATTGCTCGAAACGGAAGCTATGCTTTTGTGCGGAAGGGTTGCTGCATGGTGCTGCTCAGCATTACAGTCGTAAACTATCAATCGAGCACCCTCAATGCATGCATAATGGCGCTGAGCATTGCACATTAATCCTGCATCTGGATTGACCTATGCAGGAGGATAATGAATATAAAAAGGCGTATCTAAGAGAAAAGCGGGCGCGGGACGAAGTTGAGTCTTTGCTTGAAGAGAAAACTCGTGCTTTATATCTTGCTAATCAAACACTTGAGCGCCAACTTGAGCAGTTGAAAAATCAACAGGCAGTTCTTATTAATAACGACAGAATGGCGACACTCGGTACTCTCTCGTCAGGTGTAGCACATGAACTGAATAATCCGTTGGCCTATGTTGCAGGAAATCTAGAGGCGCTTCATTATTACGTGCCAGTGTTATTGGAGTTAATTGACACGGTGAAAGTGTCGACACAAGCGCAGTTAACTAGTGACACCTTGGCTATGAAGCTTAACGACATATATGTTAGCAAAAATTTAGGAGATCTGGCAGAGGATTTACCTGAGCTAATCGATGATACCTTACATGGCTGTGAGCGCATAAAAACCATAGTGGGTGATTTAATGAACTTTTCCCGCTCAAACAACGATAGCTTTGCTAAAGCCCCTCTCAAACCAATAGTTGAAGACACTCTTCGTCTACTCAATGGCCAGTTAAAGGGGTTGGAATTAACCATTGCAGTGGAAGAGGTCCCTGCAATTTTATGTAAAGACGGTGCAATAAAACAAGCAATTATTAACCTATTAGCTAACGCAAAATATGCGGTAGAGATGAGCCATAAACCGCATAAAGCCATAGAAGTATTGCTGGCCCTAGGCCACGAGGAGAATATTGTATTGAGCATTAGTGATAATGGGATCGGTATCGACCCTGATGTTATCCCTAGGCTATTTGACCCATTTTTTACAACCAAACCCGTAGGTGAGGGTACTGGGATGGGCTTGGCTGTGACTCATGCGATAGTTAAAGAACATCAAGGAAAGATTGAAGTGCAAAGTCAAGAAGGGGTTGGCAGCCAGTTTACTGTGTCTTTACCACTAGCTCTCAAACGAGAGGCTGAACCTCAATTTCCGTAGCTTATAGCTGACCAAGCGGTGTTCACTACTCAGTTAACACCGCATTTTACCAAGTTGTTGTAACGATTACCGACCACCTCTCCGTTCAACAAAGTAGTGGCTTCTATACCTAAGACAGTATTCAAATCAATTATTCAAATCAATGACACCCACTTCTTTTTGAATTGATATCAAAAATTTGTCTCAAAGAAATATGAAAATACTTAAATTACTCGGATAAAGGTATCCATTGATAGGCTTATTCAAATCAATGACACCCACTGCTTTTTGAATTGATATCAGAAGTTTGTCTCAAAGAAATATGAAAATACTTAAATTGCTCGCATAAAGGCATCCATTGATAGACTATTTTTTGGTGATTAGGTGTTGTATCACTGTGCTCAAACTGAGTTATCGCACACGACAATGCGCTGTAAATGCAACAGTTACCGGTTTTTGAGTTGAGAGTGCTCGCTGTACTAAGCCAATAAACT
>NZ_NKHF01000164.1 GCF_002744175.1 Pseudoalteromonas piscicida
AATAGCTGACACCCACTGTTATTTTAGGTATTTATGTGAAAAGTCGCTGAACAGAGGCTAATCTGTAGCGCTTTTAGCGAATAAGACTTGTATAAACCAGTTGATTTACAGAAATGAATTGCTTTCAAGATCAAAAGTTATTATCACGCACAGGAAAACTCCCGAGAGCGCATAGTCAGGAATATGGAAGTTATGGATGCGAGTGTATTTAACCCAGTAAGCGCTCGCAGTTGGTTAGGTTAGTACGCCGGTGCTTTTTAAGTGTTTTACAATGAGCGGTGATAGCGCGCTTCCTACCCACCGCGCCGTGAAATACTCGTGAAAACTGCGTGGTAAGTTTGAACCAGCTCTCGGGTTCTATATTTAATCGAGTAAGGATAGGTTGCATATCGTCAATATACCCCGGCTTTT
>NZ_NKHF01000098.1 GCF_002744175.1 Pseudoalteromonas piscicida
GCGAAAAATAGATCGTTCGAATGAAAATCACCCTAAACACACCATTTTTGCATGTTTAGCAAACAAAATGAGCGCTAAATGCGCTCTATTTTTAATTCCCAGCCAAACTTAGATAGATAGGCAGCTTCTTGGGTAAGTTCTGCAAGCATCAAAGGATGAAGTGATAGCCAAGATTCTGGCAATTGCATGGTTAGAGATTTTTTCTCTATTTTGCTAGTCGTAACGCCAACTTTAGGTAAAACATCATCCTTCCTGCGCATTGATAATAAGACACCCAGCCTGACAACAACACAAAGTAGCTTAGCGTAATCAAGATGACACCCAAGCTTTTCGAAGTCTTTAGCGAGGAGATCTGCTCTGTGATTTTTGACTACAGCAACAATAATGTCTTTTTGCGCCTTACTATAACCAGGCATAGCAGTGTTAGCTAAGATATAGCCACTGTGTCTATGATATTGCTTGTAGTCGATGAGCAGACCGATTTCATGAAGAGAAGCGATTGCTTTGGCCAAGTGAAGACAATTTTGTTCATCCAATTCCCATGCATGAGATACTTGCGCTACAATATCAGACACGACTTCATAAACGCGGAGCGCTTGTTCATTGTCTACATGGTAGCGCTGTGTAAAACCATCTAGCGTACGTTGACAGATATCTACGGCTTGGAAGTCTGGGATCATGCTATACAACACCCCTTCTCGAAGCGCGCCACCTGCAAGTCCCATAGCTTGGATCTCGAGCGATTTACACAATGCGATGAGAATAGCCAACCCAGAAACAAAAACTAGCCGCCTTTCCTCTATTAATCCCGGAAGATCGAGTGCCGCAATCGTGTTACATGCTATTGCTTTGTATTTTACTTCTTCCAGCTTAGATAGCGTGAGCTGTTCACTCTCCCCCATTGCTGCAAAGATTTCTTGAATTGCTTGAACTGTACCTGACGCACCAATTGCCAACTCCCACCCAAGCTTTTTGTAGTCACCTTGAATAGGCTTGATAACTTTGGCTGCAGCATTCTCAGCAGCATCAAAATTAGCTTTACTTAATAGACCATCACTAAAATATCGATCAAGATAGGTCACGCACCCCATATTGAGGCTTTCATATAGTAAAGCATCAAACCCCTTACCAATGACCACCTCAGTGCTGGCACCACCAATATCGATTACTAATTGCTTACCTTGGCAAGAAGAGGTGTGAGCAACTCCTTTGTAAATCGTTTTCGCTTCTACTTCACCACTAATAACATTGACTTTGTGGCCAAGTATTTGCTCTGCTTTGGCAATAAAGCGATCCGCGTTTATAGCTAAACGCAGCGTTGCAGTGGCAACAATACTCACATTTCGCTTTGGTATATCTTGTAAGCGCTCTGCAAACAAAGCGAGACATTCCCACCCTCTTTGCATTGCCTCTAGCGATAATTCATTTTGGTCATCGAGTCCTGATGCAAGTCGCACTTTCCTTTTCACACGGCCAATCGTTTGAATACCACCTGTCATATGTTTAGCTATCAACATATGAAAGCTGTTAGACCCTAAGTCGATAACAGCATAAATATCTTCCTTCGAAGCAGTCTTTGCCACTTTAAAACCTCAACAAATCGCTTTCAGCGCTTACTACTTTTGTATCCAAGTTTACTTGGAGTGTGGTTTTCTATAGCCACCGTTACGGCGACCACCACGTTGCTTATTATTACTATTACCATGCCCAGAATGGCGACGCTTATTTACTTGCGGTACACGCAAGTCCGTCAATAATGCTGTTTTATCATAATGAGAAGCCGGAATAGCATGATCAATGTATTCCTCGATCTCATGTAAATTATATGCATATTGCTCACAAGCGAAGCTAATCGCATGACCAGAAGCGCCAGCTCGACCAGTACGACCGATCCGGTGCACGTAATCTTCTCTATCATCTGGCAAGTCAAAGTTGAACACATGGCTTACCTCGGGAATATGGAGTCCACGAGCTGCAACGTCTGTTGCTACTAATAAATCAACATCACCACGAGTAAACTGCGCCAATATAGATTGACGTTTCTTTTGATTTACGTCGCCAGTCAATAAACCTACACGATGCCCATCAGCCTTCAACCACTCATATACGTTTTCACAGCTATGTTTAGTATTAGCGAAAATAATCGCCTTGTCAGGCCACTCTTCCTCAATCAATGTCAGCAGTAAAGGTATTTTGTCCTCTGTGGACGGGTGAAATAGCTCTTCTTGAATGCGCTTACCCGTTTTAACGTCTGGCTCAATTTGTACATGGATAGGGTTAGTCATATGTTCGAATGCAAGCTCTTGCACTCGGTATGACAACGTTGCTGAGAATAGTAGATTCAATCGCTCTTCACGACCTGGCATACGGTTGAACAAATAACGAATGTCTTTAATAAAGCCAAGGTCAAACATTCGGTCTGCTTCGTCCAGTACCACCACTTCGATATCATTGAGGTTATAAGCACCCTGCTTATAAAAATCGATTAAACGCCCTGTTGTTCCAATTAAAATATCCGCGCCTTTTTCTAATTGCACCCGTTGTTTTTCGTAATCTTCACCACCATATACAAGGGCGAGTTTAAGATCACAACGTGGCGCAATAACTTGCGCGTCCTTATGTATCTGGATAGCCAACTCTCGAGTTGGTGCCATAATAAGTGCACGAGGTTGCGTTTTTTTATCCTTTTTGGTCTGCATTAGGCGATGACAGGTCGCGGTCAAAAACGCTAGAGTTTTGCCCGTACCAGTTTGTGCCTGGCCTGCAATATCGCGGCCTTCACAGATGTAAGGTATACACTTTGCTTGGATTGGCGTACAAAATTCGAAGCCATTTTCCTGTAAACCGGCGACCACTTCCGGCGCTAATGCAAAGTCGTTGAATTTTTTATTGGTCAAATGTGTCTTAGTCATAGCAATAAAGCATAACGTTTAAACTTGCAATAAGAAACAAGAGTGTTTAAATACGCATTAAATATTTCGCCTAATTCTAACGGAGAGCGTAATGAGCGACAAAATTATCCAACTAACTGATGACAGCTTCGAGGCTGACGTAATCAAATCTGACAAGCCTGTACTAGTAGATTTCTGGGCTGAATGGTGTGGTCCATGTAAAATGATTGCGCCTATTCTGGATGAAGTTGCTGAATCTCACGGCGACCGCGTATCAATCGGTAAATTGAATATCGACCAAAACGCTGGCACACCACCTAAGTATGGTATTCGTGGTATCCCAACACTATTACTATTTAAAGATGGTGCGGTAGCTGCAACTAAAGTTGGCGCCCTATCTAAGACTCAACTTGTTGAGTTCCTAGAAAACAACCTATAATTCAGGTTGTTAGGTGTACTGCGGCCATGTTGCCGCAGTCGTACCCCTGATCTATATCATTTTTAATAGAATAAAATTTGTATAAACACTGGACGACCCGACGCCTAGCTGCTAACTTATAAAGCCACAAACCTTTAAGCTTTATCAAATCAACCTCTCTCGTGAAACTAACGAGAATGACAACTGTAATAAAGAACCCACCAATATGCATTTACGCGAATTAAAAGACAAGTCAATCAATGAACTTGTAAAACTTGCTGAGTCCATGGGACTTGAAAACGTAGCTCGTTTAAGAAAACAAGATATTATTTTTGCTATTTTGAAAGCGCACGCGAAAAGCGGCGAGAATATATACGGCGGCGGTGTTTTAGAAATTTTACAAGATGGCTTCGGCTTTTTACGTTCTTCAGAAGCATCTTACCTAGCAGGCCCTGATGATATTTATGTTTCTCCGAGCCAGATTAGACGTTTCAGCCTGCGTACCGGTGACACCATTAGTGGTTTAATCAGACCACCTAAAGATGGCGAAAGATATTTTGCATTATTGAAGGTTAATGAAGTTAACTTCGATAAACCTGAAAACTCTCGCACCAAAATCTTGTTTGAAAACTTAACGCCAATTCACGCTAACGAGCGTTTAGTTATGCAACGAGGCAACGGTAGTACAGAAGATATTACCGCACGAGTGTTAGACCTTGCATCTCCAATCGGTAAAGGTCAACGTGCACTTATTGTTGCCCCACCAAAAGCTGGTAAGACAATGCTTCTACAGAACATTGCCCAGTCCATCACGTACAACAACCCAGACGCAACATTGATGGTGCTACTAATCGATGAACGTCCGGAAGAAGTAACAGAGATGCAGCGCCTTGTTCAAGGTGAAGTTATTGCCTCTACGTTTGATGAACCAGCAAACCGCCACGTTCAAGTAGCTGAAATGGTTATCGAAAAAGCAAAACGTCTAGTTGAGCACAAGAAAGATGTTGTTATCCTACTTGATTCGATTACACGTCTCGCTCGCGCTTACAACACCGTTATTCCTTCATCCGGTAAAGTATTAACCGGTGGTGTTGACGCGAATGCACTACACAAGCCTAAGCGCTTCTTTGGTGCAGCACGTAATGTTGAAGAAGGTGGTAGCTTAACCATTATTGCAACAGCACTAATTGATACTGGCTCTAAGATGGATGAAGTTATCTACGAAGAGTTTAAAGGTACTGGTAATATGGAATTACACCTAAACCGTAAGATTGCGGAAAAACGTGTATTCCCAGCTATCGACTTTAACCGTTCAGGTACTCGTCGTGAAGAGTTACTCACAAAGACCGATGAGCTACAGAAAATGTGGATCCTACGTAAGATAGTTCATGAAATGAGTGAAATCGATGCAATGGAATTCCTCATTGATAAGCTCTCTATGAGCAAAACCAACGATGAGTTTTTCGACTCAATGCGTCGAAAGTAAGTAGACTTAGAGTCTAATTATTGAAAAGCCAGCAAATGCTGGCTTTTTGCTTTTGTGGTTCGCCAACTTGCTGTTTTTGTTCTATACCTACCTAATCAAACTAAATTATATTTGGCACAATGATCGTAGTTAGGGACATAACATGAAGCCTAGTCGTATTCTCGCCGCTGTAACACTGTTTAATCTGGCTTCTGTAACATTGGCAATTACATTGCTTTCTTCAGATTCGCTAAAAGTAGCGGTTGCCATTAGTGCACTTACAGTCAGTGCGCTGTTGCAATTCTTATGCTTTAAAAGAGCCAGTTCTGCAGAAAAACACATGGAACACCTTGCACAAAACTTTATTGGCGAAAGTGGTGTTGACCTAACCTACCGCTTTGATGAAAAAGACCGCCATATTTCCAAATCATGTCTTTTGATGAATGACTGCTTTGCTGTGATAGAACACATTATTAGTGAAGTATACGCTTCATCCTCACGACTCCACCCTATGGCAGACAGCCTCCGGGATACTTACGCCTCGATGACACAAAAAGCAACGCTACAGCATACTCATGGTGAATATTTAGCAACGTCGATACAGTCAATGCTAGAGATTTCAGCACGTTTAGACACCAGCCTAGAACAAATTTATGCCTCAGTGGAAAATGCGACAAGTGCAGTAAAAAAGACCAGAGTCGATACGGATAAAAGCCAGCAAAGCCTGTTAACTCTTGCAGACAACATTAAGAAAACCAGTGAGCAGATAGAAGTACTCAAAACAGATAGTAATGAAATCAGCTCGGTGCTTGAAGTCATAAACGGCATTGCTGAGCAGACTAATTTACTCGCTTTAAATGCTGCGATAGAAGCAGCTCGTGCTGGTGAACTGGGTCGCGGATTTGCTGTTGTTGCCGATGAGGTACGACACTTAGCAGCAAGAACAAGCCAATCAACCAAAGAAGTCAGTCAAGTCATAAGCAAAATCCAATCAGGTACGGATTCTGTTTACGAGCTTATGCAGGCGGCTCTCAAAGAGACTGATAACACTGTACAATTAAGCGAAGCGTCGACAAAGGAAGTTGATGAAATAGAGAACGCCATGATGTCGATAAACCAAATGTCGCATGATATCCACCTGCAAGTGGGTGAGCAAAAGCAAGCATCTGATGAAGCACAAGAGAGCATTGAGTCTATGGTTTTATTGAACTCTGACGCTCTGTCTAGTACTAAAATCCAGGCGGTTTCTAATCGAGATCTGATAGCATTATCTCAGAGTATTCATGAGAAATTATCCATGTTTCATATCTCAGAGTACACACCAGATATAGATTCAAGAAAGGATACCTCTCGAGTATCAATAAACGATGAGTCAATACCAGAGGGTGAACAACAGCAAAATTCGAGCGATGTAGAGTTATTCTAAGAAGCCAAGGATTGTTGCGATTTCAATTGGTCACACATGGCAAGAAACAGTGCTTGGTATTGGTCTTCATCGCCTTGCTTGAGCGCTTTTTCAAATTCAATGGCAATTTTCGCCAACTCTGGAAACTCAAACATAGACGCTGCACCGGCCAACTTATGACTGATCGCTTGGAGTGTGAGCAACTCCTTGTTTTGCCATGCATCAATAAGTAAATATCGCTCTTGCTCAAAGGTGCTGGCAAAGCTATCACGTAAGTCGGTTAAATCAATATGCAACGTATCACAGGACCTATCACTCACCTCTTTGCTCAAATGTGCATTTAGCACTCCAAGCAATTCATTTTTGTTGATTGGTTTACCTACATGCCCAGTAAATCCCGAACTGATGTAAGACTGTACTTCTTCTGTAAGCACATTGGCTGTTAACGCGTAAATAGGCCCCGCATAACCAGCAGCACGAATAAGTTTAAGCGCTTCCACGCCGTCCATTCCGGGCATTTGAATATCCATCAGTACCAAGTCGGGAAAGTCACTGAGACACTGTTCCACTGCCCTCGCGCCATTTTCTGCCATAGACACCGTTGCGCCGGTACGTTCGATCATACGCGAAAATAGCTGGCGGTTTTCTTGATGGTCTTCAACAACCAGCACAGTGCCAGATAGTCTTGACTGCATACTTTGTAGTTGCTGAATATCAGACGTTGTCGTAGTTAGGTAGACGGTACATGGCACATAAAAAGAAAACGTACTCCCTTGGTCGATCGTGCTTTGTACCTTGATTTCGCCATTCATCATTCTGGCCAGTTGACTAGACAAGCTAAGTCCAAGACCAGAACCGCCAAAACGCCTTGTTATGCTGTTATCGGCTTGCTGGAAGCTCTCAAATATCCGTGTTATTTGCTGTTCACTCATTCCTATTCCAGTATCCATGACGACAAACTGCAAACCATGAGGTGCTTCAGAGATAATAAACTCTATTCTTCCCTGTTCGGTAAACTTCAAAGCATTACTCAAAAGATTGATGAGTATTTGCTTAACGCGAATATAGTCGAGACGCACGTATGCATTTTCACGTACTTGATCGCAAACAATAAACTCTAACTGCTTGCTCTGGATATTTTGTTGAAACATGTCATATAAATCGGCAACAAGTGCCGATACAGCAAACTCCGTTGCTTCTAGCTCTAGTCGTTCGGCTTCTATTCGGCTTAGATCTAAAATATCATTGACTAGATCTCGTAAGTGTAACCCTTGATTGTAGATGGTTTTGATGGAGGCTTGAACTTGCACACCTAAGTCTTGCTCCAATAACAGATCTTCAGCATGACCTAATACAGTTGTCAGTGGCGTTCTGATCTCATGGCTCATGTTCGCCAAAAACTGACTTTTAACCTGATTCGCTGCTTTTAGCTCGTCCGCTTTTTGTTGTAATTCTGCGGTTCTCAAGGCCACTTTTTGGCTTAACTCAATTTTCGCTTTTTGCTCGATTTTACGACGATACAGGGCAAACATAGTTAATAGCGTCAATAAGGCAATGATCCCACCTAACAACAGTAACTGACTACGCTGTTCTTCTTTTAGTAATTGTAGCTTTTGTTCCTGCTTTAATACTTCCACTTCTCGGCTAAGCTCACTGGCCTCGTACTTGGCACGATAGTCATTGATCCGCTTAAGTACATCATCATTCATCAGCCGCCTTTGGATTTCCACAGCATGTGAGTCGTACTCTCTCGCGCTTTTGATATCTCCCTGAGCAGTCGCTATCAACGCCAATAAACGTAATGCCAGTCTTTCCCCTTTCTGATCATGCATTAGCTTACTTGCAGCTAGGCTTTTCTCGGCATTCGTCTGCGCTTCAGCAAACCGCCCTTGTGCAAATAATATCTTAGCGAGCGCAAATTGCGCTTCCATCAGGTTAGCGGGGTTTTGTGCTTTTTCTGCATAATACAGTGCAAAGTTTGCGTTCTTTTCAGCTTCCTCTAATGAGTCAAGTGAATAGCTAAGGAGCGCCAGATTGACATACTCAAAAGACAAGTGGCGTACATCATTTTGCGCCTCATAATAAGCGATTGCAGCCTCGTAAGAAGCTTTTGCTAACAAAGGGCGTTTAGTCTCGGTATAGAGTACACCGAGATCGGCATGGGCAAGCGCTTCACCGTATTCATCGTTGAGTTTGTTAAATGCTTTTAATGCTGAGTGCAGCATTTCTTCGGCTTTACTATAGGCTGCTTGGCGAATGTAAACGCCCGAAATATTCAATAAGATGTCTGCATGGTCCTGCGCACTTCCAAACTCTTGGTAAAGCTCATCAGCCTTCAGATAATGCTGTAGTGCTAAATCGAGTGCAGCGTTTTTAAAGTAGGCAAGACCTAGGTTACTATTTAAGTTAGCCATTTCAATTGGTACATTACGCTGCTCTGCGAGCCTCAAGGCTCGCGAGTAAAAATCGATAGCCTGTTGATAATGTCCAAGATAAAAGTGACTGATCCCTTGAAGTTTTACTGCTTTGAAATGGGTGTCGCTAAGCGGGCTTGATTGCGTGCTAAGATCGAGTTTAGCTAGGTAAACCAAGGCGTCATTGAACTTATTAAGTTCGTAGGCCGTTTTAGCGAGGTTAAGAAGAATATCGACTCGATTTTCACTGCTTAGTCCTTGCTCTAGCAGTAACTCACTGCCAAGTATTTGCTGTTGTTTCCAATCAGCGATTTGCTTCATTTCAGCGATACGCTCCGAAAGCGCACCATGACCAAACACCGGAATTGTGTAAAAAGCACAGGAAAGATAAAAGCAACAGGCAATCGCAGACCATGACTTTAATTGCCCCAGTAAATTCATTGCTGCTCTCCATTGCCTATCATTTAGTCTGCGTGGTAGTGTGAAGATACACCAAGACTTAAGAGGCGACAATGTTCAATCCACTAACAGATGTTATTTTTAGAATAATTTGTCAAAGCCAACCTTGGAAAGTACATACGATTGCCGCAGTACTATTAGAGCAAGATCAGCTACCTAGGCTAGATGATGATGAGAATAAAAACCTCTTTAAACGCAATTTTCTTATCATGAATGCGCTTTATCAGCTTCAGCAAGAGCTTATCGCTGACAATCAATATTTACATATTGAAGCCCTTAATATTTACCTTGGTCCGAAAACTGACGGTGATCAGCTCGAACTAAACGACCCCCTCAGAAACTACTATTTGGATTGGCAGCACTATGAAACTAGCCGAGAAGAAGTCGAAACACTACTAGATAGCTTTTGGCAACGCTTTGCATTCGGCTCAGCCCGTCAACCCGCCCCCCTAGCTCCTGAAGAATTCAACCGCATAAGGACAAGATGGCAACTCCCTGAAAAATACGACCGCAAGCAACTCAGTCGCAGCTGGAGAAAGTTAGCGCTTGCTCACCACCCCGATAAATCGGGTGATGAGGAAACATTTAAGCGGCTCATGAATGAGTATGAGATACTCAAATATGGTTTACGCTCGTAACGCTTTGTAGCGCTTATTTTTGATTTTACTGTTATTGAGTTTACGCAGTGCAGGCTTTACCGCTTCTCGCTTTACAGCAATAAACGCTTGCACATCATAAATATTAATTTTACCGATCTGTTTAAAACTAATACCATCCTCACCGGTTAAGCAACCTACAATATCCCCTTTACGAAGCTTTTGCTGTTTTCCTCCCTCAATCATCAACGTGACCATATTGGACTTATAAGCGGGTTTTTCTAACAGCGTGTGACTTGGTAAAGTGCCATGTTTCAGCTCTTGTCCATAAATCTCCGCTAGCTGCTTCACTTTAAACGCTTCTTTTTCTCCGTAGAGTGATACTGCAACCCCTTTATGATCTCCTCGACCGGTGCGGCCAACTCGATGAATATGGGTTTGTGGTTCTAGCGCCAAGTGATAATTAATAACCAGCTCAACCTCATCAACATCTAAGCCTCGTGCCGCGACGTCGGTTGCAACCAAGATGTTGGCGCTTTTGTTGGCAAAGGTGAGTAAGGACCACTCACGCTCTCCTTGATCTAAATCGCCATGTAGCTCTACACAAGCAAGACCAGTTTGACGTAATTCTTCAAAAAGCCGTTTGGTTTCAGCCTTAGTATTACAAAATACGATACAGCTTTGCGGTTGATGCTGCATCAATAATACCCTTAAAGCATTAAAGCGCATTTTGTTGTTATCTAATTTATAAAAGGTTTGTTTAATGCGGTGATGGACTTGCTCTTCATTGGCTTCAAGGAACTGCGGCGTGCGCATATATTGGGTTGCCAACTTCATGATTTTATCAGGATAGGTCGCACTAAACATCAGTGTTTGTCGCGCTTCAGGCACGTACACCACAATACTTGCTAAGGTGTCGGTAAAGCCCATGTCCAGCATTTGGTCGGCTTCATCAAACACAAGCGTGTGCGTGTCTGTAAGTATTAATGAGCCATTAAAGACGTGCTCTTCAACTCGTCCTGGTGTACCAACAACAATGTGCGCACCATGCTGTAATGCTTTCTGTTGAGGCTCAATAGGTACTCCGCCGCATAATGTTTGTACTTTTACGTTGCCAATCAGTGCCGCTACGCTTTTTATTTCTTGTGCCACCTGATCGGCAAGCTCCCGCGTTGGACATAGTACGAGTGCTTGCACCTCATTTATTTCAGTTTGTAGTTTATTGAGTATAGCGAGTGCAAAAATCAGCGTTTTACCGGAACCTGTTTTCCCTTTGATCACCAAATCGTGCCCTTCGAGTACAGGTTGTAAACTCACAGCCTGAACAGCCGTTGGCACCATATAATTAAGGTCAACCAAACGCTTAGCTAGGAACTGATTGAGAGGAAGTTGAGAAAATGAGGTTATCGACACGGTGCTTTCCTATTCGCTATCTTAATCTCGCATTTTATACCAATTCGGCAGATTCTCTAATCGCTTATTGTGGTTCAGTCCACTTTCCTTAACGCAATACTCAGACTTATCCCGAGATCTGTGGTTTAATTCTCACGCAATTTATTTCTACCAAGGACTATCATGAAGTTTAGATCACTATTAGCATTTGGTTTTTTGAGTATAGGCTTAAGCACGACACTTCAAGCTGAAGAGTTTAGCCAACAGCAACTCGAGCATGTAAAACAAGTTAGAGAAGCTGCAAGCCAAAGTAACCTGAGTTGGCAGTTACTCGAGTCACTCACTACCGAAGTTGGCCCAAGATTGCCTGGCACCGAAAACGATAAAAAAGCCGTCGCATGGGCAAAAGCGCAGTTCGAGCAGCTTGGATTTGACAAAGTATGGTTAGAAGAAGCAACTTTTCCAGAGTGGCGCCGCTATCATGAGTCGGCCAAAATCTTAGTACCGAGCGAACAACCTCTACACCTGACAGCTCTTGGGAATAGTGTTAGCACACCAAAAGATGGGTTGAGTGGTGAAATCGTCTTATTTGAAACGCTAGATGAACTAATAGCTGCACCTAACAATAGTCTAGCAGGTAAGATTGCATTCATTAACTATCGTATGAATCGCGATATCGATGGTAACGGCTACGGACCTGCAGTAAAGGCGCGCAGTAGCGGTGCCGTAGAAGCCGCCAAAAAAGGGGCGATTGCGTATATGATGCGCTCAGTCAGTACCAGTCACCACCGTTTTGCCCATACCGGAGGCAGTCACTATCAAACAGGCATTACTAAAATTCCTGCAACGGCTGTTGCTAATCCAGATGCTGACCAGTTAGCACGTCTTGTGAGTGCCGGTCATAATGTCAAAGTATCACTTAATATCCAAACCGAAAATCTTGGTGAAGGCACCAGCTACAACGTGATTGGTGAGTTCACGGGCACAACATTCCCAGATCAATATGTCCTCATTGGCGGTCACCTTGATTCATGGGATTTAGGCACAGGAGCGCTGGATGATGGCGCAGGTGTAGCACTCACCATGGCTGCCGCCAAGCACATCGCTGACGTTAAAAGACCTAAGCGTAGTGTACGTGTGGTGCTCTTTGCTGCTGAGGAGCTTGGACTTTGGGGAGCTAAAGCCTACTTTAAAAAGCATCAGGCTGAGCTAGACCGTATTGTTGCCGCTTCAGAATCTGACTTTGGTGCTGATGTAGTTTATGCATTCGAGTCAAACGTCAATGCAGCTTCCTTACCTGTAGTACGAGCAATCGCTAAACAGCTTGCTCCTTTAGGCGTTACTTATATTGGTAAGAATGGAGCTCATGGTGGTCCAGACCTTATTCCGTTCAAAAATGCCACATCTGCTCCCATCTTCGCTCTACATCAAGATGGTACGGATTATTTTGACTATCATCATACTGCCGATGACACCTTAGACAAGGTAGACCCAGCCAAATTAAAGCAAAACACAGCGGCTTATGCTGTCTTTGCCTTAATGGCAGCCGATGCTAAAACAAAAATATCGGGGAAATAACTCCTTACATTTATAGGGGCAACTTAGCTTGTCCCTATAAAGTAAGTTGTCTACCCTCAAAAGACGCTTTCAAAATGAATAATAAGAATATGGAAATCAAGAACCACTTTTTCTCCTTCTACGATACTTTGCTAGAACAGCTCAATAAGCACAAGATATTGCTTGGTGTAGCTACATTCATCCTTGTTGCGTTGTATTTTTATCATCAAAAACAACAAGAAATCGCCAGCTACCAAGGCTATTTGAGTGCACCTAAGGTCGATGATCTGATCATCTTTGATGCCGGTAGGCAATCTGAGCAAGTGTACGACCCCGCCTTTCAAGTATTGCAAATCACTGAACTGACAGACGACACCATTGAAGTGAAAGAAGGTGCCTATACTTACCGCACCATGCGTAACATTACCCGCGATATTCGCGTCAGTATGCTCATGACCGACAAGTACTTTAAATTGCAAAGGTCTACACTAGAAAGAGACCAGCTATTAGCACTACTGGACAACAATACCATCGTTGCTGTTTATCGGCCTGTTGGTATCCATGTCTTCGGTGGGGTAGTCAGGCCCCGTTTTAAAAAGCCAAAACCGCTTTATCACGGCCCCGGTATTTCCGCACAAAACCAAGCTGGAGTTCGTGCATATGTTAAAGCAGACTTTCAAGTGGCTAGGCAAGAGTTCGCGGCTGCCGCTGCGAGTGGTAGCCAGTGGGGACAGTATAACTATGCAACTATGCTGCGTGATGGAGAAGGCGGTGAAAAAGACCTCAAAGCCGCAATTCATTGGTTACAGCTTGCAGCGAAGCAAGGTAACGATAAAGCAAAAGCGGCATTAACTGAGCTATGTAAAACGCATAACTGCTAATCTAACCTGAAGTCTGAATAAGAGAATAGCTAACTCATTGTTTTTTTATATTAGATTATTTCCTTATTTAGCCAGAGAGTTTTGGGGATAACCCCGCTCTCGCGTCTTTCTGCCGCCTTGGTACCTACACCCTTATAGGTAAGGCGAATTTACGCACCAATAGCTGGTCTGTTGGAAATAAATTCAACGCAGTTAGCACTAAAACTGGCCGCTAGAAAGGCATTAACTATCCGAAGCTCAGGTTAATTTACTGCACTTAGCTATGACTTTGCTTGTGGTACTGCAGTGTTAGGATATTAGCTTCAAAGTCTTGCTGTGCCACAGGCTTAGAATGAAAGTAGCCTTGTGTCATATCGCACAATAAGCTTTTCAAGAACATACATTGTGCAGGAGTCTCTACTCCCTCTGCGATGACTTTCAAGTTGAGTTTATGGGCCATCAGAATGATAGCACTTACCAACGCTTTGTCTTCTTCGTCATCAGGTAAATCGCGGATAAACGTTTTGTCTATTTTAAGTTTAGATAGTGGGAATCGCTTGAGGTAACTCAACGACGAATAGCCAGTTCCAAAATCATCTATCGCCAATTCGACACCTAGCTCTCTCAAGGCTTTTAACTGTATCAGTATCTTATCTGAGTTCTCAACTAATACAGACTCGGTGATTTCCAAGGTTAAATATTTTGCCTCAAGTTGAGTGTCTTTGAGTACTTTTTTCACAAGGGCAACCATATCTTGGCGCTTAAATTGAACGCTGGAGACATTCACTGTCATAAACAGTGGCCGCCCGTAGCTGTCTTGCCAGGCCTTGGCTTGGGAACACGCGTGGTATAACACCCATTCGCCGATAGGTAAAATAAGTCCTAGCTCCTCACAAACAGGAATAAATTGCTCTGGCGAAACATGGCCTAGTAATTCACTTTTCCATCTCAGCAAGACTTCACACCCCACCACCTCTGTGTTTCCTAGCTGTGAGAAAATAGGCTGATATACCAGCGATAGCTCTCGATTAGAAAGCGCTTTATGTAGTGCGCTTTCTAAGACACTTCTGGCCTTAGCGTGCTGGTGCATAGCGGAGGTATAAAATTGAAAACAATCACGGCCATGCTCTTTTGCCTTGTACATTGCGCTGTCGGCATTACGTAGCAATATTTTGCGGTCAACACCATCGTCTGGGTAAAGCGTGATCCCCATACTCCCCGAGACATAGGCCTCATGCCCTTCTAAGTGGAATGGGTTGGCCAGCGCCCTTAAGATCTTGCTGGCGATGTGCTCTAGGTCATTGATTGAACTTATATCTTGCAACAATAATGCAAATTCATCACCACCAAGGCGAGCCACAGTGTCTGAGCTACGCACGCATTCATTGATACGATTGGCGGCCTCTTTTAACAATAAGTCACCAATATGATGTCCTAAAGTGTCATTAACCGCTTTAAAACGGTCAAGATCAATAAAGCAAATCGCAAAGCTCTCTTCTAACTGTGCGGCTCGCTTTAACGCTAAATCAAACTTGACGTGGAAATGGTGACGGTTGGCAAGCCCAGTTAGGCTATCAAAATTGGCTTGCTGCCACATTAGCTGCTCATTACGTTTTCTTGACGTAATATCACTGAAAAGCGCAACAAACATATCGATTTCGCGTGCTTCATTAAAGACCGAAGATATCTGCAACCAACTTGGATACACTTCGCCATTCTTGCGCTTATTCCAAATTTCTCCTTCCCAGTGCCCCTTGTGTACAAGCGCTTCATATAATTGATTGAAGAATCGGTCATCATGCCGCCCAGAATTTAATAATGCAGGCGTTTTACCAATGACTTCATCAACACCATATCCTGTGATCTCTGTGAAGGCACGATTGACCATTTGGATTTGGTTATGCTTGTCTGAGACCAACACCCCTTCGGTCGTAGTAGCAAACACCGTACTTGCTAAGCGCTGCTCACGTTCATTTTCAAGCTCATCGGTAATATCTTGAATAACATAAATAAAGCCAAGCTTGGCACCAGCTTCACTGACAACAGGTGCGCACGAAACACGAACGTCACGATATTCAAAGCGGCCTCCAAGCTTACATTCTATCGTGCCCTCATCCAACAGACGTTCGGAGTCCAGTACATCAAATAGGGTATAGATAGACTGGGATTTTAATTGCTCAAATTCCCCAAAGTCTTTTAGCACAGCATCATTGGCAGCTTCAATGTGATGAGTTTCATCGGTAAACACGAGGTACGCACTAATACTATCAAAAATAGCACTCAGCTTGGCTCCTTGAGCTTGTGCACGTTGGTTAGAGTGTCTGAGCCTCACCAGCACCGCCATCAATACAGCCATAGATACAATCAGCACGCCAATCACTGCCGTTAGCAAGATAACTTGCACCATATTGGCTTGCTTGATCTTTTCGGTTTGCAGCATAACCTGTTGCTCTAGGTTTGCTTGATAATGCCAAAGATCTTGCTGTAGCTTACGTTGCTCGCTCAAGTCTTGAATAATAGAAAGTAATTTAGGTCTGCCATTACTGTCTTCGAAAGGAGTGGAGTGGACACTTACCGTCTTGGTACTGCCATCAGCAACTTGATGTTGAAAAATAAAGTAATTGCGGCCTTCATTAAGCGCAGCCTGACGCTCGTTGGCAACCTGCTCCGCTGTAAACAAATTGATATCTTGTATTGCCTTAGCTTCTAACGCAGCTTCGCTATAACCATAAAAGGCCGCAGCGGCTTTGTTGGCATCTACGATCTCTCCCGTTGCAGGGTCGATGATCAACATCACCGCACTGTGGTTAGAAAAGGTATAATAAGGTAGCTCAGCAGCTTGTACTGTTACGCATAACAGTGACATCAGCACACCGAGCAATTTCGACATCAACTTCAAACTCTGCCCCTTAAGGATATCGTTTTATCTAATCGCAGCGACTATAACGTAAAGGGTATGTGAGCTACATCGAAAGTCGATTTTTGCTTGTTTCATATCAAAACAACTCAACACACTCGTCTTTTTATAACAATTTATACACCTGACCAAGCAAACTGACAAGGCGATACGTTCTGAAATATGACTCTATTCGCAATAATATTAATTCGTTTTACTAAACCATTTGCTCGCCCGTCCCGTACAGCTAGGAAAAATATGCCTACTTGATATACTAAGACAAACTCAATTCACAGTGCGCCAATGAAATACCAAGACTTACGAGATTTTATCGCTCAGCTTGAAAAACAAGGTGAACTTGTTCGCGTCAAGCAGCCCATTTCCACCAAACTAGAAATGACTGAAATAGCAGACAGAACGCTGCGAGCAGGTGGACCTGCAATCCTATTCGAAAACCCCGTTGGTTATGATATTCCCGTGCTCGCCAATCTATTTGGTACACCAAAACGTGTTGCAATGGGTATGGGGCAGAGCGACGTTAGCGAACTCAGAGAAGTCGGGAAGCTACTCGCTTTTTTAAAAGAGCCCGAGCCACCGAAGGGGATCAAAGAAGCGATAGGTCAACTCCCCGTATTCAAACAAGTGTTGAATATGCCAGCCAAAGAAGTGAAGAAGGCCCCCTGTCAGGAAGTCGTGTTGAGCGGCGATGATGTTGATCTGACAAAGTTACCTATCCAACATTGTTGGCCAGGTGACGCAGCACCCCTTATCACTTGGGGACTCACGGTCACCAAAGGTCCATATAAAAAGCGCCAAAACTTAGGGATTTATCGTCAGCAACTATTGGGTAAGAACAAAATCATTATGCGCTGGCTGTCACATCGTGGTGGCGCGTTAGATTTTCAGGAATGGTGTAAAGAACACCCAGGGGAGCCATACCCTGTTTCTGTGGCTCTCGGTGCTGATCCAGCGACTATTTTAGGCGCAGTAACCCCAGTTCCTGACACCTTAAGTGAATATGCATTCGCAGGTTTGCTACGTGGTAGCAAAACGCAAGTGGTGAAATCGATTTCAAACGAGCTACAGGTGCCCGCCAGTGCTGAGATTATACTTGAAGGCTATATTCAACCCGGCGAGCTTGCCCCTGAAGGCCCGTATGGCGATCACACTGGCTATTATAATGAAGTCGATGATTTCCCAGTAATGACCGTAACGCATATTACGCACCGTAAAGATCCTATTTATCATAGTACCTATACAGGTCGCCCACCTGATGAGCCGGCTATTTTGGGAGTCGCACTGAACGAAGTGTTTGTGCCTATTTTACAAAAACAGTTTCCAGAAATTGTCGACTTTTACCTTCCACCAGAAGGTTGCTCATACCGCATGGCCGTAGTGACCATGAAAAAACAGTACCCAGGCCATGCCAAGCGCGTCATGATGGGTGTGTGGTCTTTCCTTCGGCAGTTTATGTACACCAAGTTTGTTATTGTTTGCGATGATGATGTCAATGCCAGAGATTGGAATGACGTGATTTGGGCGATTACCACGCGTATGGACCCGGCTAGAGATACTACTTTGATTGAAAACACGCCTATAGACTATCTCGATTTTGCCTCGCCAGTGTCTGGCCTTGGCTCTAAAATGGGCATGGATGCAACAAATAAGTGGCCAGGTGAAACCGACCGTGAATGGGGTGAACCGATTGTCATGGATCCTGAAGTGAAACAACGCGTTGACGAAATTTGGGATAGCCTTGGGATCACCATCAAATGACATATATCATCTAACATTGTGCACTCAGCTATGCTAGAGTGCACAGACTTTAGCCACGTGCTTAATAAAGGTAACACATGCAAGTATTAGCAGCAGAGGTTGTCTCGATTACACCTCTCACAGAATTTGTTCACAAAGTTATTTTAAAGCCTGAAGAGGCTGTCCAATTCGAAGCCGGCCACTATCTGCAATTAGTGCTTGGAGAAAAAGATAAGCGTGCTTTCTCAATTGCTAGTAGCCCTTCGAAAACCGAGCAGTTGGAGTTGCATATCGGCGCTTCTGGCGCGGACTCTTATGCCATGCAATCTTTAGATCATCTCCGTCATGCGTTTGATACAAAACAAACCGTAGCGCTAGAGGTTGGTCTTGGAGTATCGCAGCTACGCACTGATCAAAATCGTCCATTGGTATTACTCGCCGGTGGCACTGGTTTTTCTTACGTAAAATCAATGGCGGATCACTTAGCAGAAACAGGTTACGACCAGCCAGTACTATTTTACTGGGGCGTAAAGGAAGAGTCGGCACTCTATGCAAAAGCCGAAATGGAAGCATGGGCGGCATCTAACAAGCACTTCCAATTTATTCCTGTGGTAGAAAATGCGACTGATACATGGAAAGGCCACCGTGGCTTTGTCCATCACGCAGTAATGAAAGATATCGTTTCTTTAGAACCTTACAGCATTTATATGGCTGGTCGTTTTGACATGATTGGTATCGTGCGTGATGACTTTATCAATCATGGCGCTGAGCGCGACTTTATGTATGCGGATGCCTTCGCATTTATTAAGTAACCTGAACTCGGGATAACTATGTGTGGCTAGCTATTAGTCACACATTTAAAAAACAGAACGTACCAATCAAAACAATCCATTTTACCAAACATTAAATTCCCTCTACTCTCATATTACTAACCAGTATCGTGAGAAGTATGATGAGTAAACTCTATGTTCGTGACATCATGTCACCAGATTTTCCAGTATTAAAAGCCGAGACAGAACTAACCGACGCCATTGCTTTATTACAAAAGCATCATTTGATTGGTGCGCCGGTTATCGATGCACAGCGTCATCTTGTTGGTTTTATTTCAGAACAACAACTGCTCAAGCCTTTGCTTAATTCCAGCTATTTTTGTGATGGTAAAGTACAAGTAGGAGAATTACTAGCAACGCCTGTACTGAGCGTTGAAGCCGCAACAACCGTTGTCGACCTTGCACAACGTATGCAACAAAATAGCCCTAAGGTTTATCCTGTGCTTAACGACGACAAAGTCATAGGTATTGTTACACGCAGTCAAGTAGTGGCGGCACTCAAAGAAAGTTATCTGAGCTGTGCGGGGTGATCCCACACAGCATTCTCAGCTTACGCTTTCTTTGCAAGCAATGCTTTTTTGTCCGCATCGCTTAAGAAAGCAATCTCAACAGCATTGCGCTGCGCTTTGTGGATGTCGCTCAACTCTAAGCCTGCCGCAGCGGCTGCATGGCTATACTCGTTATTCAACTCAATGCCTTGCACAGCGGGATCGTCAGTATTGATTGTTGCCAATACGCCATGATCTAAAAATGCTTTTAATGGATGCGTCGTTAAGCTCTCAACCGTGCTTGTTTGGATGTTACTGGTTAAGCAAGACTCGATCCCGATACGATTATCTCGTAAATAGTCCATCAGTACAGGGTCATGGATTGCTTTCACACCGTGACCAATACGGGTCGCGCCAAGTTCCTGAATAGCCTGCCAAATGCTTACCGCGCCTTCAGCTTCGCCAGCGTGTACCGTCACGCCAAGGTAAGCATCGCGAACCTGCTTATAATGTTCAATAAACAGCTCTCCTGGGAAGCCTAGCTCATCCCCCGCAAGATCAATCGCAACCAACTGCTCTTTAAAAGCAAGTAACGCGTCTAGTTCATATTGGCATTTCTCAGCACCAAATGTGCGTGACATGATACCGATCAGGTTCACCTTGATATCTTGACCTTTGACTGCACTTTGGACACCATCTACGACAGCTTCTACAACCCCTTGTGGGTGCAGGTTGTGGGTTTTAGCCATATAGTAAGGACTAAATCTTAGTTCAGTATAGTCAATGCCTTGAGCAACGGCATCCGCGACATTTTCGACAGCAATACGACGACAAGCATCGTAATCACCCAGCACCTTTACACCCCAGTCTAACTTTGCGAGGAACGCCATCAAATTTGGCGCATTGTCTAGCACTTGTACATGAGGACGTAGACCTTCGATATCTGTAGCTGGTAAGTCCATATTAAACTGCTGGCCAAGTTCTAAAATCGTAGTAGCACGAACGTTACCATCTAGGTGGCGATGTAAATCTAATAGTGGAAGTGTGTTATTGATCATAAGAGACTCGATTTGCAGTTAAAATTTTTGGGATCATACGCACCTAAGCAGAGATAGCAAGGACATATGTCTGAGACCAATTTGCTTAATTTACCCAAGCTTCGGATAACTAGGGCTTTTCTGGCAGTCAATATTAGCGCTAACTGCGTTGAATTTACTCCTTCAAATTGATTGGAGACTGAATTCAATTGGTATAAGTAGTAAGACAAATTAGTATGAGCTCAGTATAGCTAACTTTAATGCAAAAAAGCCTGTGCATTGCTGCACAGGCTTTTTTGTTACGATTTTGCGATTAAGTACGCTTTCTCATAAGTATGCATTTTTTCGTAGGCTAGTTGAGCTTGTTTACTCCACCTTGCTTCCCAAGGATGCGCGCTTAAAGAGTCAAAAATCTTCGCTGCAAGCTCATAGTCACCTTCTGCATTGCATAAACACGCCAAGGCAAACAGGAGTTCTTTATCGTCTGGGTGTTTTTTCAGTTGCTGCTGTAATGCCAACTTGAGCTCATTGCTACTTTGTGTGCTGTATTGCAGATAATCAGCCAACTGATGATACTGGCCTTGCTTAAGTAACTTTTTCATCTCACTAGTCACTTCTTCGATCCGACCTTGCTGCAACTTCACTTTATTTAACGCAGGAATTGCGTGTGCTTTTACTGCTTTTGGCAACATATTGAATAACACATCGGCTTGTGCCGCTGCATCGACAAAAATACGTTCAAATATACTCTGCCATTGTGTATCACTCCAATTGAGCTTTTTATACCACTTGGCAATTTGCGCTACCGCAAGCTCGGCCTGTTTAGCCTGCACGCAAGCCAGAATATAACCGCTAAGTACGGCTGAAGTAGGTTTAGTACCTGTCATTTTATTGTCTAGCAAGGCAAGTGCTTGCTCGCTGTTATTGGCCTCTAGCCATAGACTAGCCAATTGACCTTGGTTGTCCTGTGATATCGCTTCGAGTTCAGTATTAGCTTTCACTACATCCCCCTGCTTTAACGCAGCTTTTGCAGCGATGGCACGCACATAATCCTGACGCGCTTCTGGTTGCGGTACCTTGCTCAGTAGCGTGGCGGCCTGCTCTACTTCACCATTAATGAATAGCCACAAGCCCTCGTTCCAAGCTTGCTGTGCTTTCAAGCGGCGCTTTCTTGAAAAGTGCCCTTTTGTATTTACCACTCGATGCCATAACCAGCGTGTAACTTTACCTAGCAAAACTAACGCCGTGATCACCAGTAAAAATAAAATACTAAATGACACTATGGAACCTTCAATCGTAGTTTGATTAAAGGAGATCAGCACATAGCCTCTTTCATCGATCAGCAAATGGCTTGCAGCTAATGCAATGAAGATTAATATGAAGGTGACGATTTTTGCCATCATTGTAGCCACCCCTTCACAGCCGCAGGCGTGGCAAGCTCGATCGCATCTTGGCGTTGTACTTCACTACGGCTCAGCTTGCTTAAAGCCTGCTGCATTGCAATAACAGGCGCTTGTTGCGTATCAAAGTAGCGCTTCAGTGTGTCTGCCGCGCTATCTAGTGCACTGAAATAAATACTAGCCTGCTGATCTACCAGTGCGGTTTGCGCTTGTGTTAAATAAGCTCGTAGTTGCGCTCGGATCAACATTTGCTCGTTTTTATCCAGAAGTGGGTCTATCACCACTTCGTCATGATGACGAACAGTAATAAAATCATTAACCAAGCCTTGCCACGAGCGCTTCAGGTTGGCTTTCCAATCATCAACCTCTGGTGATAACGAAGCATCGTCATTTTTGCTCGCTTTTGGGATCTGCTTGGTTTTAATAGTCAGCGTATCAACTTGAGATAATAAACCGTGGATCTCAAAGTATAATGACTCGGTTTGTGGCTTTGGCATTGCTTGCAGTGCTGCAATGTCTGTTGCAATTGCTTGTCTGACAACCGTCGTGTTTGGTTGCGGCTCTAGCGTTTCTAGTAAGCGCTGCAAAATCGCCACAGCACCTTGGTAGTCTTGTTCTGCCGTCACTTTAAATGCAGCTAAACGCTGTAAATATAGCGCTTCTGAAGCCACGGCCCCACTCACCTGCTGCTGTGCCTTCGCAAGCGTTTGCATCAGCTGTGTTTCTACCTGCTGTTGCTGCTCCGCCAATTGTCTTGCAACATTATCTTGCAGCGAATCTAATATTTTTTCGACCCGCTGGAGCTGTGACTTAGTGCTGCTCAATTGGGTGTTTAGTAGCTGGTTTTCAGCATTCACTGCCTGATTGGCCAACAATGTCTGTTGCAACTGTTGCTGTTGTTGTAAATAGACATAACCCGCACCAGCACCGCTGCCTAATGCAACCAACAGCGCTAAAAGTGCTACTTTACTGATCCCGACCTTATGCTGATGTGCTGCCGAGGGAGGTTGCGCCGCTGGTGTCGATTGCTGCGCTGTCGTATTCTTTGTTTGCGATTCAGACTGAGTCATTTTGCGCCCTTGCTGTTTGGTATAGTCGATGATACTCCCTGCGATGGCTCGGTTATCGGGGCCATGACATACCACAATTTGAGACTGTTCAATGTGATAAGATTGCTGTAAGTGCTCAGCAATACGTTGGCTCACAACAAAGAAAATGCGCTGGGCCAACCACGCTTTGTGGGCTGACGACTGGGTATTAAAAATAGCGTCCGCCGCACTATTACTCGTTATGACTATACCCTCAATCTGCTGGCTTCGCCAGTGGTCTAACCAGCTATCAGACTGTGTTTTAACCGCTGTTCGCTCATAAACCACTAAACTATCTAAAATAGCTCCGCGTGTTTTTAAGGTATGTGCAATAACTGGACGGCCGCCTTTTCCTTTTACTAAGAGCACCCTTTTGCCATCTACAGCGTCTAGCTCAGGTAGTGCAAGCAGCCCTTCAGAGTCAGCTTGCTTGGGATATTTCGCTGTGCGATTTAAAGTTTGTCTGATAGCTTCTGCGGTCCCTTCACCAACGGCGAAAGTGTTACAGTGGCTCGCTAGCGGTGCCGACAGTTGGTGAAAGTATCGCACCGCATCGGGTGAAACAAATATGGCTAACTCAGCTTCGCTAATCATGGCCTTTGCGGTATCGCTGACCGCAATTTCATTTAACTGTAGTACTGGGCAAATTATCGAACTAATCTGTTGCTGCGTCAGTAACTCAGATAATGGTTCAGACTTTCCAACGGGTCGAGTTAGCACAATGTTCATTTAAGCGTCCTTATAAACCTCTGCAAGAATTTTATCTGCGCCTTGTGCCAGCAATGACTCAGCCAGTTGTATGCCAAGCTGCTCGGCTTCAGCGACAGTGCCTGTGCACTCGCCACGTAATATCTCACTGCCGTCAACCGCGCCTACAAGCCCTCTTAGGTGCACTTGATCGCCAGACACTTCTGCATAAGCGCCAATAGGCACCTGGCATCCACCCTCTAAGCGGCGATTCATTGCTCGCTCAGCAAGCACTCGGATCCGTGTATCGGTATGTTCAAGTGGTGCTAAAAACGCTTTTGTTTGCGCATCATCGCTACGACACTCAATACCAACCGCACCTTGCCCGTTAGCTGGTAGTGAATCTTCAGGTTCGATAAAGCTGGCGATTCGCTCAGCCATTTCCAAACGGATCAGGCCTGCAGCTGCTAAAATAATGGCATCAAACTCACCGGCATCTAACTTGGCTAAACGTGTATTTACATTGCCACGTAGGTCCTTAATAACCAGATCCGGTCTTGCTGCGCGAATTTGGCATTGACGGCGAAGACTGGACGTTCCAACAATTGCGCCTTCAGGTAATTCTGCTAGCGATTTGTAAGTATTGGAAACAAATGCATCTCTTGGATCTTCACGCTCACAAATAGTATGAAGCTCTAGCCCTTCAGGAAAATCAACAGGTACGTCTTTCATTGAATGCACAGCAATATCTGCCCGCCCCTCTAACATAGCCTGCTCAAGTTCTTTTACGAATAATCCTTTGCCACCTATTTTCGCCAATGGGGTGTCTAAGATTTTATCGCCTTTGGTCGACATAGGGACCAGCTCGACCTTTAAGTTCGCATGGTGCTTTTCAAGCTCAGCTTTCACAAACTCGGCTTGCCATAGCGCCAGTGCACTTTTACGAGTTGCGATACGTAATACGGAAACTTGTTCTGTCATGATTTACCTTTTGCTTCACTACAGCAGCCAATCTGCCACTGTAAGGTTTTTATATTGGTACAATGGCGGCCTACAGCCGCTTTTATGATGCCTGTGATTACTCTTATTGTTGCCTGTTGTCGACGATACGAAAGGTTTTCTGGGCCAACAACTGACCCGTTCCGGTCACCACTTCTACTCGCCAATCACCGGTTTGACTCGGCATAATATTCTTGCTCGAATAAGTGCGATAGCGAGTAGCATGGATCGGCAATTCAACCTCAGCCATTAACTCGTCTTGATGAAACCATAAGTGCGAAATGACTTGCCCTTTTAGTGCATGAACTTCGGTGAAAAAATATAGCTTGTCATCAATTTGTGTCGTCGAAATAATATCTTTTAGGACGTTTGTCGGTTCGCGATTTTCAACCATGTGCGTCAACACTGCTCGGCTAATAAACTGAGTGTCAATCTTTGCCCCTAGTGCCACACTTGCAATCTGTGCATCAGCATTGAACTGCTTCTTGGTTTCTGTTTCTGTTTCTGTTTCTGTTTCTGTTTCTGTTTCTGTTTCTGTTTCTGTTTCTGTTTCTGTTTCTTCAGTAGTTTGTTGTGAGCTATCTAGCTCGGCAACATCCGCCACTTCAATGGCAGCTGTGGCAAGAGAAGCCGACGCTAGTGTCACCGCTGGTGCTTCAATAGAATTTTCAGGCTCTAGTACAGCGGTGCTTGGTTGCTCACTTTGCGCAGCTCGAGATTCTGGTTCAAACTCCGCAATCTGCTCTGTAATGTTGGCTTCTTCAGCCTGAGTATTGGGATACAGAGCAACTTGAGTGTTATCTTCATCTGCATTGACGCTATCTACCACGCCATAAATCCCCGCGGTCGCAATGCCAGCAAACGCTGCCGTTGCCATAAAAATGCGTTTCCAGTGCCATTGGTAGGTCACCGCTGTAGGCGCTGAAGGTTGCTTACTCACCGACGTTTTTATGACAATTTTTTGTGACATTGCTTTGCTCCTGTATCTGTCACTAGTATTCTACCGCGCGTGATTAGTCGCTCAGTCTCTCAATTAACCAAGTGCGAATGGCCTTGATCTCCTCAAGACATACCTGATGTTCCATTGGGTAATCTTGCCAGCTTACCTCATAACCATGTTGCTTTAACGTATTAAACGCTTGCTGTCCTGCAAACATTGGTACAACAGGGTCTGCGCTGCCGTGAGCCATAAAAATATTCAACTCACTTTGTACCGCTTCTGTCGCGAGCTTTTCTGGCACACACATATAAGTGGATAGTGCCATGACCCCTGCCAGTTTTACAGCTAAACGCGGTGCAAGATGAAGCGCGATCACCCCCCCTTGAGAAAACCCAGCAAGGATAATGCGATGGGCTGGGATCCCCTTGTCTAATTCAGCCTGAATAAGCACCTCGACCTGTGATGCAGAGTTTCTCACACCTTGCTCATCAGCTCTTTTATCCAGATCAAATGACTTGATATCGTACCAAGAGCGCATCACCATGCCACCATTAATGGTGACCGGCTGCTCAGGTGCGTGAGGGAAGATAAAATGTGCCCCCAGTTCGTCAGGTAGGTTTAGCTCTGGGGCAATTGGCAAAAAGCCATTACCTGAATCGCCCAAACCATGAAGCCAAATAATACTCGCTTTGTGCTGCGCTTTGGCAGGATAATCTACGAATTCCAACATTAATCGTGCTGCCACTCTATTGGTGTATTGGCTTGCTTTGATGCGGCATCGCTCATAAATTGCCAAAACTCAGCACCAGAGCGATTATCAATCCACTGCTCACCGCGTAACTCAAAATGATGACCATTAAACTTAGTTGCTACCCATACTTGATGTAAAGGCGCTTGCTTATTAATCACAATTTTACTCTTGTCTGGAAAAATAATTTCGAGAATGCCCGACGCTGACTCATAGTCTAAGTCAGCGTCACAATCATCAATTTGCTCTTCAATAGTCAACATTAGCGCATCGGCTAACTCATGATATTCACTTTCTGTCATTGTGATTTCCTCTTACTGACGCACTGCGGCATGATGCCTAAGCTTAGCTCGCTATTTTAGCTATTTGATGAAGACGAAATTTCAATAGCGAAAAGCTGCTTTTTTTACCAATTCTGTTACTCTGCGATTATAAAGGCACTGACACGAATTATCTAATGAAAGCGACACCTTATAAATTTAGCGTAACGGCACTTGTTTTTACTACTTTAATCGGATTATCAGGCTGTGGTCAAAGTGGTCCGCTATATTTACCTGAGCAACAGGCCAAAAAACAGAACCAACCGAAACCAGCACAACCTAAGGCGCCAGAAGCAGAACATCAGGAGCGTTAACATGGATTATTTCAATTATCAAAACGGCGAACTATTCGCTGAAGACGTTGCCATTAATACGATAGCTGAGCAATATGGTACACCTTGCTATGTGTATTCAAAAAAGACCTTAACGCGGCATTATCACGCTTTTACGGATGCTGCAGCTGGCCACCCTCATTTAGTTTGTTATGCTGTAAAAGCGAATTCCAATATCGCAGTACTGAATGTATTAGCTCAGCTTGGCTCTGGTTTTGATATCGTCTCAAAGGGCGAGCTTGCTCGAGTGCTCAAAGCCGGTGGCGACCCGCAAAAAGTCGTATTTTCCGGTGTCGCAAAAACCGAAGACGAGATCGCCTTTGCGCTTGAAACTGGCATAAAATGTTTTAATGTGGAGTCCATTGCAGAACTTCACCGCATTAGTGCCGTAGCCACTCGACTGGATAAGACTGCGCCGATTTCATTACGTGTAAACCCAGATATCGACGCCAAAACACACCCCTATATTTCCACGGGCTTAAAAGAAAACAAATTCGGTATTGATATCAAAGCTGCTTTTGATGCCTACCAGCTGGCCTATGCCCTGCCGGGGTTGAAAGTGGTTGGTATCGACTTCCATATTGGTTCTCAGCTAGTTGAAGTTAACCCATTTTTAGCAGCTCTAGATAAAGTTCTCGCATTGATCACACAATTAGAAAAAGCGGGCATTTGTTTGCATCATTTAGATATCGGCGGAGGCCTTGGCGTACCGTATGATGGTGAAAAGCCACCACATCCTAGTGCTTATGCCGCTGAAATCAAAGCAAGATTAGCACCGTTTAATAATTTAGAGCTCATCTTTGAACCAGGCCGTGCAATTGCCGCTAATGCCGGCGTGTTAGTGACTAAGGTTGAGTTTATTAAGCCCACGGAGCATAAGCATTTTGCCATTGTGGATGCGGGAATGAACGATATGCTGCGTCCGTCGCTCTACCAAGCTTGGCAAAACATCGTCCCTGTGAGACCACGGGACGATGTTGCAGCCATCAATTATGATGTGGTTGGCCCTGTATGTGAAACTGGCGACTTTTTAGGAAAAGACCGAGTACTAAAAATCAAAGCGGGAGATTTACTCGTGCAGCGCAGTGCTGGCGCCTATGGCTTTACCATGAGTTCAAATTACAACTCACGTCCACGCTGTGCCGAAGTCATGGTTGATAATGGCCAGCACCATTTGGTTCGTCAACGGGAGCCACTAGAATCTTTGTGGCAATATGAACAATTATTACCACAATAATCCGATATGGATACGTCCGAGAGGGATAACACTCGGCTTAACATTAAGTCGCTTCCCTCGTTGAGGTATCCATGGCAAAGTATTAGCAAAGTGAGGCCATGGTTTTATACCAAAAGATAACCACTCTATGTTTATAAACTTTTCAAAAATGCATGGTTTAGGCAACGACTTTGTGGTGATTGATAATGTCACCCAAAACGTGTTTTTGTCTCGAGACCAAATAAAAAAACTAGCAGATCGTCACTTTGGCATTGGCTTTGATCAGCTATTGATGGTTGAAGCGCCTTATTCCCCAGACTTAGATTTCCACTACCGTATTTTCAATGCTGATGGTAATGAGGTAGAGCAATGCGGTAATGGTGCCCGTTGTTTTGCCCGCTTTGTTCGCATGAAAGGCCTCACCAACAAGCACAAAGTGAGTGTCTCGACCAAAGGTGGCAACATCACACTGTATACCGAGAAAGACGGTCAAGTGACTGTGAATATGGGCAAACCGAACTTTAATCCACAAGCCATTCCATTTCGTGCAAATAAGCAAGAGAACACCTATATTTTAAGAGCAGATGAGCACACCGTATTTTGCAGTACCGTATCTATGGGCAACCCACATGGTGTGATAGTCGTAGATAGCGTGGAAACCGCAGATGTCGATACGCTGGGTCCGCTGCTTGAGCACCACGAACGATTCCCACAAAAAGCCAATATTGGCTTTATGGAGATTATATCCCGTGAATACGTAAAATTACGGGTTTGGGAACGAGGTGCTGGTGAAACACTTGCCTGTGGCACGGGCGCATGTGCAGCTGTTGTCGCGGGGATAATGCAGGGCAAACTCGAAGAAACCGTCAGAGTCGACCTTCCTGGTGGAAGTCTACAAGTACGTTGGGGCGGACAGGGCCAGATAGTTAAGATGACCGGTCCCGCTGAGCATGTTTTTGATGGGCAAATTGCAATATGACCAAAAAAGAAGCCAATTCAACAGAGCAGTTAGTCATCGACCACCTTAAAAAGCATCCTGATTTTCTGCTTCGCCACCCTTATGTGATGTTAGATTTGCAATTGCACCACCAGCAGCAAGGGTTGCCAAACTTAGCGTTGCACCAACAGCGCATGCTCCGTGATGAGGTAAGTGCACTACAGCAACAAATGAAAGAAATGCTTCATTACGCCAAAGCAAATGAACTGGTTTTCAAGCAGCTGAGCGAGTGCCAATTGGCAATTATGCGCTGCACCGAGATCAGCGCGATTAATCAGGCACTGGCACAGCGTTTTGAAGCACACCCAGATGTTCAAGCGTGTAAGCTCATTGCCGTTGATGATGGCTATGCAGAGTTAATGGCAACCAAACTCGCCAAGAGCGATTGTTATTTGGGAAGAGTGAGCCAACAAGTTGCAGCGCTACTGTTTGACGATATCGAGGTGGGCTCAGTGGCGCTATACCGTGTCGATGCGTCTGAGAAGGGACGCTTTATTTTAGCGTTTGCAAGTCGCTCTCCTGAACACTTTTCGCCCCAACACGACAACATGTTGATCACGGCCTTTATCCAAACCTTATCCTTAAAGCTCGAAGCGCTGGCATGACTCAAACGCCGCTGTCAGAACCTTGGCTTCAACCTGTAGATAGCTTTATGGCGTATCTTCGTCATGAAAAACATTATTCAGACCATACACTAACTCAATATAAAACCCAGCTTATCCAAGCAGCTCAATATTTTTGTGACCACTCACCATCTTGGCTAGAGGTCAGTGGTGAACAGATCCGTCGCTACAGCATGAAGCTTCGCAGTCAAGATTACAGCCCCAGAACCATTAACCTAAAACTCAGCTGTATTCGAAGTTTATATAGGTTTCTCAAGCAAAAATCACAATCACAACAAGCACTCGTAAACCCAGCCCAAGGGATCCGTGGACCTAAGTTTCAACGACCGCTACCAAAGAACCTTGATGTCGACCAAATGGGACAGCTACTAGAAATTCAACCTGAAGATGCTTTAGCGGTGCGTGACAAAGCCATGATGGAATTAATGTACTCTAGTGGTTTACGATTAAGCGAGCTCGTTGGCGCAAATCTCTTGGATGTTAAAGACGGTGAAATACGCGTACTGGGTAAAGGTGGAAAAGAGCGCGTTGTGCCTGTAGGCAAAAAAGCGCTCAAGGCATTGGATGATTGGCTCCAGCTCAGAGCGCAATTTGCTTCCCCAGAAGAGCCTGCGCTTTTTGTGAGTAAATTAAAACGCCGAATAAGCCCTCGCCATGTCCGCGCGAGAATGAAAGAATGGGGGTTAAAACAAGGGGTGAGTACCCCCATCCATCCCCACAAGCTCAGACACTCCTTCGCGAGTCACATGTTAGAGTCCAGCGGCGATCTACGCGCTGTTCAAGAAATGTTAGGGCATGCGAGTTTATCGGCTACGCAGGTCTACACCCATTTAGATTTCCAACATTTAGCAAAAGTGTATGATAGCGCTCACCCCAGAGCGAAAAAGCAAAAAGACGAGTGACTATGCGATTTAATAAGTCCATTGCAAACATCAAGGCCATCAGTTTTGATTTAGACGATACCCTTTACGACAACAGACCAATCATCATTGCTGCGGTTGAAGCAATGAACGCACACCTAAGCACCATCCCCGAATGGCAAGCTAAAGGAGGATCATATTGGCTTGAGTGTCGTAACGCAGTGCTAAAACAAAATAGTAAACTTGCCGAGGATGTCACGCGCTGGCGCCAAGTTGCGCTTGAATGGGGCTTTAGCACGTTGGGTTTCAACACAGCTAGAAGCAAACAAGAAGCACAGCGCGCTTATCAAGCTTTTGCGGACGCCCGCAGTAATATTACAGTTAGCGACGCTGTTATCAAACTACTCGCCCAGCTGCGCCAGCAGTATCACATCATTGCTATTACCAATGGCAATGTCGAGGTCGAAAAGTTTAACCTAAGAGACAGTTTTGACTTAGTACTTCGCGCTGGTATTGATGGCCGTGCAAAGCCTCACCCTGAGCTATATCATCTTGCTTGTCAGCATTTTGATATCACCCCAAGTCAGTTACTCCATGTCGGCGATAGTTTAGATACCGATGTTCAAGGCGCACATCGCGCGGGGTGCGCAAGCGTATGGCTTCGTAATGACTTCGCTCAATATCAGTACAAAGGATTGGCCAATTTGGAAATAGATGACATACAGATGTTAAAAAACATGATGTAATGTTTCTATTCATGCGGTTGCATTCGGTGCTCGAATAACGTACTAATATTGACTTCCAAAAAACGATAATAATGGAAGTGAAATATGTCATCACAGGACACAACAAGTGACACAGGCTTTTTTGGTCATCCAAAAGGTCTGTTTACACTGTTTCTCACCGAGATGTGGGAGCGAATGAGTTATTATGGCATGCGTGCCATGTTAGTGCTTTTCATGACGGCAACCTTACAACAAGAAGGCCTTGGTTTTACTGTCGCATCTGCAGCCGCAATCTATGGTCTTTATACCGGTTCAGTGTATTTCTTAGGGTTACCTGGCGGATGGATAGCCGACCGCCTGCTTGGTGGTCAACGCGCGGTTTGGTACGGCGGGATCATCATCATGTGTGGCCACATTATTCTCGCCATTCCTAGCGAGTTTTCTTTTTTTGTGGGCCTTATCTTTGTTGCCAGTGGTACGGGCTTATTAAAGCCAAACATCAGTGCCATGGTTGGGCAGCTCTATAATGATGAGGATAATCGTCGTGACAGTGGTTACGCCATTTATTACATGGGGATCAATTTAGGCTCTGTGATTGGTTATATGGTTTGCGGCTACTTTATGGAAAATGTCGGCTGGCACTGGGCCTTTGGCGCAGCGGCTGTCGGTATGGCAGTCGGTCTTATCACGTATCGTTTAACAGGCAAACATATTGCCACTGTCGGTAACGAGCCAACTAACCCCATGAAAGGAAAAGAGAGCGTAAAAGCATGGAGTGCTATAGGCCTTGCAATTGCGGCTGTCGCAGCAGTTACCATTGCTGCATTTACTGGCGTACTCGTGATAAACCCTGTGGTACTGGCAAAGTATGTAGCCTTCGCTTTCACCATTACGTTTTTCTTGTACTATGGTTATATCTACTTTGCTGGAAACCTAGATGAAAATGAAAAGCGCCGAATGTGGGCTCTCTTTTTGGTTTGCGTTGCCTCTACCTGCTTTTGGTCTGGCTTTGAGCAAGCTGGCTCTTCGCTTAACCTCTTTGCTCGTGATTATACGGACCGCTTAATAGGCAGCTTTAGTATTCCCACAGCTTGGTTTCAATCTGCCAACGCCTTTTTCATTATTATCTTATCACCTTTCTTTGCAGCGCTTTGGATTAACCTAGCCAAGCGTATGATCACCCCAACCTACAGCGTAAAATGTGCAATTGGTCTGATCATCATGGCAAGTGGGTTTATTGTGATGTTTTTTGCTTCACAGTACGCCGCACAAGGCCTGCAAGTTGCACCTATGTGGTTAATTACTACCTACTTTTTACATACGGTGGGCGAGCTGTGTCTAAGCCCAGTCGCATTGAGTGCGGTCAGTAAACTGTCACCAAAACGTTTTGCTGGACAAATGATGGGGGTCTTTGTACTGACTTACTCTATCGGTAATATATTCTCAGGCCTGTTGGCTGGCAGCTTCGACCCTAATAATATTGAAGACTTACCAAATCTGTACCTGCAAATTGCCCTGTTTACGATTGGTATTGGTGTCTTTGTTGGTGTACTTGGCTTAAAAACCAAACACTGGGAAAAACAACCAGAAAAACCACTAACAGAGCAAACCGCTTAACTATCTTAAGATGTGGGAGTATGTACTCCTGCATCTTTCATCATTGTGATGAGTGAACTCGGAATAACAACTTGTTATCCAGCTGCTGCTATCCTAACTACTGCGTAAAATTGCTTGCAATAGGGCAGTGCTTGATCATCGATTTATTCTAACTAAAAACCTCTACGCGCTCATAGACTGGATCCTACCGTTTGACTGTATCTCTCGATGAATTTATTGCACCGCAATTAGCACTGTAATACCGTTTTCTCACTAATTTTGTTACTGTACAAGCTCTTTCAAAAAAGGATGCAGTTCTATGTCTACAGTCATGATCACCGGTGCAACGGGCCTGCTTGGCCGAGCACTTTGCCAAGAGTTAAGTCGCGACCATGAAATCATTGGATGTGGTTTTAGCCGCGCAGTCGCCCCCCTGCATAAACTGGATTTGGGCAACCATACTGAAGTGATTGAGTTTCTAGATACACATACACCGGATGTACTGATCCATGCCGCCGCTGAGCGTAGGCCTGAGCAGTGTGAACATGACCAAGAGGCAACATTAGCACTTAACGTTGCCGCCACTGAGTTTTTAGCCGCCGCTTGTAAAGCGCGTCATATTCGCTTTATTTTTATTAGCACGGATTATGTCTTTGACGGTACTTCAGCCCCTTATGCAGAAAACGCCGTCACTAACCCAGTGAATTTTTATGGCAAAACCAAACAAGCAGCTGAGCGTGCTATTGCTGCCAACAGCAGCGCCCATACCATCGTCAGAGTACCTGTTTTATATGGTGAAGTGTTAACACTAGCAGAGTCAGCAGTCACTGTGATTGCTAAGCAGCTTTTAGCTGATCCAGCCTCATGCCAAGACCACTGGGCGGTGCGTTATCCAACTCATGTCAACGATATTGCACTGACACTCAATGACCTGTTGCAGCACCCAGATACCACTGGAGTTATCCATATCAGTGGTGATCAAGCGTTGACCAAATATGAGATGGCCCTAGTGATGGCTGACGTACTACAACTGCCAACTGAGAAGATTATCCCGCTAAGTCAGCCAAGTACAGACGCCATCAGACCCAAAGACTGCGCACTGCAAGATACTAAGCTACGTCAGCTAAACATTAGCCACCAGCGCGACTTTGCTACGGCTATTCGTGAGGTACTTGGCAAACACATAAATTAAATTCAGAACAAGTCATTACGACCAAAGGGCACCTCTAGCGTATTGTGATTACCAGACACTGGGTGCCCAATCATTTCGTCATAGGCACTTTGGTGCCTAATCACCATTTCCATATATGCAATATCCACCATACGCTTTTGAATTTGTAATGGGTTATGCGCTTTTATAAACTCACCATTTTCCTCTGTAACATAGGATTCTACGTTATTGATCAATACACTGACTTGGTAAAGCGCCAAGTCTATCGAGTGTACAATCACCTTTTGCAGTGGTTGATGTTGCTTTAGCTTAGAAAACGGAATTGCCATCGGTACTCCCAGTACATAGATCCAAACGCTCAGTTGCTCTACAATACGCACTGTTGTTAATAAATGATCATTGTCATCTATGTCCTATCCCATGCGCTTGGCCAAGTATCTCAGTCACTGTGGTATCTGTTCCAGACGACAAGCCTCTCGCTTAATTGATGCAGGTCGCGTATCGGTCAACGGCCGACCAGCGAATCATATTGATCATGTAGATCTCACCGATGATATTATCGTGGATAGCCAACCTGTGGCTGCTCCACAGGCTAGAAGACTCTTTGTGTATCACAAACCTGTAGGAATAGACTGCAAAGTAAACCCTAATGACCCCACAAGCATCTATCATGTGCTCCCACAATCATGCCGAGTTTATCCAATTGGCCGATTAGATAAAGACAGTCGAGGGTTATTATTGCTCACCAATGATGGCGCACTCTGTCAGCAACTTATACACCCAGACCACCATCAAGAAAAAGAATACGAAGTACAGGTTGATAAACCATTGGATGCTGGCTTTTGTCAAACCATGGCTCAAGGGGTGCCGGTAAAAGGACAAATAACTCTACCTTGCCGCGTAGAGCAGATAGCGCGTGACCGCTTTAGGATCATTTTGCGCCAAGGTCTTAATCGCCAGATCAGAAGAATGGCACACTACTGTGGGTATCGCGTTATTGATTTATATCGTGTGCGCATAGCCAACCTAACCTTAACGGAGTTACAAGTCGAGCGCGCAGAAATCAAAGAAATTCCTCCAAGCTTACTGCAACTAACGCCCAACGCTACAGGCCACACACCACAATAATTGCAATCGCGCAGCCCAACCCTAACGCCCAAACAATAGAACGCAAAACATCAATATTAGCCCAATACAAAACACAATATAACGCGCGTGCCACAATGTGCCCAATGGCTAACCATTCAATAAGTGGAGTGTAAGTTTGTGTACCAAAAGCCACCGCTAAAGCCACGGCAAATACAGCTAATGACTCAAAACAATTTTGATGTGCAGCTAAGGCTCGAGCTCCAAGCCCAGTCAGCTTCTTTTGCTGTTCTCGCGGGTGTTTATTGTCATACCCGCCTTCTCGATTCATGGCTACAGCCACAGGAATTTTGGCAAAATAAGGCAGTAAAATAGCTAGAATGGCGCAAATGATAAGAATACCCACAAGACACTCCTTGACCCTTTTAAATTCTCTATTCTCAGTAGAGCAGAATAGCGACCAAAAGAAAAGCCATAAGTCGGTTTGCAAACCTCTACCTATGGCCCAATTTCGTAGCATCAGCCTTTATCATAGCGTAAGTTTGAGATTTTAAAATGTGGCAAATTGTCGCACCAGTAAAATAGTCAGCATGAGTAGAAGAAGTACATGCAGTTTATTGAAACTACGTTGATTTATTTTCACTATCAACACAATTAATTTACGCCAGCAAGCGCTTATCCGGTATGCTGAGCGACAACCATACTAATTTGAGTCGTATCAAATGTGGATCTTGTTTACCCTGTTGGCAGCGTTTGCTCAGGCGTGGCGTAACGCCTGGCAAAGTAAACTAAGTAACGATGCCACTACCGCTAGTGTCACACTCGCACGGTTTATTTTAGCCAGCCCACTGGCAGGCTTGTATCTATGGTGTCTATATCAGTTTCAGCCCGCCGCTGAGATTACCCCAAATGGCGCGTTTTTGAGCTATGTCCTTGGCGCCAGTGTGATGCAGATTATCGCAACTGGGCTGATGGTCGTATTATTTAAACAAAACAACTATGCAATTGGAGCCGGCCTTGCCAAAAGTGAGGCATTAGTCGCGGCCATATTAGGCGTGCTATTTTTTGGCTCGAGCTTAACGTTTCTTGGCTGGTTCGGGGTGTTTATCGGCGCCGTTGCTGTATTGCTATTAAGTGGATTTAGCTTGCGCGCTTGCAATGGTAAAACCGCCCTTTTAGGGCTTGCTTGCGGCACCAGCTTTGCACTGACCTCACTATGGGTGCGTGAAGCAAGTATCGCGTCAGGCTTACCTTTCCCTCATAGTGCAGCCTGGGTATTATTACTCGTACTCCTTTCTCAAACCCTTATATTAAGCCTTTATTTAACAGCACGAGAACCACAGTCTTGGAAAATATTATGGCAGCGCCGCAAGCTCACATTAGCAATTAGCATCAGCAGCTGTGTTGGTTCGATTGGGTGGTTTAGTGCAATGAGCTTAGAACATGTTGCCTATGTAAAAACGCTAGGGCAAATAGAGGTATTTTTTACCTTACTTATCTCATTTTTTTGGCTCAAAGCACCGGTCAAGAAGCGCGACTCAATGGGACTCTTACTCATCGCAGTCGCGGCTATTTTGGTTATGCTAACTTAAGTACAATAACGCCACTGATGATCAATAGTACACCCAAGTAGCGCATAAAACTGCTTGGATCACCATAGAAGAAAATACCAACTAAAAATGTCCCCGCAGCCCCAATGCCAGTCCAAACGGCATAAGATGTCCCCAACGGGATCTGCTTTTGCGCCAACCAGAGCATCCATCCACTCAGTGCCATAAAGCCCACTGCGATTAGGATACCTAACCATCTTGTATCAGCTTGCTGTGCCATTTTCAGACCAACAGGCCAGCCTATCTCAAAAAGACCAGCCATAATTAAGTAAATCCATGCCATTGTTACTTTTCTTTCAACTCCACAGAATACAGATCTTTTCTTCGGTCGCGTAAGTTACGCACTGTGCCTTCACTGTGCAATATTTTGAGCTTATCTAAGTCTAAATCACTGAACAGTAGCATTTCTGTATTGGGTGTTGCTTCGTTGAGCGCCGCATCATGAGGAAACGCAAAGTCAGATGGCGTGAGTACTGCCGATTGCGCATATTGCACATCTAAGCTTTCTACTTGTGGTAAGTTACCAACGCTTCCGGCTATCACCACATAACACTCGTTTTCCACGGCTCGGGCCTGTGCACAGTGACGCACACGTAAGTAGCTGTTTTTGGTGTCAGTCCAAAACGGTACGAAGAGAATATCTAGCCCCTTTTCTGCCATGATCCGCGATAGCTCTGGAAATTCCACGTCGTAGCACACTTGAATACCGACTCGACCCGCATCGGTGTCAAATACTTCGATTTTATCACCACCTTTAATCACCCAGTCATAGTCTTCGTGAGGGGTTATATGGATCTTACGCTGCTCGTCAACTTTGCCCGAACGATGGCAGAGATAGCTCACGTTATAGAGCTTGTCACCTTCAAGTAATGGCATCGAACCGGTAATAATATTGGCGTTATATTCGATTGCCATTTGTGACATTGCTTCGCGGAATTGCTCGGTATACGTTGCTAATGCACGAATTGCTTCGGTTTGGTTTTTGTAGTTATCGAGTCCCATCAAGGGCGCATTGAAAAACTCAGGAAAAAGGATAAAGTCACTTTGATAGTCTGATACCGTATCAACAAAGTATTCGACCTGCTTCATTAATTCTTCAACGGATCCAACGCGACGCATTTGCCATTGCACCGCCCCTACTCGCACTATCGTTTTCTTACTTTCGATCACCGTATCTGTAGGTTCGAATAGAATGTTATTCCATTCCAACAATGTCGCATATCCTTCAGAATCTTGGTCTTCAGGTAAGTACTGCTTTAACAGACGCTTTACTTGGAAGTCATTGGCTAACTGGAAGCTCAAAATAGGGTCATGTAACTCTTTATGGTCAACCTTGTTGATATATTCCATTGGCGACATGCTGCCGTGATACTGTTTGTATAGTGGAATTCTACCGCCCGCGAGGATTGCCCGTAAGTTATACTGACGACATAGCTCTTTTCGTGCGTCGTATAAGCGTCGACCTAACCGTAAACCACGGTGGCTTTTCGCGATGACCACATCAAGGCCATACAACGCATCGGCATTACTATCACTAAAGATACGGTTATGGGCATCAACAATATCTTCATAGGTATGTGGATTGGAAAATGTCTGGTAGTCAACTTGCACACTCAGCGCAATACCGACGATACGATCGCCATCTTTTACTCCAATTTGCCCTTCAGGAAACTGATCAATCAGTCTAAATATCGTATGACTTGGCCATGCCCCCCCGAGGTCTGGATAGGCTTCATCCATTAATAATTTCACTTGGTCGTAGTCGGACTTTTCTAGGTTACATAGCGTGATCCGCGCTTTTTCTATAGACATGTCAACTCCAAAGCTTATGTTATCAACTTATCACTCTAACACAGTTCACCTTGCTGAATACTGAGCGAATAACTTGAGTTTAGCGGAGGTAGACTTTAAAAACACGCGTTAACCTATTCCTTATCCAAACCTCGGTAAATAGGCAGCAAATCAAAATTGAGCTTCTATACTTGTTTTATTGTGAATATCTCAAGAGCTTACATTTGACTAAATATCACCCCTACAGCAAGCCAGACCAAGTAGAAGCAATGAAGTTCGCATTATTACGGCGAGTAGCTGTCTATTGTATGTGGCTACATGTTGGCTTAATTGGGGTTTTTTGGCACTTAGAAGTGACCGCATTGGCAATAGTCAACATTGGTAGCGTAGCCATGTGGTACGTTGGCATTAAGTTTATAGATACTGACAAACCGTCTGTTGCCCTGCGTGTGTTTTGCCTTGAGGTTGCAATCCACGCTACACTGGTCTGTGCATATTTAGGCATGGCTTTAGGGTTCCAATACTATTTATGGACCGTGTCTTGTTTAATGCTGTTAGACTATCAACTCAAGTTGCGCAACGCCGTGATTTATTCCGTTTTGCTTATCACCTTATTTGCAACCCTAAAGCTACTTTTTGGTGATATACCATACCAATACGGTTATCCAGATTTAGTACCGTTTGTGCACTTTGCTAATGTGCTTATCTGTGGCATACCGATGATCTACACCATTAGTCACATTCGCAAAATGACCGTTCAACAGCGAGACAAACTCGCAGAGCTTGCCGCACATGATCCATTAACACAGATGTTTAATCGCCATTATGCTCGGGAGCTTATTAGTCACGCAAAAGAAAGCTGCGTCTCAACGCATTCACCTTTGTGTTTGGTCATGGCTGATATCGATCACTTTAAACAGATCAATGACACCTATGGACACGACAAAGGAGATAAAATTTTAAAAAACGTCGCAGATACCATTAAATCACATATTCGTCCTGCAGATATTGCTGTGCGCTGGGGAGGCGAAGAATTTTTGATAGTACTCGCACCATGTTCAACTAAAGAAGCAATACACCGGATAGAGCAACTTCGTCTTACCATTGAAAATATACACTTTCAAAACAGTCAACTCACCGTAACAATGAGTTTTGGTATTGCCAGTTGGGATCATCAAGACAGTTTTGAAACCACCATTTCACATGCTGACGCAGCCCTTTACGACAGCAAACATAATGGGCGCAACCGCATTTCAGTCGCGCCAACAATTTCTAGGCTTAAGGAGAGTTCATCAGCCCCCTAACGTCTTTAACCTGCATGAGCTAGGTATGACTCCACCGTGCAATAGCTCGGTTTCCCCTTTGCTCGGTTACTCTGGTTTAATCTCAATGGTATGCGTCAGCGCTTGTGGCAACAGTGGGGTGTTTTTGCCTTCAGCATAAGCCTTAAATCCTGAGCGATAGAACGGTGATAGTGGATGTCCACTCTGGCCACCAGCCATCGTAAGGATCGCATCTTGTAAATGTCCTGGCTGTGCAATAAATCGCTGAGAAGCCCCGAATGCTTTGCCCTGCACCGCAGGCATAAAAGAGTCACCAAACCCTTGTACCGTTGGCATGTCTAATAATCCACTCAGCATAGGGATTTGCTTTGAAAACGGGTGCTGAACTTTCAATGCATTTACCTCCCCCCAGCGCCATGCCGCCATGTTAGTACCAAAACGCTCACTGAGCTGTTGCTTAGCCAATTGGTAGGCTGAGAGCTGAAGGTCTGACCATGATTGGTGCGAGCCAAGCCAACTATCAGGTTGTGCCTCAAGCAACTGCCAAAGTCCAGGCTCTAGGTAACGCTTAAGTGGCTGCAGTGATAACTTATTTTGTTGCAGCGCGGCTTCTATCGGAGCATAGAGAGTATCGATAACGGCATTACGATATGCTTTTACTAAGGTATACCCTACAGAGTCTTCACAGGCGCAAGCTTGCCAGTCACTCAGTAGTGCTAAGTCCTGTTCATAGTTTGACGTATTCTGGCCGCGCAATAAGGCTACCAAAGCGTTATGCCATGGTGTTAAGAATCTAGCTTGGTTGTCTAGTTGTAGTTGATAAAAATCAGCCTCGGTAAAATGCTCCTTAGCCAACAACCCATCACGGATCTGGACTGCTCGAGCACCAAGTGCATAGCCACCATCACCAAAACGTTGGTTATCAGTGACCGATACAACGCGGGAGTTTGCAGTCCACAGTTTACCATTGGCTGGGTTTTGAACTTGCGGTCGCTCCACTTCATTTTCTTGCCATGTTGGTTCATATTCATTCGCACTGACAGCCGTATCATACGCATGCTGACGAGCAGGTATCGCTCCCATTGGCGTCCATGCTGCCCCGCCATGACTATCTACAACCATCAGGTTTTGAACGGGGATCCCAACTTGACTGGCATGCGCCGTTGCTTCGTCTACGCGTGTTAATAGCTCTAGTTGAACCAGTTCAAGGTTTACCGCATAAGATTGATGCGCCACCCAGCTGAGTGCAAACTTGCGTTCGCCAATTTGCTTCACAGGACCAAATGGACTCATTTCTAATTGATAGGTATGTACCTTACCGTCAGGTAAGTTAATTGTTTCGGCAATAAACTGCGTTTCAGTGTCAGCCGTGAGTTCCACCCAATCCGCAGTATCAAGGTAGCCATTGGTAAAGCCCCACGCTATCTTGTTATTGCTCCCAACCACAATTGCAGGCGCTCCCGGTAACGTTACCCCAGTTACCTGAATATCTTCACCCTGATGTTGATAGTTAAGCTGTGCGCGATACCAAATTGATGGCACATTCAATCCAAGGTGCATATCATCAGAAAGCATTGCGGCACCTGTTTCAGTCAATGCGCCAGTTACCGCCCAATTATTACTACCATAAAGTGGCGAGTCAGCAATCGGCTTAGGTTGAACCGCCGCAGCAACGGATTGTGGTAATGATGGAATAGTCACTGGCTCAGTTGGAATCACACTGTTATCTAAGGCGGCTTGGTACTGGCTTGGCTGTAATAAAAAATCCAGCATCTCTTGACCATATCTCTGTTCTAGCGCGATCAGCGCTTCGTCTCGCTCATAGGTGGCCGCTTGTAGGTCTAGATACATACTAAAAATGGTTAGTAGACTATCTTCAGGCTGCCAAGCCTGCGCTGTTGCACCGAGTAGTAGATATTCAAAGCTTGTAAAGCCAGATTGCATGCGGCCATCATTTACACCTTGAGTATAACGTTCAAGCATTTTTCGGTGCGCACTGGGCATGGACATCACAATATGCTTTGCTCGCTTTCTAAATTGATGGAAGCGCATACGCTCATCTAGTTCAATTGCTGCAGCGCCAAATAGTTCGCTAAGTTCACCTGCAGCATTGCGGCGTAACAGGTCCATCTGGAAAAAACGGTCTTGACCATGAGCAAAACCGAGCCCGTATGCGGCATCGGCTCTTGAGCTCGCAGACACCACGGCCTGCCCCAATGAATCTCGTGCTACCGTAACTGGATGTTCTATACTTGCTGTGCTGCCTTTACCGTCTAACGCCGGTAGACTCAAAGCAAGCAGACCATAAATACTAGCAGTACCTAAAAGTACCAATAACAGCAATGAGACAGCAATTCGTTTAATCCAAGTAAGCATAAGCATCCTTAACAATATGGGCAGCGCAAATTTATGCCTAGAAGATATAGCATGTCATCGCACAATAAACCAACTTTCTCGACTGTGTCACAGTTATAAGACAATCAAGTTAAAGCATTTTTATTTGTTTAATTAGATTTCGCTTTGCGTGGACTGAACTATAGTTAAGTCATCGTCTTCAATACATAAGCACCATGATATCTGAACTATCGACATCACCGCTTAAGTTTCGCTTTGTGAAATACAGCTTCTGGCTACTGCTAGTCGTGATCATTGCTGTGGCGTGGTATGTCGATCAAGTGAATTATCGTCGCTTGGTTGCAATAGAAAAAAGCCGCTCGACCGAAGAGGTGAATGTCTATCGCACAAAAATTGAAGGAATATTAGCAAAAAATGTTCAACTCGTAAGAGGGCTTGGTATTGCTCTTGCCGACCAAAGCGCACTCTCCCAGCAGCGTTTTGAGCAACTCGCCAAACCCCTGTTCGACAGTAGTCAAATTCTCAGAAATGTCGGGGCAGCACCAAATATGCGGCTCGATTACATTTACCCACTAGCGGGTAATGAACAGGCCATTGGTTTGGATTATCAAAGCCACCCTACGCAAAAGTATGGCGCCTTGCTCGCCAAAGAGAGTCGCGAGATTGTAATGGCAGGCCCTTTAGAGTTATTACAAGGCGGCACAGGATTAATCGCCAGAGTCCCCGTATTTAAGGAAAAAGCACAGTTTTGGGGCTTATTGTCCGTGGTCTTGGATATGGATAGCCTCTATCAACAGGCAAATTTACAAACTTTAGAGAGCCAATACCTCATCGCCATACAAGGTATCGATGGTAAAGGCCGCGAAGGTGAGTACTTTTACGGTAATGAAAATATTCATGCATTAGCACCTATCGCCTTCAGCGTTAATGTCCCCTCAGGGCAATGGGAGTTATACGCCGTCCCCAGAATTGGGTGGCAGCCTGAGGCAACAGCCATTTGGCCATTTCGCCTTGCCATTATCGCGCTTATTGTTATTTTTATCGCTGCATTTATTTTTATTACTCGTTTGTTATCGCAGCTCCAACGTAATGCCTTGTCTCTAACGAATATGGGGATTCTAGCAGAAGTCGGCGCATGGGAAATCGACGTAAATACACGCGACATTATTTGGTCAGACGTGACGCGGAGTATTTTCGATGTACCCGCACAATTTCAACCTACCTGGATGAATACCACCGAGTTCTTTAAACCAGGGTTACACAGAAAGCGTTTGCAAGATTGTATTAACCTGCTGATTAAAACGGGGGCTGAATTTGAAGAAGAATTTATTATCCACACAGCCAACGCCAACGCCAACGCCAACGCCAACGCCAACGCAGAGGAATTGTGGGTTTTAGTAAAAGCAAAATCAATTCGAAACGGTAAACGCACCACCCATATTTTTGGCTCAATTCAAAACATACACAAGCGCAAAATCATGGAAATGGAGCATGACAAGTTTGCCAAAAATAACGAATTGCTGGCTTATCTAAGTTCACACGAGGCCGTTTTAAATAACCACCTCAATAAAGCGTTATCTCTGTGTGCTGAAACCTGCAAAAAAGGAGTAGATGCCAACAAAATTAGTATTTGGCAGTTTAATGACGACAAAAGCCTGCTTTTTCCTGTTTGCTTCTCAAATTCTACCGTAGATAATTTAGCCCATTTCCCGCCATGGCGAAAATTGATTGCTCAAGCGTTTTTCAGTGAAATCGAAAATGGTCAGTTAATCGCTGCTGAACAAGCAGAAACACACCCGGCCACACTCTCGCTAGCCACGACTTACCTTGAGCCATTCGAGATCAAAGCAATGCTCTGTTGCCCAATAAGTCACAAAAATAATTCCTTAGGCGTACTCTGTGCAGAATATGAAATTGAAAACCCTGACTGGGGACAAAGCGATATTCGTTTGATGAAGTCAATTGCTGCCATGCTCGGTAGCTTATTTATTAACCGAGCCCACCAAAGGGCAAAAAACCAAGCCATCATTGATAAAGACTTAGCGGAGCAGTCTGCCAAAATGAAGGCCGAATTTTTAGCAAGTATGAGCCACGAGATCCGCACACCACTAAACGGGGTGATGGGAATGGTAGAACTTGTCATGCATTCACAACTGACACCAACACAGCATCATCAATTGTCTTTGGCACATAACTCAGCTAAGTCATTGCTCACGATAATTAATGACATTCTCGATTTTTCTAAAATAGAAGCCGGTAAACTCACGATTGAGTTTGTTGAGTTCGACTTAATTGAAATGCTCAGCAATATGCTATCTGGGTTTACTCAATCAGCACAGGCTAACAATAACCGCCTGCATATTGACTTGTCGGGCATGAAAGTCCACACCGCGCAAACAGATCCTAATCGACTCAAGCAGATCCTCAATAATCTACTGAGTAATGCCATTAAATTCACCCATGATGGTTCGGTTACTTTAAGCTGCCATACGGAACAAACCGGCGAGCAAACTAAACTCTGGTGTAGCGTTGAAGATACCGGTATTGGTATTTCGAAAGAAAAGCTAAAGAAGGTATTTGACTCATTTACCCAAGCTGATTTATCGACCACACGTCAATATGGTGGTACAGGTCTTGGTCTTACTATTGCAAAGCAACTTAGTCAGCTTTTAGGAGGAGATTTGCAAGCGTTTAGCAAAGAAGGCGTGGGCAGTACCTTTTCTTGCAATGTGCTATTGAGTGCCGCAACTCCCATTATTCCCCATGAAAAATCTGACGATGCAACCTTATATATTTTGACTGAAGTGATAGAAGACTACAGCAAATTATTGAAGCCTTGGCATATAGCCTGTCTTCACACCAATAGACTAGATATGCTAATGACGCAGCTGCGACAGCCATCTAATCACCTCGCCGTTATTTTGGATGCCGCACTACTCAATGCCGCCTCAGAGACCGAGCAAAATGCATTACAATCGTTGTTATTAGAACAGCAAATCGTTCACGTCATTGCCATGGGAGAGCAAAGCGATGAGCCTGTGGCACAGTTCTCTTACTGTGATTGTGTGTATTACCCCATTACTCCTCACGCCGCATTGCGTGTATTTAACGCTGAGTATAAAGACCCTTCTACGCCAAAACATAACGCATCTGGCATCGGCAGTGACGAAAATATTGATTTGAACTGTTCGATACTCTTGGTGGAAGATAACAAAATAAACCAAACCGTTGCGGTAACTATGCTCGAGCGATTGGGCGCTACCGTGGTTTGTACCGAAAATGGAGAGTTAGCACTTACACATCTACAGTCCATCGCTGTGCCTTACGACTTGATTTTTATGGACTGTCAGATGCCGGTAATGGATGGATATCAAGCTGCACAACAAATTCGCCAAGGCGTGGCAGGCAAAGTCCACCAACACTGTACCATCGTTGCGTTAACAGCGAATGCGATGCAAGGTGATAGGGAAAAATGCATCAATGCTGGTATGGACGATTACCTCACCAAACCGATTGATTTTGATGCGCTCAAAACCAAATTGCTCGAACTACTTCCCCCCAAAGAAACACAATTGCGATCACCTAGTGCACAATAAAGTGATCGAGCGCGCTTTGCTAGTCGATTTATTGGCGTTATATTAACTGTAAAATCACAATAAATAAGGAAAGCGATGCAACTAGATGCTCATGAACAACGTATACTGGGTAGCCTAATAGAAAAACAAGTGACTACGCCAGAACAGTATCCTATGTCACTGAATGGCCTGACCAACGCATGTAATCAAAAGTCAAACCGCGACCCTGTAATGGCGCTTTCTCAGCACCAAGTACTGGATACACTTAATCGCTTACAAGAAAAGCGTTTAATTACTTGCGATGAAGCCTTATCTGGCCGCGTAGATAAATATAGTCAGCGCTTTTGTAATAGTGACTTTGGTCACCTTAAAGTGAATGCGCAACAAAAAGCCATCCTCTGCTTATTGCTATTACGTGGCCCTCAAACTCCAGGAGAACTGCGTACTCGCAGCAATCGTCTCGCCGAATTTGCATCAGTACAGGAAGTTGAATCCACGCTCAATGCCATGCAAGAGCTTGAATATGTGATTAAACTTACTCGCGAGCCAGGTAAAAGAGAAAGCCGCTATCAACACCTGTTCGGTGATCAGGATATTCAGGCGATAGCATCAACGGAACAAACTGTCAGTGCTGCTAGTAATAACGATATTGAAGAGTTAATGGTTGAGATTAATAAACTCAAGCAAGAGCTTGCCGAAATCAAACAGCATTTAGGGCTTTAAAAAACGCGCCTACAACAACATAATAGAAGTTTATTGCCCCACAATCGTATTGAGGAACCTGTATGCGCGAAGCAATCATGGCGGAAATGAAAGTCCAGCCAATTATTGACCCAGAATTTGAAGTTAACCGACGTATCTCTTTTTTAAAAGCGAGATTACAAGCCTCTGGCTGCTTCACACTTGTGCTTGGGATCAGCGGTGGGGTTGACTCTTCAACGTGTGGACGCTTGTGTCAACTTGCCGTTGATGCGCTAAACGCAGAGCATGGTACTGGAGCATATCAATTTATAGCCATGCGCTTACCCTATGGTGTGCAGGCAGATGAGGATGAAGCCCAACTCGCACTTGACTTTATCCAGCCAAGTAAACGCCTGACTGTTAACATCAAACCAGGCACAGACGCGATGCATGAACAAGCTTTGGCTGCGATGGCCGGTAGCGATCTGGCTTTACCTTCTCAAGCCAGCGTTGACTTTATTAAAGGTAACGTCAAAGCTCGCCAACGTATGGTTGCTCAATATGAAATTGCAGGACTGACACGAGGCTTAGTTGTAGGTACGGATCACAGCGCTGAAAACATCACGGGTTTCTATACCAAGTTTGGTGATGGCGCCTGTGACTTGGCGCCTTTATTTGGCCTATCAAAGCGTCAAGTTCGTGCACTAGCTGCATTTTTAGGTGCGCCTGCAGAATTAGTAAGCAAGGCACCAACCGCTGACTTAGAGTGTGATCGCCCAGGTCTAACCGACGAGGAAGCGCTTGGCCTTAGCTATGATAATATCGACGACTTCCTTGAAGGCAAGCCTGTTAGTGACGCGGTAAGTGAAAAGTTGATCGCCATTTATCAACGTACACAACATAAGCGTCAGCCTATTCCGACAGTTTACGACGAACTATAATCCCATTTTTCAGGGTGCCCGCGACCAGTGCACCCTGTTAGCTATTATTTTTAACTCCTCAAGGTAACTGATTTATGAGCCCAGCAGCTGCACCTATCTTAATTACCGGTGGCGCACAGCGTATTGGACTTGCTATGGTTAACCACTTTATAGCGAGTCAGCAACCTATCATCCTGACTTATCGAACCAGACACGACGTGATCGATGACTTAGAGTCACAAGGGGTGATCTGCATTCATGCCGACTTTGATGAGCCAGATGCGATTGCTAAACTGAGCACAGAAATTAGCGCTCACACTGCAACACTTCGCGGGATCATTCACAACGCCTCTAGTTGGGATTGTGAAGCGCACAACTCCGATTATTCGGCACTGTTTGACAACATGATGCGAATTCACGCTAAAGTTCCCTACTTGCTCAATCATGCTTTGAGCAACCTGCTACTGGCGGGTGGATCCATCACTGATGTGATCCACATTACTGATTATGTAGTAGAAAAAGGTAGTCCAAAGCACATTGCTTACGCTGCGAGTAAAGCCGCATTGGATAACCTTACACGATCATTTGCAGCCAAATTTGCACCTAAGATCAAGGTGAACAGTATCGCACCATCACTGATTATTTTTAATCAAGATGATAGTGAGGAATACAAAGCAAAAACGTTGAAAAAGTCTATTATGGGAATTGAACCTGGTAGCAAAGAAGTCATAAACAGCGTCGAAATGATACTCAACAGTAACTATATGACAGGACGCACAATACAAATCGATGGTGGCCGCCATTTGAGGTAACACACTATGCAAGACGAATTACAACAAAGTTATAAATCAATTATCGAGGCTGTTGGCGAAGACGCCGACCGTGAAGGCCTACTGGACACGCCAAAACGTGCCGCAAAAGCGATGGAGTATCTTACACAAGGTTACCGTCAAACATTAGATGAAATTACCAACAACGCTGTATTCTCATCGGATGCCGATGATATGGTACTGGTTCAAGACATCGAACTGTACTCTATGTGCGAACATCATCTGCTGCCCTTCGTTGGCCGTTGCCATATTGCCTATATTCCAGATGGCAAAGTCCTTGGCTTATCGAAATTTGCACGTATTGTTGATATGTTTGCACGCCGTTTTCAGATCCAAGAGCAACTTACACATCAAATCGCTAAAGCGGTTGAGGAAGTAACGGGAGCTAAGGGCGTGGGTGTGATTGTGGAAGCAAAACACATGTGTATGATGATGCGCGGTGTTGAGAAACAGAACTCGAGCATGCGCACTTCCGTCATGTTAGGTAACTTTAGAAGCGACCCTAAAACCCGTAATGAGTTTTTGCAGTTAGTGAAAGGATAAGCACGCAATGTCAAATGCCATTATCAAAGTAACAAATTTACGGCTGCGCACATTTATTGGGTTCAACCCAGAAGAGCGCGAGAAGAAACAGGATGTGGTGATCAATATTGAAATCCACTACCCAGCAGATACCGCCTGCTTAGACCACGATAACGTCGCCCATGCGCTCAATTACAAAACCGTAACTAAAGCCGTCATCTCACTGGTAGAAGAAGGTCACTTTTTATTACTTGAAAAACTGGTTGCCGACATTTTATCTCAATGCCATCAGCACCAAGCTGTTACCTACGCAAAAGTCACGGTTGATAAACCCCACGCGTTAAGGTTTGCAGACTCAGTTTCACTGACGCTCGATTGGCATAAAAGCGAATAGCAACAAGCTCAGCTCGTCCTTGCCTTACGACATCACCTGTAAGGCAAGGAATATCACCAGCGCGTAGCGGATCCCCTTACCTAACGCCACCAGCACCAAGAACCATGAAAATGACGTTCTCAGTGTGCCTGCGACTACAGTCAGTGGATCGCCGACAATAGGAAGCCAAGCAAAAAGCAACGAAAACTTACCATAGCGATTAAAGTGCCCGCATGCTCTCTCATACTGCTTTTGAGAAACAGGAAACCACCGTCTATCACGCCACTTGACGATAAACCAACCTAAGTAATAGTTCACGCAACTCCCGAGTAAGTTACCTGAGGTTGCCGCAGCCCATAACCATAATAACTCCCCCTGCTGTTGTGTCACCAACCCACTGAGCGCCAGCTCAGAAGAGGCAGGCAATAAAGTAGCAGCAACAAACGCAAGTCCAAATAACGAAAGATAAATCATAGTAACGACTGTGATACCAAGAGGTAGTAGAAATTGGGCTTTCAGAAATCAGTTAAGTGGGGCAATATACTTAAATGTGCAACGTACTGCAAAAATACTCACTCGCTAACAAGGATAAAGCATGAAAACAACGATAAAAACCTTGCTGCTGGCAACTATGCTCACAACTGGACTGAGCGGATGCAAAGCATCCAGCGAAGCGCCAACAGAGCAGGCATACCAAACCTATGTTCAAACTGGTGATAGCTTTAAACACCTCAACCTAACTGATATCAACAATAACGCCATAGCATTTGATGCTGACCACAAAAAGCTCGTGATATTATTTGCAACTTGGTGCTCTGACTCTCAACGTTTGTTGAAAGAGCTTAAACAGTCACCATTGCTTAACCAACCAGACTTAACGGTTATCGCCATTGGTCGCGAGGAGGACTCAGCGACATTGAAACAATTTAATGACACCATGGCACTACCTATTCACTTTGTTGCAGACCCAAATAGAGCCATTTATAGCACTTATGCCAACAAAGGGATCCCAAGACTCATACTGCTCGATGAACAAAATAAAGTGCGCCAAACGCTCATTGGCGAGCAGCCTAATACACTATCAAATTTACACTGGAATTAACGAGGTAATTATATGAACCCAGAAGTCGTCAGCATTCTCACAATGGCTAAAGTAATCCAAACGGCTGTTGCGCCTGTTTTTTTAATTACAGGTATTGCTGCGACCTTAGGTGTGCTTTCAAATCGTTTAGCAAGGATCACAGACAGAGCCCGGCTGTTGGACAGAAAAATTAACACGACCCAAGACGAAGAGTTAAAAATGCACTTTAGTCGTGAAATGCGCGCATTATTAAAACGGTCTCGATTTATTCACGTGGCATTTAGTATGAGTGTCTTGAGTGCGCTGCTAGTATGTGCTGTGGTTATGCTACTGTTCATGTCACACCTGTACAGTATGCCACTGGGTATTACTTTGTCATCATGCTTTATTGCCGCGATGGTTTTACTTATCGGTGCATTTGTGTCTTTATTAGCCGAGATTTTTCTCGCGACACGGAGCATGCGCAGAGGCATGATATTTAAAGATATAGAAAGCTAATACCGATTCACGATTAGAAATAAAATTAGTACGACAGATATGCGTCAATGATACCATTTTACTTAATACTTTGAGGCAAAATGGTATTACCGTTCATGTGTTCAGCCGTCACCGCTGACACTTATCGCAATTGCTTGATTAACTTTATAAGTTACATTGAAAATAGGGATAAATTATTAGGGGTTTATTATGAAGAAACTACTTACCGTCACATTATTTAGCTGTCTTGCAGCCACTGCACAAGCTAATACTATGTTCGAATCAGCTGATGATGCGATCGAATACCGTCAAGCATCCTTTCAATTAATCCGTTACCAAATTGGTAATATGGGAGATATGTTAAAAGGCAAAGTGCCATTCGATGCTGAAGTATTTAAGCAACGAGCTCAAAACGCAGCGCACCTGTCAAAAATGCCATGGGAAGCCTTTATTGAAGGTTCAGATAAGGGAAGCACTGACGCATTACCAGCAATTTGGTCAAAAAGAGCTGAATTTGACGGCAAAGCAAAACAATTTGCACAGTATGCTCAAGCCCTAGCGGTTGCAGCTGAATCTGGTGACAAGAAGTTAATTGCTCCAGCATTTAAAGATTGGGCAAAAGGCTGTAAAGACTGCCATAAGTCATTTAAAGACTAAACAAAACAGCCGCATCAATGCGGCTGCTTATAGGGCCTGAGGTTAGCATACACGATATGCAAACCTTGGCCTTGCTCTGCTAGACAACATCCACCATCTGCGTGTTCACGCAAACTATAACGTCAGCCTTTCAGTGCTAACTAGTCACCGACGCACGGTATTAATCGTCAATATAGTCGAAATCATCTTCGCCTAGATTTCTACGTAGGCGTTTTTGCTCTAAGTAGTCGTCTAGCTTTCTTTTGACTTTACGCTTTTGCTTATCGTGTTGGTTACGACCCAACTTTTCAAATTCATCATCAGCAAAATCATCATCAAGTGCATCGTAAGAGAATGTCTTACCCACAACTTACTCCAAATAAATAGTCATTAATAAAAATGAGAGCCGTCTCTCAAGATCACTATTTAGCGCTAAATTTGCATTCTGAAAAGTGAGAGTTTCTTATCTTTACAATAAAAATTTTTTATCGCTATTCTAATGGTGACTAAAACCACTATATTTTAGTCAATTTGATCACTTTTTGGATGCTGCAATTTTACTGATAAGAGCACAACCAAATGATTTATATAGAATTAATTTTTGGCATTGTTCTTGAAGTACTATTTTCGTCACTGAGCCAATAAGGATCGACCATGAACAAAATTTTACTATTAACCGCAGCAACATTGATGACAACCACAGTTGCCGCCCATGAAAAAAATAACATCACCTTTAGCGGTGATAACTGTGAAGTAGAATTTCAAAATGACGTTAGGATCACCCCAGATAACTTAGTGATCACCACAGCGAAAAGCAAAACAGCCGAAATCACTCACCTAGGTGAGCTTAAACTCAATGGCGAGTATATTACTCTTAGTGAACAGCAAAAAACCATGCTAACGCAATATAGCGATCAGTTGCGAGGCCGCCTACCACAAGTAGCCGATATCGCATTTGAGGGCATAAAGTTAGCTGGTGTTGCATTGAACGAAGTAGCACAAACTTTCAACTTAACCAGCTTAGACAGCATCCATACAGTTATCGACGACCTTGAAGCGCAAGTACAGGGCACATTCTACCAGCAAGGTGCATTTGTGATGGGTAAACAAACCTTTGACGAATTCGGTGATAATTTTGATGAACAGTTTGAAGAGAAAATAGAAACTGCTGTACAAGGCGCCATGATGCAATCAATTGGCAGCCTGCTTGTTGCGATTGGTAGTGAAATGTCAGATTCAAACGGTGACATGAGCGCCTTTGAGCAACGCATGGATAACTTTGCGACCCAAATCGAGACCAAAGTAGAACAGCAAGCCAAGTCTATCGAGCAAAAAGCCGATGCGCTGTGTGGTGATTTTGAGCAGATTGCACACCACGAAACCATTGTCGCAAAATCGATTCCTGAAATGTCTGAATATCAGCTATTTAAATTCAAATAATATCGCTGCAGTTTAAGGCTTGGCTATGCCAAGCCTTTTCTTTGCGCTTGTGCAAGCTTTCCGAGCGTTTCAATCGCCTGCTCAACTGAGTCGTCCCAAGGTAGACCATAACTAATACGGATGCAGCTCTGATACTTCTTACTCGCACTAAATAAAGTTCCAGGTGTAATGCTTATACCCGCTTCTAGCGCCCGCTGAAATAGTAACGCTCCATCTACCTGCTTTCCTAAATCCAGCCATAGCACACAACCTCCCTGTGGACGGCTTACTCGCACCTCATCGCCAAATGCCGCGTTGACAGCATGGATCATCCGATCACGATTTTCAATTAGCCGTTTACGCACTAGCTTTAAGTGTCGCTCGTAACCACCGGAGCTAAGAAAGTCGGCAAGCGCCCATTGATTCATTAAAGAAGAAGAGCAACTCAGCGCACGCTTTATACGCTTTGCCTTTGCACTGAATTGACCGGCGACCATCCAACCCACTCGATAGCTAGGTGCTGCAGTTTTTGAAAACGAAGCACAAGTGATCACTAAGCCACTTTGGCTAAATGCTTGTGCGGGCATGCCTCGTTGCTCAGTAAAATACAAATCACCATACACATCATCTTCTATTAACACCACGCCACGTTGCTCTAGCAGCGCCACTAGCTGCGCACGCCTTGAATCTGGCATAAAGCTACCCAGCGGATTATTAATACTGGTAGAAAACACACAGGCGCGAATATCATGCTTTTCAAGTGCACGCGCTAAATCGTTAAGCCAAATACCGTCATCTGGACACACAGGTATTTCGATGGCTTTAAGCCCAAGATTTTCGGCTAATTCAACAATGCCAAAATAACAGGGAGATTCTATTGCAATAACATCGCCAGGCTTCGTCACTGCCTGAAGTGCAATGGCCAATGCTTCTTGAGCGCCGTTAGTGATCACCACCTCATCCATATCTATGGCCAACCCCATGTCCAGATAACGACGTACAATTTGCTTTTTCAAGCTATCTAGGCCATCCATAGGCCCATAATTAATAAGCTCATGACCCGCCTCTTTCATCGCACGGCGCATAATTTTAGCAAGTACCTGCTCCGTACCAGCAATGGCAATCGGGTTAGCAATGCCGAGGGGAATAGTATGTGGTTGGTGGATCCCTTTATAGACTTGCTCTATCAATGCTTGCTTATTGACGACCACAGGCTTTGCTGGCAACCTCGCCCGCTTTGGTGAGTCGTGATGAGAGGCGCGCTCACATAAAAAGTACCCAGACTTTTCTTTGGCAATCACTTTGCCTTGGTCTTCAAGCGCTTGATAAGCCTGTTTTACCGTAGGAATACTGACGCTCAGGTTTTGTGCCATTACCCGAAGAGACGGTAGCTTCTCTCCTGGTAAGATAGATTCTTGCTCCGCCATCGACAAGATCATCTGGATCACCTGTTGGTATAAAAAGGCAGACTGTTTTCGCTGTATCACTGTGCTCATAAATAAAATAATCTGTATAGGTATAAAATAGCAAATTCTGTATATAGCTTATACAGAATAACAGCGTACACTACACACTTCTACTGCTGTTTTAACCTAGAGCCGATCATGAAAAATCTTTTTCTTTACACCATTACTGTGCTGATATGGGGATCAACCTGGCTTGCTATCGAGTATCAACTTGGCAGCATCAATGAGTTTGTTTCGCTATTTTATCGTTTTGGTCTTGCTGCTATCTGTATGTGGGCTTTTGTACTTTATAAGCGCTTACCCATGCGATTTTGCCGTCGCGATCATGGTTTTTTTGTCCTACTTGCGTTGTGTAACTTTGGCGCCAACTACCTTTTCTTATACTGGGCTCAAGCACATTTGACTTCAGCAATGGCTTCAATCGCGTTTTCTTTGCTGCTAGTTGTAAACATCGTTAATACCAAACTGTTTTTTGCTAAACCTATTGCCAAAAGGATCTACTTTGGTGCGTCCCTAGGCACGCTTGGGATAGTCAGCTTGTTTTGGCACGACTTGGTCGCATTTGATTTGCAAAGCGAGGCCTTCATGGGGTTATCATTAGCTTTATTGGGAACAGTGGTTGCTTCGCTCGGAAACATGGTAAGCGTACGCAACTCAAACCAGCAAATTGATGTAATGGCAGGAAATGCATGGGGTATGCTTTACAGCGCTATCATGCTCGCGACCTATATTGCTTTCAGCGAACATCAATTTGTCAACCAAGCACCTGCTTCCTATTGGTGGTCTCTCATTTATCTGAGTGTGTTTGGGACAGTTATTGCCTTTGGCTGCTACTTCTCTTTGCTCAAAAATATAGGGCCAGAGAAAGCCAGTTATTTGATTGTTTTATTTCCGTTTGTTGCCGTGGCTTTGAGTACTTTATTTGAAGGCTTTGAATGGCAACAAAATACCTTTATTGGATTTATTTTGGTCATCCTAGGTAACGCGATTGTGTTAACACCGCTAAATCGCATTTATGCATGGCTGGCCATTCGGTCCCCAGTTAGAAGTTGAAGTCTTACCAATGCTTTAGCTTCTTACTTTTTAGCGCCATTTTATAATGGCGCTTTTTTTATGTTCAGCACCTGACGATGACACGTTATCGTAACTGGAGTCTGCCCTATCAGCTCTCCATCGGCTTCTACATCGTATCCTGGTTGAGCAATATGCAAAACGCTAACTCGCTTGTGGTGTAGGCCTCTATCATTCATATGGCGCTTGAAAATCATTTTGATAAACAACATCACCCGCTGCCAATGATTACCCGGAGTAAACCACAATAGTTCCAACCTGCCATCGTCAAGACGCGCCATCGGTGCAGGAGTCAATCCAGCGCCAAAATGTTTGCCATTGGCAAGTAGTAGCATCATTCCTGTATTTGGCCATTCTGGCATCTCGTAGTGGATTGGCTTAGCCGTAAACAATGACATTAGCCCCGCGCAAGTATAGCTCAACTTACCTAGGCGCTTTTTTTGCCCTAAATTATTCATGACATGTGCATTAAAGCCGATCCCTGCAACATTAACAAACCAGCGCTCTGCAATTTTTCCAAGATCAATACTGACCACTTGGTCTGAAAAGACCGCCGCACGCCACTGTTCATTTGAATATGTAAACTGCCGAGCGAAGTCGTTTCCTGTGCCAGCTGGCAAGAGAGCTAAGGTATTGGTCAGCTCCGCGATAGCGTTGGCGACCAAGTGCAAAGTCCCATCCCCTCCAATAACAACCACGCTCTTGTGCATTGTCGCAGCCTGAGTAATAGCCGCCCGATCAGCGACAAAATTTCCAGTGGTATAAAACCACGTTGCCATCCACTTTTTTTGCTGTAATTGCTGCGCTAACCACGCGCTTTGTGTTTTGCCCTCAGCCCCAGCTAACGGGTTAACTACCACCAGCATAAAACCCCTTAAATTCAAAAAATCAGTTTATATGAATAAAAAACCACACAAACAATCGAACCAAATCAACAAAATGCACAACACATTGTTTTATATAAAGTTATAAAAAAACACCTATGATACAACAACGCATAACCATGCAAAACAACGCTATACCTCAGGATGAACAACACATTAATCCATTAGTTATTTTAATCTGAAAAACACAATTTTTATCGTTTTAAAATTAAACAAATTGCGTGCAAAATAGCCTTGTTTTCAATTAAACCAAATTAGGAGTCAGACATGCTTAATTCAGCTGCGCCTTGCAGCCCATCACAAAACACATTTAACGAAACAAAGCCTGCTAAACGTCGTATTAACTGGACGAAATGGTTGGCTGTATGTGGTCAACACTTAGCGTTAAAAGACGTGATTATGTATAAGTAAGTCTGCACGGAGCATGGTGCCCCAACCCACCATGCTCCTGTCAGCGCCTTCCAATAGACCATAAAACCACCAAAGCAACCAGCATTTTTGTTCAAAATATACCTTTCAAGCCGCTAATTTCTCGCACAATTTTAAAAAAACCACACTTTTAGCACATTTTTTAAGCAAACAGTTTAAAAACGGTTTACAGCGCCTAAATCGCTAAGTATTATCTTTGCCCATGGAGAGATGGCTGAGTGGTTGAAAGCACCGGTCTTGAAAACCGGCATACGTTAATAGCGTATCTAGGGTTCAAATCCCTATCTCTCCGCCATTTTTAAAGTATTGCGTCGGAGAGGTGGCCGAGTGGCTGAAGGCGCTCCCCTGCTAAGGGAGTATAGGGTTTGTAGCCCTATCGAGGGTTCGAATCCCTCCCCCTCCGCCATCACTTGTGAAGAAACCGCTTAATTGCGGTTTTTTTATGCCTGTAATTTACCAATCTCATAACTGGTCAGATGTCTTTAACCTGTGCTATGTTGAGATCTGATTGGGAAAATGAGCACGGCAAACAATGAAGATCCATATCTTAGAAGGATATATTCAACATATCTATTTAGTTGAACACGGCACTGACCTGCTATTGCTAGATGGTTGCTGTCGTGCAGACGTTGACTTGGTCTGCAACTTTATTCAACAACTTCAAAAGCCGCTCAGTGCACTTAAGCTTATTGTTGTGACTCATATGCACCCAGATCATGCTGGCGGAGCCCACCGACTCAGAGTCCGAACAGGCGCCAAAATAGCAACTGCAAATGCCCCTAGTCAGTGGTATCGTGGTATTGATGGTATCATGATGCACCTATCGGATATGGCGTTAGCACTGTGGGTTGCAGGAAGAAAGCGTAAACCCAAGCGCAACTTATGGTATCCAAGACGTTTAGCACCAGACTTTTTCTTGGCCGACGGCGATAACTTACCTTACTTTGACGAATGGCAAGCCATTCATACTCCAGGCCACACAGATAGAGACATTAGCTTACTTCATCAACCAAGTGGACGAATGTATGTCGCAGATCTGACGGTCAAGGTGAAAGGGCAATATGTTGCGCCTTTTCCCGTATTCTATCCTCGGCTATATCGCTTATCTCTCGCTAAAGTGAAAGCGTTACAGCCACACTCATTAATTTTAGCGCACCAAGGGGAAGTCCCTGTTAGCGACATTGATTTTGACGCATTAATAGCAAACGCGCCCAAGCAACCAATGACACATTGGCGCTCGGTAAAGAAGAAAACCAAAAGAGCCTTAGGCCTCGGCCATTAGCCGTTTTTAACAACCTCAACCAGCGCCTCAATATCTTCTTGATCGTTATATACGTGAGGTGAAACACGGATCCCGTAACGACGATTATCAACAGCGATACTTGCGCGCTTGAGACGTGCTTTAATCTCATCATGATAAGGCCCAAAATCTAAAATAGCGGTTCCTGAACAAGTATCTTCTTGAATCGGGGAGCGGTAAAACTCTGGCAACGCTGCTTGCAGCTTGGTTAGCAAACCAAAATTGTGTTCGCGTACCGCCTTTACACCAACAGCTGCAAAATAACCTAAGCTGTGGCCCGCATAGATATAAGGCGCCACGCTGGGGGTTCCTCCCCAAAAACGCAGCGCACTTTCATTAGGTTCAAAATGATGAATGTCGAACTCGAAAGGATTTTGGTGCGAAAACCAGCCAACATCTTTTGGTTCGCAATACGGCAAGATAGTTTTATTCACCCAAATAAAGCCGGCCCCCGGACCTGCACAGCTCCATTTAACGCAGGAACCAATTACACAATCGGCATCCCATTCACTCAAGTTAATAGGTAATACGCTTAGCGACTGTGCTATATCGACGATGGTGCGGCAGCCATGTTGTTTTGCGTAATGAATAATTTGAGAAACCGGCGCCTGCTGGCCGCTATTTGAGTACACGTGGCTCACAAACACCCAGTCAATCTTGTCGTCTATATATTGCTGCCACACTGCTGGGTCATGCATATTGAGAGATTCAGGAATATACACAATGTCGATATTATCCAGTGCATTTTGCAATGCAAACCCCATACTCGGAAAGTCCTGTTCACTCATCAGAACTCGAACTTTTCTGATCCCGCTCTCCGGCAAACTCATAGCCCACTTAGTTAATCCACTGGATAGGTTTGTCTGCGGACAAAATAATCTCGCTTCGGAGTGCAAAAGCTCAGCAAGTATGGCAGTGAAGCGCTCAATGCCTCCTAACCACTGCTGCCAAGGTTCCTGGTTTTGCTGCTGCCATGGCAACATAAACTGCTCAACAAAGTCTGTTTGGGCTGTTTTGAGCATACGACCAACCGAGTGACTAAGTAAGTAATGGCCTGATGCTAGGTGAAAGTCTTCTTTATAGGCTGTCATTTTGCCCTCCTAAAGCCTGACGTAGTACCTTCAAGTCGTGGTAACGTGTAAAAATATCATCGCGTTCGGCCGCGGCTCTACGGTCACGTAAGTCAGCGAGTTCTTGTAGTAATACTTCAATTGGTGGCCCACTTGCGGTGACCTTGCTTAGGTGTTGTTGTTGCATTGCTTTAGAGGGCTTGGCGATATATTTCTCAACGAGCTGGTTATGGTGCTGAATCGCCGTGTCGCCGTGTAGTTTACAAACTTGTATAAACAAGTTAGCAGCAGGCGTAAACCAGTCGCGCTTAGGGCCTTTTAAGGCGGCCAAGAACGCATCCATCAGGTTAGGTGTGCGCATACACTCACGTAATGTTGCCTGATCCTCAGGCATCATATAAAGGAATTTTTCCACCAAAATTTGACCATAACTGATGTCATTCGCGGGGCACAGTCCAAGCATCATATCTATCACATTAATGCCCGCAAAGTCACCAGCATTCGCACCGCGATAGATTTCTTTTCCTACACGGTAAGGCTTATAGTACGGCCGTACAACGTAAAAGAATGCTTCTGGGTCTAAGACATTGAACAGCGTTCGATTAGACTCAATAACCTCTAGCAGCGCCTGCTTAACCTGCTTTAATAACACCAATGACATAGGGTGCGAAATTCCTAAATGGTGCACTTTCATTAGCGACTCTGACGCTCGCTTGTATGCGAGGATAGCTTGCGTGTTGTAGTCGATAAATAGACGTTCAGCCGGGTGTGAAGTAAAGCGTTTATACACTCCATCAATGGCTCGGTTATGAGTAGTAAGGTGGGCCGTAGCAAATCTCGGCGTAACACCAAGTGATGCACCGATATGCATTGCCAGTGCGGAGGCTTGCTTTAAGGGAGAAACGTGCTCACGGCTCGGCTCGGTAATTTCGTGGCGTCGGCATGCGGCCATAAATAAGCCAACATTTCCAAGTAAGTCAAAAGCTTGCTCAAATCCTTCATCGGTATTACCTTCTTCAAGTAGTGCTTGGATCAGGTAATTGCCCTCCTCTAGCAGCTGTGCTTTTAGCGTTTCACCAACGCCTTCAACATTTGCTTTATCCTGCTGCTGCCAGTAAAGCTGTTCAAGTTTATCGTTAATCTCTACAAATGGACCTCGGATCCATGCATCAAATTGTACGGCTAATGGGCTCATTGTCATATCTCGTGATTATTCCACGATCAAGGCTAACAAATCACCATGAGCATAATTTGCCAATTTTCTCTAAAAGTTCGATACTGATTAGCAAGAATCACTATTTTATAGCCTATATGTCGGTAAATTTAGATACAAAAGACAAACAGCTTCTCAACGCCTTACAGCATAACGCGCGATTAAGTAACGCCTCACTGGCTGAAACAGCAAACCTTTCTGACACCCCTTGTTTGCGGCGAGTGAAACGCTTACAAGATACAGGTGTCATTTCAGGCTATCATGCAGCGATCGACAGGGCTCAAGTGGACCTTAGTATTTTAGTGTACGCTTTCATAAAACTGAGTGAAAACACCGCAGCCGCCGCTCAGCTGTTTGAACAGCATGTAGAATCTGAAGACCAAGTAATTAGTTGTTCAGTGATCTCTGGCAGTTATGACTATTTACTAGAAATCGTGGCAAAAGATTTACCCAGTTACGAACAGTTTGCCAAACACCAACTGGGCGCATGTAAAGTGATCAGTGGTATTGAGTCCACAATTGTTTTAAAACAAACATTTGCAAAGCGTGTGCTGCCGATCCGCTAAACATTTTTATCGTCATCTTATCTCGCTATACTATATAACCTGAACTCGGGATAATAACTTGTTCTCTAGCAGCTGTTATCCCTTACTACTGCATTAAATTTGCTTGCAATAGGCCAGCAGCTAAAAGGACCGAATATGCGCCACTTCTTCTCTTCCACTGTACTTGCTTTTAGCCTGCTCACCTCGCCTTTGGTCATCGCACAAGACTGTGTTAGCCAAGTAAATGATATGGCGCTATTCACCAAGAGCAAAGAGTCGGGTTTATTTCGCGAAGCAATTGATAAAGGTCCCACTAGCGTCGATATTACCAACATAAACCGTTATGACGACTACCTTAGTTCGACCAAGCAACTGATAGAAAATCGTAATCCTCGTGCCACATTGCCGTGCCCATTAATGACACCTACGGCAAAACTGCTCGGACTGAGCAGCCCTAAGGTAAGTGATCTTGTTGCGCCATTTACGCTTGAACATGATAATCAAGAAAAAGCCATTTTGCTGATCCATGGGCTGACCGACTCCCCATTCACCTTTCACTATTTAGCCGCTAACCTATACGAGCATGGATACAATGTGAGAACGGTGCTCCTGCCAGGTCACGCCACAGCACCAAGTGATTTAACTGAAGTGGATATTGATGATTGGCAAACACATATTGATTTTGCCATCGCCCAAACCAGCCAAGATTTTAAACAGTTTTCGGTGCTTGGTTATTCCACTGGCGCCGCCCTTGCACTGACCAGTATAGACAAACAAAAGCCCAATAATCTAACCTCACTAGCTTTGATCTCGCCTGCCACTGAACCACACAATAAAAACGCTTGGCTTGCTAAGTGGGTAGACTATATTCCATTTGTGAACTGGATAGATGAAGATGCGGACTTAGACTTTGCCAAATACGAATCCTTTCCGTGGCATGGTGCCACGTTAGCACATCAAGCCATGGCGCCATTACAATCATTACAGGGACTGCCAGAGGTGCCAATATTCGTCAGTTATAGCGATGTCGACACCACAATAGATAATCGTGCGACAGCCAAGTTGCTGACAAAATGGCAACCTCAGGCAGCACTGACTCAATTAGTGTATTCAGAAATAGACGATAGCAATTATCGTAGCGTAAAGGCTAATAACATCATAGATATGTCGCATATTGGTATTTTGCAGCCAGCTGAACACCTGTTTTATGGCAACAAAGGGCCTTATCGGAATTGCACCAGCTATCATCAGGAAGACCAAAAGTTTATTGCATGTCGAACTGCTGAGCAGGTGTACTTTGGAGAACGTCATGAAGCCAATATGACGGCACATCAACCTTTGGCTCGGATCACATTTAACCCTGATTATGCTCACTTCGAGCAAGCACTCATGCAGTTCCTTGATAACCATAATGACTGAATACACTCATCAATTTATTAACAGCATTACCGCTATAAATGAGAAGCAATGGCACTCTATTGCCCCAGCTCATGTATTTACCAGCTATGCGTGGTTAGCAGCATTAGAGTTGAGCGGTTGCACTACCAAAGAAACCGGTTGGGCACCGCACCATTTGGTTATTGCTGCGCAAGGCGATCCTGTTGCTATTATACCAGGATACGTAAAGTCACACTCTTACGGGGAATATGTATTCGACTGGGCGTTTGCAGAAGCTTACGAGCGTCATGGCCTAGACTACTACCCAAAGTGGTTGTGTGGGGTTCCATTTACACCCACTCAAGGGCCAAGGATATTAACCAAGGCCGTATCAAATGGCTTGCTTCAGTATATTGAAGCGACCATCACTGATCTTGCTCAACATGGCATAAGTGGGGTTCATATTAACTTTTGTACTGAGGCTGAGTCCGAGTATCTAGCCCAGAGTCAACTCGTCCAGCGTCGCAACGTTCAGTTTCATTGGCACAACAAAGGCTACACTCAGTTTGATGACTTTCTTGCCACTCTAACATCCAGAAAACGAAAAATGATCCTCAAAGAGCGCCAAGCTGTAAACAGGCAAGCGTTCGAAATAAAGTGGATTAACGGAAGCGAGATCAGCGCAGCCCAACTAGATGCATTTTTCCTGTGCTATCGACTGACTTACCTAAAACGTTCGCGACATCAAGGTTATCTGTCTCATGCTTTTTTTCAGCAAGTCGTTACCACTATGCCACATGCGCTACGCTTATGCTGTGCCTATGTAGATGATGAAGTCATTGCCACCAGTTTATATCTTGTTGATGGTGATACTTTGTATGGCCGCTACTGGGGCGCGATCGATGATAGCTATGACTTTCTGCACTTTGAGCTATGTTATTATCAAGGTATTGAATACGCTATCGCCAATCAACTGGCGGTATTTGACGCAGGTGCGCAAGGCGAGCATAAATTGGTGCGAGGTTTTGAGCCGGTGTGGAGGCAATCTTACCACCGCTTATTCCACCCAGACTTTCAGCGTGCACTCGAGGACTTTACTCAACGCGAAGGAGATGCACTCGAGCATTACTTTGCTGAGTGCAACACAAAGCTACCGTTTAAACACCAATAGGCGATTATTCGCTGGCATTGCATAGTCTTGCTGCAGTATAAACCCTTGTGCTGCCGCGAGTGCAACCACCCACTCTTGATCGCGAATGCCACTGTCACCGTCTTGTGTTTTTAAGTATGCATCAAATTCACGGTTACTGTCGCTGGTAAACAGCTGCTGGTAATTAAACGGGCCATATACAATCAGGTAACCATGTTCACTAAGGTGCGCTCCTGCACCAATGAATAAGCGCTCAACCAATTTAGCTGAAACGATATGCAAAGTATTCGCTGTATAAATCACATCATAACGTTTATTGGTTGGCCATGCTTGCTGCAAATCTAGCGCTAATGGCGGTAAAACATTTTCAAGGCCAGCGTCATTCAGCCATGCAAGTATCCCAGCATGATTTACCTCTCTGTCTGCCGTTTGCCATGTTAAATGCGGTAAAGCTGCTGCGAAGTGCACTGCATGCTGGCCCGTGCCAGAGCCTATTTCGAGCACCGCTAATGGCTTACTGAGGTAAGTTTTCAGCTTTTCTAAAATAGGATGTTTATTATTTTCACACGCCTGAGAGTAAGGTTTGGTCATGTTTTTTGCACTACATTGATCAGATTATGCGCCTCATTGAGGCAAGGATTTAGCTTAATTGCAAGCTAAAGCGCTAAAATTTCGACTAAGCAATTAAAATTAGGAAAGAAATTTATTTTGGTACAACTTCTGCTAAGTTTAAAGAGTACACAGAGGAGAAGCGAGCATGAAAATTTCAGAGATCACCCAAATGCCAAGCCAACTTAAAAGCGAAGGACTAGTCCTGAAGAAACGTAAACACACCTTCACAAATAGTCGCGCTTACCGACAAGAAGTCGCTAACCTAATGCAACTCGAAGAACAAGAGAAAGAGCATTCAGAGCAACAGTATCTCCTCGGCTACAATTAAATATAACGCCCTAACTCATACTTTTGAAATTCATTTAAGACTCATGATGAGTTGCTATGGTTAGAGACTAAACAAATGTTTGCTATAGCGAAGACAAAAGCTTGAATTGCTAACCAAACGGTGTAATGATAACCATTATCATTACACCGTTTGGTTTTGTAACTATGCAGCTAGCGACTTTATTGAAAACCTATCGCGCCACACTTAACCGCCACTGCCAGAGGCCACAATTAGAGGCCCCTCTATTGGTTGCTGAGTATATTTCAGCAGGTATAGATATGGCGAAATGGTACGAACGACACAACAACCCGCTACTGCAAGAACTCTATCTTAAAAATACATTGTCTGAGCTATTAGAACACATAGCAGATCCTCTGGTTGAGACAGCCATACGCAAACAATGCATGGATCAATTATTCAAACCCTTGTTGGCACTAAAGCGGTTTTATAAATACCACCATGACTCATCACGACAGTTTCTAAAGATCCAACGAGATGCATGTCAAACCTGCCAACAGTTTAACCCTTTTCATTAGGAGCAATGATGACCACATTTCGCCAAGAGTCTGATAGCATGGGTACGCTCGATGTGCCGGAACATGCACTATACAAAGCGCAAACTCAGCGTGCCGTGAATAACTTTCCAATTAGTGGCATTACGATGCCAAGCAGCTTTATCAAGGCATTAGCCTATATTAAGCAAGCAGCGGCAGAAACCAACCAATCTCTCGGCCACCTTAGCAGCGATAAAGCAAACGCCATTGTGCGTGCCTGCCAGCAACTGATTGATGGGAAACACTTAGATCAGTTTCCTGTAGACGTATTTCAAACAGGCTCAGGTACAAGTTCAAATATGAATGCCAATGAAGTGATAGCCACGCTCGCCTCTGACCTTAGCGGACTGACAATTCATCCTAATGATGACGTTAACATGGGTCAAAGCTCTAACGATGTGATCCCTACAGCTATTCACGTCAGTAGTGCAATTACGGCCGTATATGATCTGTTACCTGCGCTCAAGCATTTATCTAGCAGTATTGAGAAAAAAGCAGAGCAAGTGGGACATCACGTCAAAACAGGCCGAACTCACTTGATGGATGCAATGCCAATAACATTTGCACAAACATTAAGTGGCTGGCAGGCCCAAGTAGATAATGCCTGTCAGGGAATTGTGCATTCTTTAGAAAAAGTCTATGAATTAGGACAAGGCGGTACAGCGGTTGGTACAGGTATTAATGCCGATCCACAATTCGCCAAGCTATTTAGCCAAAACTTAAGTACTAACATAGGGATCCGGTTCAGTAAGGGCAGCAACTTTTTTTATCATATTGGTTCACAAGATGCGATTGTGGGACTCTCTGGACAACTTAAAACCTTTGCTGTTGCTCAGATGAAAATAGCCAATGACTTACGTTGGATGAACTCAGGGCCTCTTGCGGGTCTCGGAGAAATCGAACTTGAGGCGCTTCAACCTGGTTCATCGATTATGCCAGGTAAAGTAAACCCTGTAATTCCAGAAGCTGCGGCAATGGCTAGTGCTCAAATCATTGGTAATGATGCAACAATTAGCGTTGCAGGCCAGTCTGGCAATTTTGAGCTGAATGTTATGCTGCCTGTAATAGCATTAAATATTTTGCAAAGCATCGAGATTCTCTCCAATACCGCGAGATTACTTGCAGATAAAGCTATCTCTAGTTTTATCGTTAATGAGCAGAATATTCAAAAGGCGTTGGCAAAAAACCCTATTTTGGTCACTGCTTTAAATCCTGTGATCGGATATGAAAAAGCAGCGCAAATCGCCAAACTTGCCTACAAAGAAGGCCGCCCCATTATTGAAGTCGCAGCCGAGCAAACCGAGTTGACGGAAACTGAGTTAAAAACATTGCTCGATCCACAGAAGCTCACGCTTGGCGGATTATAGAATGTCTAGTCAAGCAGTCTCTATCCTGTAGTCGACTGCTTGATCTTGCTATTCTATGTTGATTTGCGTAGTTTATTTAGCAAACAGCAGGAGAGTAGATAATGAACAAAGTAATCCCAGCTTTACTCACAACCATTTTTTTATTTGGCTGCCAAGAAAACACGCCAGAAAAAGAGGCGGAAAACGAAAAGCAACCACAAAAAGTTGCACCCGCGAGTGAACAAGCAACCAGTTTACCCATTCAAAATAAAGATGGTCAGAAACTTGAGTATACGGATATTAAAACGCTTAAGCAGTCTTTAGAGAAACTCGTATCCGACAAACACTGTGATGACTCGAGCCAATGCAAAGCCATAGCGGTTGGTCATCGCGCTTGCGGTGGCCCATCTTCCTATATCGTCTACTCAACCCAATCAGTAGATGAAGCCCATGTTGCTGAATTAGCCGACAAGATAACAGGCCTGGAACGAGCCTATAATATGCAAAATCAGATGATGAGTATCTGCGAGCACTTAGTTGAACCTGCTACACAATGTGTTGAAAATAAATGTGTTAAACTCGATAGCAATCGTTCTGCATACTAGAGGCAATTAATGAAGCTCGTTATATCTCTCTCTTTCGCCATGACAGCGGCGCTAGCTACCCTATCTGGCTGCCAATTGACACAGACTAATCAAACCGCTCAGAGCAATACAGAGCTCACACTCAGCAATATAAAAACAAATGTCGGATGTGATGCCAGCTATCAATGCAAAGTGATAGGTGTTGGCGAGCGATTAACTTGTGGTGGCCCAAGAGAGTATCTTATTTATTCAACTAAACACAGTGATGAGCAAAAAGTTGAAGCGGTTGTTTCTGCCATTACAAAAAACGAAAAGATTGAGAATAAAAGCAAGAAGCCAGCAGCAAGCTGCGAACCTGTTATGCCTGTACAGACGCTATGTATTGCCCATAAATGCCAAGAAGTGCCGCTTTAACCTGAGCGGCTTCTTAGCTAACCAGTTCATTGATGGCAGAAACCACCACGACCAAAATGGCGCAGATACTCGCATTAATAATATATCCAGGCCTTAACTGTTTCTTAATCCAATAACTATACATAAAGCGAATAAGGTAAGTCGCTGAAGTGCCAAATAAGGCAAAAATAACCAACAGAGCAATTAATTGAAATGTCACCCGATCCCCCCAATTTTTCCCCCATCATATCGTTTATTAAATTATCCATATAGCCCTCATTTCATAAAACCATCTGATTTTATGAAACAGCGACCTATTAAATGCAAATAATAGTGTTGAGCGTAGGTTAGCTTTGACTGGGTGTGTATACACAAATCGGCGGATGAACCGCCTCCTACCCTGCTGAGACTGGTAGGAGCGAGTTTATCTCGCGAGGTGTTTATGTTTTATCTTTAATGTCTTGGACTGGGTGTATGCACACAAATCGGCGGGTGAACCGCCTCCTACCCTGCTAAGGGTGTGGTGGGAGCGAGTTTATCTCGCGAGGTTTTCAATGCCGTCAGATGGAAAAGCCTTTGGCGTCTTCGAGTGGGTGTGTACAA
>NZ_NKHF01000045.1 GCF_002744175.1 Pseudoalteromonas piscicida
AAAACTTTTAAAAAAGGCCTATTCGAACAAAAATCACACAAAACCACTTAAAAACCACACTAATGCAATATTTCCTTCATAAAACTGTCACTAGTTTCTGCGAAGGGATCATAAGTATTGATCAAATTTGTGAGGATGCAAGATACAGATGAAGAAATTTTCACCTGTATCTTAAAGAAAGTGACTCAATGCTAGTAAAGAAGACTATATAACTTACGTCTATATGTAGAAGCGATGCTATCGCCATCTGGTAATGATGCAATAATGTCTAAAAATCCTTTTTTAGCTTCGCCAAAATTCATATCCTTTTTTAATACCACAAGTAAACTTGCCAGCGCATCTTCTTTCTTGCCCACTTCGAGCTGGGCTTGCGCTAACTGGCAACGTAAGTCCAATGAATCCGGTTCAGCTGCAACCGCTTGTTCGAGACGTTTTACCTCTGGAGAGTCCTGCGCGGCAGCCGCCTGAGTCAATTTTGCTGTTAAGTTGTGGTAATAAGGGTCGCGAGCTTCTTCGGCAACAGAGTCTAATAACGCTTGTGCTTCATCAAATTTTTGAATTTGCATACAAATATCAGCAAACACTAACTTGACTCGTGTATTACTACTATCGATGTCATAGGCTTTTTTTGCAGCAGCGAAAGCACTGTTTAAATCATTTTCTGCTAAGAATTGCTTAGCTTGATCAAGCAGCAAAAGTTCTGGTGATGGCAAGTGACTAGATAACGCTTCTTTTATCTCTTCTTCTGTTTTAGCACCAGCTAACATATCAACCGGTGCACCACCTTTTAGAACCACGATAGTTGGTAACGCCTGCAACCCAATTTGCTGAGCGAGCTGTGAAGCCAAAGCTTGCTGTGTATCACAATCAACCACACCCACAGTCAAATGCTCAGTGTAAGAAGCCGCAATTGACTCTAAAATTTGTTCTTGCTGAACACATTCAGGGTTCTGATTACTGAAAAAAGTAAGCAAAACTACTTTCTCAGGATTTGGATCGGTAATTACTTGCTGAATGTTCTCAGGAGTAAGTAAAACTTTATTGCTCATATACTGTGTTCTTTTCTAAGTAACTAATGTGGTTGATATAGTGGCATGTTCTGAATTTACAACCAAGATGCGAAAACAATTATGTGGTACCTGATTTCCGTTTTCGCATATATTTTCCTTTTCTAGCTCCACGTTTTTTAAATGCAGGAACTGGGATGCCTTTTAGTGCATTTGTATTTAGTGACTGAGCGCTACCGATGAATTCGTTGAGTTCTTCGCAAAGCGGCTGCATGAATTGGTTATATGATGTTTCTTTATTCGCTATTTTTCCTAAACGCGATTCCCACAGCGCTGTTCTATCCGGTAACGATAGTGACTCTGGTAGCGTTTGAATAAATGCTTTGCCAAGATCAGTCGAATAGATTGTTTTACCTTCTCTTTTGAGGAACTGTCGCCTGAACAACAGTTCGATAATTCCTGCTCTCGTTGCTTCTGTTCCTAGTCCATCTGTATCTTTAAGCACTTTTTTGATGGATTTATCCGAAACAAATCGCGCAATTCCCGTCATCGCGCCGAGCAGCGTCGCCTCTGTATAGTGTTTTGGTGGTTGTGTCTGCTTTTCTTTAACCTCTCCTTTCTCGCACCATAATTGCTCTCCAACCTGCAGCTCTGGTAATAAGCTTTCTTTTTCTGCGGCTTGGCTTTTGAACAACACCTTAAACCCCAAATCTGTTATTTGCTTAGCCTGAGCTTTAAATAGACCGCCGCCAATCTCCAGATCTACTTTCGTTTCGTTGTAGCGATATGGATGAAAAAACTGCGCCAAGTACTGCGTAGAAATGAGTTGATAGACTTGTAATTCTCTGTGTCCGAGCTGTGCACTACGAAGCCTTTTCGTGGTAGGAATAATTGCATGGTGCGCTTCTACCTTTTTATCATTCCAGCACGCCCCTTTTAGACTAAAATCGGCAAGCTGAGTAACTTTGTCTTCAACCCCTTGGTTATGTACCGCAGCTGCAATTACCTGCTCTCTTTCGGCAAAGTGTTCTTGCGGTAGATAACGGTTGTCTGATCTTGGGTAAGTAATTAGCTTATGTTTCTCGTATAATCCTTGGCAAATATCTAGCACTTGCTGAGCCGATAATCCATATCGCTTGTTCGCATCTATTTGTAATGAGGAAAGGTTATACGGTAAAGGAGGATTTACTTTTTTTGGTTTTGTTTCGACCCTATTTATCGTTGCTTGTTTTCCAGTGATCCGCTCAGCAACATTGTTTGCCAACGCTTTAACTAGTACGCGACCATCTTCGTCCAAGTATGGTTTACATGCTTCGCTTGGGATCCACTTCGCCTCAAAGTTACCCCAATCCGGTTTATTCACATGTGCAATTACTTCATAAAATGGTTTCGAAACAAAATTTGCTATTTCGACGTCTCTTCTAACCACCAATCCTAATACAGGGGTTTGTACTCGGCCTACCGATAAAACCGTATTGACACCTGCTTTTTGTCCCGCTAGCGTAAATGCTCGCGTTAAGTTCATACCAAATAACCAATCAGCTCGAGCTCGTGCTAGTGCAGAAACACTTAATGGAATGAATTCTTGGTTCGAGCGTACAGAAGCCAAGGCTTTCTTGACAGCTTGTGGGTTTAAGTCGCTTATCAACAGACGCTGAATTGAAGCTCTTTTTTGTTCAGGTAAATTAACGAACTGGAATACTTCGTCCACTAATAGCTGGCCTTCTCTGTCTGGATCACCGGCGTGATAGATTTCGTCTGCTTTTGTAAGTAATTTTTTTAATGTAGAAAGCTGCTTTTTTGTTTTAGGCTTGGCTTTAAACTGCCACTGAAGTGGTACAATGGGTAAGTCATGAAACTGCCACTTTTTATACTTGGCATCGTAATCTTCTGGTTCAGCTTGCTCAAGTAAATGGCCAATGCACCAAGAAACCACATCTCCATTAGCGACTTCTATATAGCCATCTTGCTTTTTATGAGGTTTAGGTAATACGTCAGCAATAGCCCTACCTAAAGAAGGTTTTTCAGCGATATAGAGTTTCATTTTCAACTTAACTGTATATAGATACAGTTATCATAGTTAATTTCTACCAAAAACTCCATAGCTAAAGCGAGGCTGAGTTATCAACCTCGCTTCGTTTATCCCCTTACGTTCTAAGTAAGTTAAGTTGCTTATGTTTTTGTTCCACTATTTGAGTCATTGAGCTTGCAGCTTGTTCTACCTCATCTGCAAATTGTGATAATTCAGCAGCAGCGTCTGAAATACCCGTAGTGTTTGTATTGATCTCTTCTGTTACCATACTCTGTTCTTCGGCAGCAGTTGCAATTTGCGTCACCTCATTAGAAATACTCGTCAACTCACCTACGAGCGTACTCATCAGCCTTGCCGACTCTTGGCAATAACTCACCGCGTCTTCTCCCAACTGCACAGAACTTTCAATGATACGTCCTGAATTAGCAACCTCGCTTTGTAAGTTATCTATGAGTTTGCTTATATCGTCTGTTGAAGCTTGAGTTTTCGATGCCAAAGCTCGTACCTCATCTGCAACAACCGCAAATCCACGCCCTTGCTCCCCAGCTCTTGCCGCTTCGATTGCAGCATTTAACGCTAGCAAGTTAGTTTGTTCTGCAATGGCTCTGATCACTTCTAGTATTTTCGAAATATCATCGCTACGTTCAGATACTTTAACCACAGCCTGTTTCGCGTCAATAACTTGATCAGCCATAGACTGTACTGTTTCTGTGGTTTTGATAATGCTCTGTTCGCTTTGTTGTACTTGATCCGCTGCTTGATTAGTACTTGCCGCTGCTTTTTCCGATGCTCTTGCTACTTCAGACGCGGTGGCGCTCAGCTCATTAATCGCTGTTACTACGCTATCAATCTCTAAATGTTGATTCGCCACCTTATTCTTAATATTGATTGCCGCTTCGGTAGTACGATGTGACTGTTCATAAGAAGATTCTGCTAACCCCTTCAAGTCATCAATCATCTTCCGCAATTTTTCTGTGAACCGGTTAAAGCCATGGGCCAGAGCAATGAGTTCAGCATGATGGCTAACCTCTAATTCATGCGTTAAGTCGCCGTCACTTGATGCTAAGTTTTCCACCCGCTTTTGAATATGGGTTAATGGTCCAATAATTGTACTGACAAGTACAAACGCAATAGTAATACCAATTGCGGCGATGAACACCCCAATAATAAGCATCCAGCGACCAACGGAGTTCGCTGATTCCTCAAGCTGACTCTGTAGGTTTGCGGCAGACTCTAATGCGATAGCCTTAGGTAACTCAATCACGAGTGACCATGTTGTATTAGGTAGCGTAATTTTTATTGGTACAGCCACGACAAGGTCTTCACCGATTTCCTCGATCCCTGAACCTGCGTGTAAGGATTTTAACACTTCAGCTCTGTTAGCACTGGTTGATTCAGCGAGAGGACGAGCTAGTTTATCGTAATGGCTTGAGCCCACCACCAAACCCAGTTCGCTCAATAATGTTACCTTTGCGGCACCTGAATATAGTGAATTTGAAAGTTCTTCTACCATTGTTTGAAACACTGGCAAATTAACATCAACACCTACGAGCCCTTTAAACTGACGATCAACAACGACAGGAACGGTAAGCGATGTCATCAACATTTTATTACCGGGTGAAATTTCATATAGGTAGGGCTCCATGATACAAGGCGCAACTTTGTCTTTTGCACACAGATACCATTCAGCTTCTCGCAAACCAAACTCATTGAGTTTATCAAGATACTTTTCATCGGCAGACTCAACTTTTTGTTGCATCGGGCCATCTGACTCTTGAGTAAAATACAACTCCAACGTACCAGCGCCTGGCACAGAGTGGCTCGAGCCACCTTTATGACTTGCATCATTATTGTCATAACCGTTTGGCTCAAATTGAGCATACATTGAAGAAACAAAGCGATTTTGTTCAAGCGCTCCAAATACCAATTCTTGCACTTGTTCACGGTTTAACGGATTTTGCTTCGCAGTATGAGAGAGTATACCTGATAAGGTGTAAGGAACACGGTAAGCCTCGTTAATAAAACCAGACACTCGCTGACCATATTGATTGCCTTTCGCTACTAGGCCTTGGGATATTTCATCATAAATTGCTTGTTGGACCCCTTCACTTTGCTTGGCATTCTCATCAGCAAGGTGAAACCACATTGTTGTCACTAGTATAACAACCAAACTCGTCACTAATACTGTGACAAAAAATAAGAGTTTGTTTTTAATTGAAGCTTGTTTCATAACATTCCCAATTATTAGAGTTTGTATGCAAACAAATTGCACAGTGCATTCATCGCCCCCCCAATTAAGGAGTTGCACCTTCCTATATCGGCAACGATGAAGTCTTTTTTAACTGTAGCAAAAAATTTAATAACGTACTGAAATTTATGATGCTAAATAGATGTTTTTTGCGTAATAAAGTATTGGATTTTAGATAAAAAAATAGTGCCGGAGCACTATTTTTTTATTTTGTCTTTCCCAGTCGTTTTTTCATTGCTTGGGAGGCGGTGATGAATTGCTGATTTTATCAGCATATAGCCAGAGATGGGGGCGGTCAGTAATAGGAAGATTGAAATTAGTATTTCTTTCACACTCACGCCATCAGAGGTAGTACTAAAATACACCATAGCAGAGGTGAGCAAACATGCCATTCCTAATGTAGTTGCCTTAGTCGGGCCATGAAGACGCATAAAGAAATCTGGCATTTTCATCAAACCAATAGAACCTATCAGTACAAAAGCACCACCTAATAACAATAAAATAGATATGATCCATTCAGACATACTGATCTCCTATTCAATGATATCGCCGCGTAGCAAATACTTACATACAGCTACGGTGCTTACAAAACCAAGCATGGCTATTAATAAGGCCGCTTCGAAGTAAAGTGCGGTTCCCATACTCATGCCATACAAAATGATCAACGCAATGGTGTTGATATACATAGTATCGAGCGCCAAAATTCTATCCGGAATGGAAGGCCCTACCACTAGACGCCACAGGTTTAATAGTAGGGAAACGCCAATCATCGCGAAGACAATAAGAATTACAGTTTCTAGCATTCAAAAATCTCCTTTAATGGCGCTTCATAACGCGCTTTTACCGTATCAATCAGGGCCTGCTCATCTTTTAAATCCAGTACATGGATCAGCAAATATTTACGGTCTGGCTTTTCACCCTCTTGTAAGGACTCTGGCCACGGGTAAACCTCGGCACTCACGGTGCCGGGGGTTAGCGATACCGTGCTGGCTAAAATAGTGATTGGCATCGCCTGATCTATATCGAGCGGCACCAACACAAAACCAGGACGCAACTTTTTTGTCGGGCCCAAAATCTTGATAGCAACTTCCACATTGGCAGTAATAATATCGTAAAGAACCAACAATAAATGTGTAAACGCACGCCATGGCTTAATGATAAGCGGCTGCTTCGTTCTAAAACGATAAGTGATCAGTGGGATCACTATCGCTAAGATTGTCGCTAAAATGAGGTGCCCTGCTGACACACTATTATTTAATAACAACCACACAGTGAACAAAAGCAAACTACGAAATGGTGTTGGTAGCCATTTAAATCGAGCTTCTAAGCGCATCTATTTCGCTCCTTTCAATACAGCATTGGTCATGCTAGAGAAATCATGCAAAGAATCAGCAGCCGATAGCGCATAGTCCGTTAACGGTCCTGCAAAAATGACCATGAGTGGTGCGCAAACGATTAACGTTAGCACGGCAATGATCTGCGCTGGGTGTGCCCGCTCAGCAGACTGCGTGTCTGCCTTACCGGTGTGATGCCAAAAAACCGTACTTCCGGCTTTTGAAACACTCACCAGCACCGCTAAGCTCACCAATAAATATACCCCCCAAAACCAGTAGGTGTGACTGGATTCAATGGTCGATTTTAGGATCCAAACCTTACCGATAAAACCAGACAGTGGTGGCATACCAATCACCGTAATAGCGGCAATGGCAAACATAATCCCTAGTAACATAGGCTGTGCGACGGGACGTCCTGCCGTAATACGATCCGCGACTTTACCCCTTTGCTTGCCCACAAGATCCGCAAGTAAAAATAATGCCGCTGAAACCAAGGTTGAGTGTACAAGGTAATAAATGGCAGCAGCGCTACTATTGATTGTTTGGACAGCCACCAGAGCAACCAAAGTACCTACGGATACTACCACCAAGTTTGCGGATAGCTTGCGTAGATCTTGGCTTGCCAATACACCGATCCCACCCATAACGATCGTTGCAAGGGCTAGCCACCATAACCACTCTTGCGCCATGTGACTTAATTCACCGGCCTGATCGCCAAAGATCAAAGTATACACACGCATCATTGAGTAAACTCCCACCTTCGTCATTATGGCAAACAATGCAGCGACAACAGGTAATGCTGTTGCATAAGTATTGGGTAGCCATAAATGCAGCGGTAGCAATGCGCCCTTTAAAGCAAAGACAACAAGCAACAACAAGCCACCTATTTTTGCAAGATAAACATCATCGCCCTGCAAGAAGGTGATCTTATGTGCCATATCCGCCATATTTAGCGTACCAAGTACACCATATAAAATACCTAGCGCAATAAGGAATACCGACGAGCCAACCAGGTTCAGAATCACATATTGCAAAGAGGCTCGAGTGTTGTGTTTATCCCCACCATGCATTAAAAGTGCGTAAGAAGCGATAAGCAAGATTTCGAAAAATACAAATAAATTAAATGCATCGCCCGTTAGAAATGCACCATTTACACCCATGACCAAAAAATGTAGTAGTGGGTGGAAAAAGCTCCCTTTTTCATCATCACCTGCACAACTGTAAAGCGAACAAACAAAACACAATAAAGCAGTTAAGCTCACTAACAGCGTCGAGAGTTGGTCGGCGACCAATACGATACCAAACGGCGCTTGCCAGTTACCTATTGCATAGACTTGAATGCCGGTCTGCTGAACATTCAGCAGTAATGAAGTACAAGCCGCAAACGTAATCAGTGACATAAATACTGACACTTTGCGCCTAATCGCTAGGTTTTTGCCACAAGGTGGCATCAGCAGGATCACACCTGCCAACATAGGTAATAAAATAGGTAAAGAAGTCAAATGCTGGATCATGCTTTACCCTTCTTGTCTGGGACAATGCCGTTTACATGGTCATTGCCTAAATCCGATCGACCACGGATAGCCAAGATCACCACAAACGCAGTCATCGCAAAACCGATTACTATGGCCGTTAATACTAAAGCTTGCGGCAATGGATCTGCATATTCACTGCTATAACCAAGTACTGCAGCTTTGTTTAAGGTCAATCTACCCGAAGCAAACAAAAATAAATTGACCGCGTAAGACAACATGGTTAAACCAAGAACTACAGGGAATGTTCTTGCTCGTAAAATCAAAAATACGCCACAGGCTACCAGTAAGCCCACGCACGATGCATAAAGCAATTCCATTAAATATTCACCTCTTCTTTGGGCGCATTTGCCGTTACTTTACCTAGGCTCGCCAAAATCATCAGCGTTGCACCTACCACGGTGATATAAACACCAAGGTCGAATGCGATGGCACTTGCCAATTCAGTTTTACCTACCAACGGGATGTCGAAATAATCAAACCATGAAGTTAAGAATGGTTTGCCAAAGAACCAACTTCCTACCCCGGTTAGCAACGAAATAGCGATACCCGTTGCAATGATCTTGCGGTAATTGACATCAAAGCGTTCAGCAATCCAATTCGAACCGTGAGCAATATATTGCAAAATGAAAGCTATCGCCGTGATTAAGCCCGCAATAAATCCGCCACCAGGTAAATTGTGGCCTCGTAAGAAAATATAAACCGAAACCAACAACGCAAGCGGCAATAAGCTTTGTGAGATACTGGCAAGTAATAATGGATACCTTTCTTTGGCCCACGGTCTGCCTTCACTGTCGCTTCCTGGCATAAACAGCGGTAAGTTGATCAGCAACTTATAAATTCCAAGCGCCGCAATACCCAACACAGTGATTTCGCCCAACGTGTCAAAACCACGGAAATCAACCAAGATAACGTTCACTACGTTAGTACCGCCACCGCCAACTTTCGCATTGGCAATGAAGAACTCAGAAATGCTGTCCAATGGTCTTGTGATCAAGGCATAACTGATACTGCCGATGATCACCCCAATGGCAGAAGCAATCCCCATATCACGCAGTACGCGAATAGAACTAGACTCCTTTGGTGTTCTTTGCGGTAAGAAGAATAGCGCAAGCATTAACAGAATAATGGTAACTACTTCTACCGTTAGCTGAGTAAGCGCAAGATCCGGTGCTGAGAAGCGGGTAAAGGCAACCGACACCATTAACCCCACCACAGAAATCATTAACAGTGCAACCATACGAGTGCGATGCCAAATAACCGTGCCTATGGCGCCAATCATCAACAAACCAGCACCTATTCCATTGTGAACATCAATTGGTGTTAGTTCTACATTGCCCACCAACTGTGACATTTCAAATAATGGCCAACCTGCACTCACTAACACCACGATGAACATCAACATAAGGTAACGCTGTAAAGAGCCATTCTCTATAGCATTCACACGCGCCCTACTCCAAGAGACAATATTATACATAGTGCGCTCAAAGGCTTTTTTAGCATTCATCGGTGGAAGCGAAGCTTGAAATTGGTATAAGTACTTACGTTGTGTATAAATTAATAAACCACCACACACAGCAAGGCCGCTCATCAGTAGTGGAAGATTAAAGCCGTGCCAAATTGCTATTTCATATGTTGGTGCAACTTCCCCTAACACAGCGCTCGATGCCGTTTTTAACATGCCATCGACAACAAAGTTTGGGAACATCCCCACTATCAAACAAAGCGCTACTAATATTTCAATTGGAAAACGCATATAGCGCGGCGCTTCATGGGGCTCTTTCGGTAAGTCAATGGGGTCACCATTGAAGAACACGTCGTGAATGAAACGCGCTGAATAGGCCACAGAAAACGCACCAGCAATGGTCGCAAGGATAGGGATAAGCCAAGACATTGAGCCTAATAATTGCTGGTGTAATGTCTCAGCAAAGAACATTTCTTTAGACAAGAAGCCATTGAGTAGTGGCACACCTGCCATGGCTGATGCCGCAACCATCGCAAGCGTTGCGGTATAGGGCATAAAGCGCCACATGCCGTTAAGCTTGCGCATATCTCGTGTGCCCGTTTCATGGTCGATGATCCCTGTCGCCATAAACAAAGATGCTTTAAATGTTGCATGGTTAATAATATGAAAAATCGCAGCAACGGTCGCAAGCTCTGTATCTAACCCAAGCAATAATGTAATTAGTCCCAGGTGGCTAATCGTTGAAAATGCCAATAGCCCTTTCAAGTCATGTTTGAACAGTGCGATGTAGGCACCAACAAGCAACGTCGCTAAACCCGTTAACCCCACTAAGATGAACCATAACTCCGTACCTGCAAGAGCAGGATAAAAGCGAGCCAGTAAGAAAATTCCGGCCTTCACCATAGTCGCAGAATGTAAGTAAGCACTCACAGGTGTCGGTGCAGCCATTGCGTGAGGTAACCAGAAGTGGAAAGGGAATTGTGCTGACTTGGTAAATGCGCCTAATAACACCAAGATTAAAGCAACTTCATACAACGCGTGGGATTGAATTAGCTCTCTGCTCGACAAAATCACGTCGAGGTTATAACTACCTACAATATCACCAATTAGCATCAGGCCAGCCAGTAGCGCCAAACCGCCACCACCGGTGATCGCCAGCGCCATCTTGGCCCCTTTACGCGCTTCAGACTTATGCCACCAATAGCTGATCAATAAAAATGAGCTAATGCTGGTAAGCTCCCAAAATAGCCATAGCTGCAGGACATTATTAGACATAACAATGCCAAGCATAGCCGTCATAAAGAGCATTAAGTAGGCATAAAGCTTAGGCATGGAATCATTGCTACTGAGGTAATACCTAGCATAAAAGATAACCAGCATACCTATGCCTAAGATCATGAAAACAAATAACAACGCCAGACCATCTAGTCTAAACGCGATGTTAATATCTAGGAGCGGCACCCATTCAAATGTGTACCGAATAGTCTCCCCTGCAAATACAGCAGGAGCTAGATCAACAGCAAGTAAAATTGCCACTGCTGGCGCGACTAAGGTTATAGCAGTCGACTGATTACGAGAAAGTTTTCCCGTAAATGCCGAGATAAAACTGCCAATTAAGGATAGCAAGGGTATCCAAAATAATGTCATAGATGAAACCTTTTATTTGCGTCGTTATGGCTCGTTTTGGTTAAAGTGCCAACGCACCATCCAAACTTGAGCATTAGGTACACATTTACCACACGTACATGAACCCTGTTATACTTGATTAGTGTTTGAGTTGTCTAGAGTTTCACTTTCTAGCTGATGCTATTTTAGCCAACCTTAACAAACTATTCAGAATAAGTTCAAAACTGTTCGGCAGAATTAACTATCGCTTTATCTGCTACAGACCCTGATTTTAGCACCGAAAGCCATCTTTTGCGGTAATTTTCATCTAACTTAATTGATTGATATTCAAGCAAAGAATGCGCTTTATTAGGCTTATAAGAAGGTAATTTCCCATGCTCACATGTACGACTTAGCACCCAATTGTTCGGTGCTTGCTCACCAACGTAAAGATTTGGTGCCTTTTTCCCTGAAGTAGCACAAAGCCATTTTGCTTTATTTACTGGTATGGGATATTCGTCTTCAAAGCCACTAAAATGCATTAGCTCATGCACAAAGGTATTATAGGTACTTGCGTGGGTAAGCGTCATCTGCTTATCACTCACATTTGCAAGGCCGTCACCAGCCATCAGCACTAGGTAGTCATACCCTGCAAAGGCTGAGTTTAATGCCAAGTCACACATAGCAAAGCCTTGGTTTGTCGTGCAATCTAGTTTATCTGCAACATAGATGGGCTGAGATAAACAATACACTTTTTCAGCAGGTTCTGGGTGCGCTTCAAACGCACTTTTTAGCGCTTGCAGATGAGTAAGATCAGCCAAATCACTTCCAATTAATGCCAGCTTAAACCGACAAGCTGAGTCACCTGCTTGCGCTTGCTCAACCAACTGGAACGGTTGCAAGTAGGGATTATTTGAAAATGTCTTAACCGGCTTACCCTGCCATATAGCAACTAAAGTGCTAAACACTGGCGGTAAATTATAACGTTCTGATAAAGTACTCAGCACATCATAAGCACCTAACGTTGCCATTTTATGTAAAAGCTCACGGCGCTGCCCTGCGTTTAAGCGTGGCCAAGCATCAAGTAAATATAACTTAACGTTAGCCGTTGACCCACCTCGAAGTGTTCTTTGAATACGCTCAAACTCCCAAAGAGGTTGATGTAGATCCGCTATCGTTGTCAGTAAGCTCGGTTTAGCCCGCTGGGGTTGCATGTTAAATATGGCAGCAAGCACAAAATAGCTGGTGGGATTTTCAATCACAAGTGCCGACTGTTGCGCTTGAGATAGGTGCATATAATTAGGGCTGCTAGATAGTAGCAGCCCTAACAGAATTATCACACACCCGTATTTAACTTGCGTCTTGCTCTTCATTTAACTGAGCCAGTAAATCCAGTTCTAAGCGTGCATACTTATGCTCTACAAACTCGAATACGTTGGTAGCAAGCGCTAGTTTAAAGTAACTAATAGCTGATGCTAAATCACCTTTCGCTTGATATTGTTTAGCAAGGTAAAAATACGCTTCACATAAACGCTGAGCATATTCTTCTTGGGTGCTGACTCCTGCTGCGATCTGATCAAGAAATTGCGTTTCAGATAACGAACCAAGATACAGGGCAACTAATTGTGATGACCACTCGTTAGGGTCAAGTGCTTGACTGTTGGCTGCTAACGTTTGCTTTGCAACTACAGGATCGACTTGCTGTTGAGCCAAGTAGAGCCACATTGCTCGATACGCATCTTTTGGCGCTCGCGCTAAGAAAGCTTCAAAGTCCTTGATGGCTAGGTTTGGCCTTTCACCGTAATATAAAGCAATACCTCGATTAAGGTAAGCGTATTCATGTTGCTCATCAAGCTCAAGAACAGCATCAAACATTTCGTATGCTCGACCATAGTTTTGCTCAAGGGTTTGATGAATACCTAAGAAGTTATACACCTCTGCTAAATCCGGCTTTATTTGTACTGCGCGATTAAAATCGATGCGGGCGAGTGTTTGCAAGCCAATGCTATCGTACAGCATACCTCGGTTATAAAGTAGCTGGGCACGCTGTTCACCAGCCATATCTGGCTGAAGCAGTAGTTCATTAAATCGAGCAATAGCAATTTCATTTCGGAAATTGGCTTGAAGTGGTACTGCAAGCGGAACATTTACAATGTTTTTAGTGGCCTCTGGCTGTGTGCTTTTACATCCTACCAACCCGATTAGCACCAATGGCACGACTATTTTCGCTAACTTCATTTCCTTCCTCATTCAATGGCATTTGCCCGTTTAGCGTATTTGCCAAGTCATTAACCTAAACTCAGATTGACTTAGTCCAAAGCTTTATTGACCAGGTAAATTCTAATTTGTTTCATCATATCGAATCAATTTGCATTAAAGCATAAAAAAAGGGGCTATTCAGCCCCTTTCCACTTCTATTCTATGCAAAAAGCATGATTTAAATTACTCAGCGCCTTCTTCTTTTGGCTGCTCAGCTTTTTTCTCTAAAGCTTCTTTGATACTTAGACGAACACGGCCTTGACGGTCAACTTCAAGTACTTTTACTTTTACTTCTTGACCAACAGTTAGGTGATCTGACACGTTATTTACGCGCTCTTCACTGATCTGTGAGATGTGCACTAGGCCATCTTTACCTGGTAGAACGTTTACAAACGCACCAAAGTCCACGATACGGATAACTTTACCAGTGTAAAGTGTACCTACTTCAAGCTCAGCAGTAAGCGCTTCGATACGAGAAATAGCAGCTTTTGCACTATTACCGTTCGTTGCTGCAATCTTGATTGTACCATCGTCTTCGATTTCGATTGTCGTATCTGTTTCTTCAGTAAGCTGGCGAATAGTTGCACCGCCTTTACCGATAACTTCTGCAATCTTCTTCGCTGGGATCTTCATGGTGTAGATACGTGGAGCGAACTCAGAAAGCTCTTCTGAAGGCGCAGCAATCGCTTGGTCCATCACACCTAAGATGTGTAGACGAGCTGCTTTTGCCTGACGAAGGGCGATCTGCATGATCTCTTTAGTGATACCTTCAATCTTGATATCCATCTGTAGTGCAGTAACGCCATTTGCAGTACCTGCTACTTTAAAGTCCATATCACCAAGGTGGTCTTCGTCACCTAGGATGTCTGAAAGTACAACGAAATCTTCGCCTTCTTTCACTAGACCCATCGCGATACCAGCAACTGATGCTTTAACCGGAACACCTGCGTTCATTAGCGCAAGTGAAGTACCACATACTGATGCCATTGAAGATGAACCGTTCGATTCAGTGATCTCAGATACTACACGTACTGAGTACGGGAATTCTGCAAGTGTTGGCATAACTGCAGCAATACCACGTTTAGCTAGGTTACCGTGGCCGATTTCACGACGCTTAGGAGAGCCTACAAAACCAGTTTCACCGACACAGAACGGAGGGAAGTTATAATGCAACATGAAGTGGTGCTTATGAGTACCTGTTAGGTCGTCTAGCATCTGTGCATCACGCTCAGTACCAAGTGTTGCAGTTACTAGTGCCTGTGTTTCACCACGCGTAAAGATTGCAGAGCCGTGAGTACGCGGCAGTACACCGGTCATCACATCAAGTGCACGAACCATATCTGGTTCACGACCATCGATACGTTTTTCGCCAGCGATGATACGGCTACGTACAATTTTCTTCTCAAGTGAGCTGAATTCTTTACCTACTACTTGCTCATCGAGTGAGTCGCCTTCAGCAAGCTCAGCACTTAGCTTTTCAATTACTTCTGCTTTTGCTTCAGAAAGTGCTTCTTTACGTGCTACTTTGTCAGTAATACGGTAAGCATCACCTACTTTTTGCTCTGCAATAGCCGCAACTTTTTCAGCAAGTGTTAAATCTTTTTCAGGTGCAGTCCAATCCCATGCCGCTTTACCAGCTTCTGCACGGAATTCTTCGATTGCTTTGATGATAGCTTGTGATTGCTCGTGACCGTATACAACAGCGCCAAGCATTTCTTCTTCAGTCAGCACTTCTGCTTCTGATTCAACCATTAGTACCGCGTTTTCAGTACCTGCAACAACTAGGTCAAGTTTACTTGTCTCTAGCTCTTTTAGTGTTGGGTTAAGTACATATTGACCGTCAACGAAGCCAACGCGCGCTGCACCTAATGGACCATTAAATGGAATACCTGAGATAGCTAATGCCGCTGAAGTACCGATTAATGCAACGATATCAGGTTGGATTTCAGGGTTTACAGAAACCACTGTCGCAATAACCTGAACTTCGTTTACGAAGCCGTCTGGGAATAGAGGGCGAATTGGGCGGTCGATTAGACGAGCCGTTAGTGTTTCACCGTCAGAAGGGCGACCTTCACGCTTCAAGAAACCGCCAGGGATACGACCCGCAGCATACATTTTCTCTTGATAGTTAACTGTTAGTGGGAAGAAATCTTGACCCGGAGTCGCTTCTCTTTTACCAACCACAGTAACAAGTACTGAAGTATCACCAATGCTTGCAAGTACTGCACCGTCAGCTTGACGTGCGATAGCACCTGTTTCTAGAGTCACCGTGTGTTGACCTAGTTGAAATTCTTTAATAATTGCTTGCACAATATTTTCCTTACTAAATTGTTTTCAACGTCAACAGGGACCAATTACAGTCTTAAATAAACTCATCATAATTTACTTAAGCACTACAATTGGAAAACCAATTGACGTTTGTTTAAAAGTATTTCTAAACGGCTGTAAGTATACTGGTAGAACAGCCACAAAAAAAGGGGCTAATTAGCCCCTTTTTTGCTGTTGGATAAAATTCCAACAAGAAATCAAAAATATTAGCGACGTAGGCCAAGCTCTTTGATTAGTGCAGCATAACGGTCAACGCTCTTGCCTTTTAGGTAGTCAAGAAGGTTACGACGTTGGCTAACTTTACGTAGAAGACCACGACGTGAGTGGAAATCTTGCTTGTGGTTAGCGAAGTGACCTTGTAGCTTGTTGATGTCAGCAGTTAGAAGTGCAACTTGTACTTCTGGTGAACCTGTATCACCTTCTGCGCGAGCGAACTTTGCTACGATTTCTGCTTTTTCTTGATTGCTTAGTGACATAATAACTCCAAAATAAGTTTAGTAATGCTTTAGCCGATCACTAATTCAGCCAAAGCGGAAGCTGGCGGATTATACCAGCATAAACAGCACTTGCATAGGGCTATGTTACAGTGATTCTGGCTGAGCAGAAGAAAGCGCGCGTTTTGCTTTCAGTAACCCCTGAGGATTACGCTCTCCTATCCCAACAAACTTGCCATCAGCGACTACCTTTACAATCCCGTCTGGTAGGTTAGCTACCTCTACGGTTTGGCCGTGACCAAAGGCAACGCCTTGCTCTGCGGTAATATTGATAACGGTCAAATCAACAAGCGCCGTATCCATCGGCAATAATAACTCGTCTAGATACGTGGAAGGTGCGACTTCTTCCATTTTGGCTTTAGCGAATAACGCCTCTAATGCTTCTAAGGTAATCATTTTATCGCTTGGATAATGACCAACTTCACTGCGATGTAGCATAATCACATGAGCTCCACAGCCCAGCTTTTCGCCTAAATCATCAACAATTGTGCGAATATAGGTGCCTTTGGATACATGCACAGTCATCTGTATTTGCTGCGATTGTTCGTCGTACTCATCCAATGTGATTCGATAAACATTGATCTTACGACACTTGCGCGGTACTTCAATGCCCTCGCGCGCGTACTTATAGAGCGGCTGACCTTGATACTTCAACGCAGAATACATTGATGGGTATTGATCTGACTCACCTAAAAAGCTCGCAACTTCTTGCTCTAGCTGCTCACGAGTAATATTCACAGGACGTGTTTCAACAATCTCTCCATCAGAGTCAGAAGTCGTTGTACGTTCGCCCAACTGTGCTCTCACCACATAGGTTTTATCCGTATCAAGTAAGAACTGGGTGAATTTAGTCGCTTCACCGAAGCAAATAGGCAACATACCTGTTGCTAGAGGATCCAAAGCGCCGGTATGGCCCGCTTTTTGTGCAAAGAAGATGCCCTTCGCTTGCTGCAGCGCCTTGTTAGAGGAGATGCCTTGCGGCTTATTTAATAACAGAATGCCGTCAATCGCACGGCCTTTGGTGCGACGCGCCATTATTCTTCCTCTTGGTCTTTATCTCCAGACTCTGGACCGCGCTTTGCGTTGTCTTCTTTGATCACTGAGTCAACCAAGTTAGAGATACGCATACCTTCCATTAACGAGTTGTCGATAACGAATTTCAGCTCTGGCATGATACGAGCACGAATGCGCTTGCCGAGCAGTGAACGAATATAGCCTGTTGCTTCGTTCAAAATCGCAACGCTTTGTTTCGTTTTGTCTTCATCACTGGTGTTTAATACGGTAATGAACACTTTTGCATAAGAAAGATCGCGTGATACCTCAACAGCTGACACTGTTACCATACCCAATCTTGGATCTTTAATTTCGCGCTGTAAAATCACTGCAATTTCTTTTTGAATCTGCTGTGCTACGCGATCTGTACGAGAAAATTCTCTCATTTTCACCACTTAAAATTTCAAAATCTATGAGATCACAAATGGGGGCTAGTGCCCCCATCTCAAGTATTTTAGCAACTTACAATTAAAGCGTACGCTCTACCTGTACAGTTTCAAATACTTCGATTTGGTCACCGACTTTAACGTCGTTGTAGTTCTTAACACCGATACCACATTCCATACCGCTACGAACATCAGCAACGTCGTCTTTAAAGCGACGTAGTGACTCAAGTTCACCTTCGTAAATAACCACGTTATCACGAAGTACACGGATTGGCGCGCTACGTTTAACCACACCTTCAGTTACCATACAACCTGCAACAGCACCGATCTTAGGTGACTTGAACACATCACGAACTTCAGCAAGACCGATGATCTCTTGCTTAAATTCTGGTGCAAGCATACCTGTCATTGCTTGTTTCACTTCTTCGATTAGGTTGTAGATAACGCTGTAGTAACGTAAATCTAGGTTTTCAGCCTCAATCACTTTACGCGCAGAAGCATCAGCACGTACGTTAAAGCCTACAATGATAGCGTTCGATGCAGCTGCAAGTGTTGCATCAGTCTCAGTGATACCACCAACACCAGAACCTACAATCTTCACTTTCACTTCGTCTGTAGACAGTTTAGTCAACGAGTCCGCAATCGCTTCGATTGAACCTTGAACGTCCGCTTTCAGTACGATGTTCACTTCTGATACATCGCCTTCAGTCATGTTAGAGAACATGTTCTCAAGCTTCGCTTTCTGCTGACGTGCTAGCTTCACTTCGCGGAACTTACCTTGACGATATAGTGCTACTTCACGAGCTTTACGCTCATCACGAACAACAGTTGCTTCGTCACCTGCTGCAGGAACACCAGATAAACCTAGGATTTCTACAGGGATTGAAGGACCAGCAGTCTTGATTTCTTTACCATTTTCGTCACGCATTGCACGAACACGGCCATACTCTAAACCACACAGAACGATGTCGCCTTGATTTAGCGTACCAGATTGAACAAGTACTGAAGCAACAGGACCACGGCCTTTATCAAGACGTGATTCTATTACCACACCCGATGCCATACCTTCTTTAGAGGCTTGTAGCTCTAGTAGTTCAGATTGCATCAAGATAGCTTCAAGTAAGTCATCAATACCAAGACCTGTCTTCGCAGAGATATGAACAAACTGAGTTTCGCCGCCCCAATCTTCTGGGATAACGTCTAGTTGCGCTAGTTCATTCTTAACGCGGTCAGGGTCGATACCCTCTTTGTCCATCTTGTTAACAGCAACAATAAGTGGCACTTCAGCAGCTTTTGCGTGCTGTACCGCTTCTTTTGTCTGAGGCATTACACCATCGTCCGCTGCAACAACAAGTACAACGATATCAGTTGCTTTGGCACCACGAGCACGCATCGAAGTAAACGCCGCGTGTCCCGGAGTATCAAGGAAAGTGACCATGCCACTGTCCGTTTCAACGTGATATGCACCAATGTGCTGAGTAATACCACCGGCTTCGCCGTCTGCAACCTTCGCTTTACGGATATAGTCAAGCGTTGACGTTTTACCGTGGTCAACGTGACCCATTACCGTAACAACCGGTGCACGAGGCTCAAGAGAACCTTCTTCGCTACGGTCGCTTAGTACTTTCTCTTCTAGCTCATTTTCTTTCACTAGAACCACTTTGTGACCCATTTCTTCAGCAACTAACTGAGCAGTCTCTTGATCGATAACTTGGTTAATCGTAACCATGTCACCCATCTTCATCATCGTTTTAACGACTTCAGCGCCTTTCACAGCCATACGAGACGCAAGCTCTGCTACCGTGATAGTTTCACTGATGCGCACTTCTTGTTTCACTTCTGCAGCTGGCTTTTGGAAACCGTGTTGCAATGAAGTTGGAGCCTTTAAGCGGCCTTTTTTGCCTTTATGCTTTCTAGCATTTGCTTCAGCTGCTTCATCTTTTGCTGACTTTTTCTTCTTCTTACGACGTGCGCTCTTTTCTTCGCGTGCATCAGACTCGTCTTCTGCTTCACGAGCGTAAGTTGAAGTTGTTAGGTGGTGATCGGCACTTTCTTCACGACGAAGACGTTCTTCTTCTTCCGCTTTCCAACGTGCTTCGTTTTCTTCAGCTAGACGACGAGCTTCTTCTGCTTGACGTTTCGCCTCTTCTTCTGCCTTTTTCAGGGCTGCTGCTTCTGCTTCTTGACGCAGACGCTCAGCTTCTTGACGTTCTTTAATTTGTTGCGCGCTATCCACTTCTTTACTCTGCTTATCTTTGGCTTGACGTTCAGCATCAGCTTTTCGCTTCGCCTCTTCTTTAGCTTTGCGCTCGGCTTCCTCGTTGGCCTTGCGTTCCGCTTCTTCGCGCGCTTTGCGCTCCGCTTCTTCTTTGGCCTGTTGCTCAGCATCTTGCTGAGCCTTTAACTCTGCTTCTTTGCGCGCAGCTTCCTCTGCAGCTAAGCGTTCTTGCTCTTTTTGCTGCTCGATTGCGCTCTTTTTAACGTAAGTGCGCTTCTTACGGACTTCTACAGATACAGACTTTGCTTTACCAGACGAGTTAACACTTAACGTGCTTTTACTCTTACGCTGTAGAGTCATACGCTCAGGGCCGGTTGAACCGGTGCCACCGTGTTGCTTGCTTAGGTGATCAAGCAACGTCGCCTTTTCGGATTCAGTAACTTGGTCGCCCTCGGCTTTGGTGATCCCTGCATCTTTTAACTGTTGCAGTAATTTATCAACAGTTGTACCAATACTCTCGGCTAGTTTATTAATGCTCACTTCTGCCATACGTGATGTTACCTCCGCTAATAAATTACTCTTCGCTGAACCAGCAAATGTTACGTGCAGCCATGATTAACTCACCAGCTTGCTCTTCAGATAACTCAGAAATTTCAACTAAGTCATCAATACCTTGCTCAGCAAGATCTTCAAGTGTAACTATGCCTTTGCTTGCAAAAACATAAGCGGTATGACGCTCTAGTCCTTCCAGTGCAAGTAGGTCTTCTGCAGGTTCTGCATTTTCTAAACTTTCTTCGTCACGAAGTGCTTTCGTCGTTAGTGCATCTTTTGCACGACTACGTAGCTCTTCAACTGTTTCTTCGTCTAGACCATCGATTTCTAAAAATTCAGCTACTGGTACGTAAGCTACTTCCTCAAGTGAAGAGAAACCTTCGTTAATCAATAGTGCTGCAAAATCGTCGTCAATATCTAGGTTTTCAGTGAAAAGATTAACCAGTTTATCTGATTCTTCTGCGCTCTTACGCTCCATCTCTTCAACAGTCATTACGTTTAGTTCCCAACCAGTAAGCTGGCTGGCTAAGCGTACGTTTTGGCCGTTACGACCAATCGCTTGCGCTAGGTTGTCTGCTTCAACAGCAATTTCCATCGTGCGAGTGTCTTCATCCATTACGATTGAAGCAACTTCAGCTGGTGCCATTGCGTTAATAACAAACTGTGCTGGGTTATCATCGTAAAGCACGATATCAACACGTTCACCGCCTAACTCAGAAGATACCGCTTGTACACGAGCTCCACGCATACCAACGCACGCACCTACTGGATCAATACGCTTGTCATTTGATTTTACAGCGATTTTCGCACGAGAGCCAGGGTCACGCGCGGCGCCTCTTAACTCAATCATCTCTTCGCCAATCTCTGGAACCTCAATACGGAATAGTTCCATTAACATTTCAGGCTTAGAGCGGGTTACAAATAGCTGTGCGCCACGAGCTTCTGGCTTCACTTCATATAATAGACCACGTACACGGTCACCCGGACGGAAGCTTTCACGCGGTAACATATCTTCACGATAAATAACGGCTTCAGCGTTGTTACCTAGGTCGATAACAATTGCATCACGCGTTGCTTTTTTCACCACACCCGTTACTAACTCACCTTTTTGATCTTTATAAGCATCAACCACTAATGCACGTTCAGCTTCACGTACTTTTTGTACGATAACCTGTTTTGCCATCTGTGTTGTGATACGGTCAAACTTGATTGACTCAATTTGTTCTTCAACATAGTCACCAAGTTGAATCTCTGGCTCATCCACTTGCGCAGCTTCAAACGTGATTTCCGCATATGGGTTTTCTAGAGAACCATCTTCTTGTGGTTCAACGACTCTCCAACGACGGAACGTATCGTACTCACCCGTTTTACGGTCGATTGAAACGCGCACTTCGATTTCACCGTCGTGCTTCTTTTTTGTTGCTGTCGCTAGTGCGAACTCTAATGCTTCAAAAATCTTTTCTCTTGGGACTGCTTTTTCATTGGAAACAGCTTCTGCCACCAACAATATTTCTTTTGCCATAGGTAATGCCTCGCTTGCCCTTGTCCTTCGCACTCAAAGTTAGAATTTTGCGATGATATTGGCACGCTCAATGTTGCTTAACATCAGAATAAAATCCTGATTATCAACTTTCAACGTGATCATATCGCCATTAACTGCTACTAAGTCGCCTTTAAAGTTACGGCGACCTTCTTGCGGAAGCTTGGTACGCAAGCGTACTTCCTCTCCCACTGCTGCCTCGTAATGAGCTTGTTTGAATAATGGTCTGTCAACACCGGGAGAAGATACTTCCAAACTATATTCGTTCGTAATCGGGTCTTCGACATCTAAAATAGCACTTACTTGACGACTCACTTCAGCACAATCATCAACATTAATGCCGTTTTCATGATCGATATACACGCGTAGTGTAGAGTGACGACCAGCTTGCACAAACTCAAGACCGAGTAATTCAAAGCCACATGCAGCAACTGCCGGCTCCAACATTTCAGTCAAATCTTGCTCGAGTTTTGACACAGAACTCCTCCATACAAACAAAAAAAGGGCTTAAAGCCCCAAATCATAGCTGCTTGATCTTGGGCTCAGAATACACCTTGCGCCAGATACAACAACGCCCCGAACCAAGCGGGGCGTCACACGAATAACAAACTGTGTGGCCAAAGGCCGTGCTTGGTTTGCGGGCTATCTCAGCCAAATTAACCATCTGCAAGAAAAATGCAGATGTTTAAACGCAAAACGCGCATTACAAAGAATGCGCGAAATCAAAGAACTCAATCTTTAACTTGGTTGCGGGAGCCGGATTTGAACCGACGACCTTCGGGTTATGAGCCCGACGAGCTACCAGGCTGCTCCATCCCGCGCCAACACATAAAATTGTTTTACTTCTAATTTTAAAGAAGCGGCGCTCATAAACGCCTGACTCGCTCTACGATTTGAAAAAACCGCCGAGACGATGGCAATCATACCGGGAACTAAAAGACTCGGTGCCACTGCCTAAATATGTTGCGTATTATAAAGACACTATGGCTAGATAGCAACCTTGATTTAGAACTATCTTCCGACTATTCCTTTCGCGGCCGCCATACACTCAACCACATGTACACACAACCGAGCAGCCCCCCAGCAAACTCATCAGACCACAACCAAAAAACCTACATTTTTATAACAAAATAAATACAAATACGCATAATAGGAACGTGGTAACTATCAATGATTAAGGATGAAAAAACACATGAAGACAATAATTAATTCCAACAAATTGACAGCGTTGTCTATATTCAGTTTTGAAGCACTGGCAGCTCAATGTGAATCGGCAGGCCCCCAAGCCCCAAGAGATATAGACAGCTTACAAGGTCACAACAAACGTGTATTCGCAATGGCTCCTCCTAAAGAGAAGCTAAATCTGTGCAATATTCATTTTCATAAAAATGCGGAACACAAAGCAAAAGACTTCTCGCGGATTCCAGTCGCCTCAAAGCACGCTGGTTTCCAATGTAATGCCGCTACGACACTGACTGCAGCGGAACTAAAACCAACCCAAAGCAAAGTTTGCGGCAATGTTAAGCCAGGAGATACGATTGAAGTACATTGGGTGCACAGTTCTTGTGATGTTGAACCGGGTCCTACGCTCAGCGCTTGTCTCAACACACACTGTAGCAATCCAGATCTGCGAGTTGAAACACAAGTTTTTCTCGTGGTAAACGATGACAATGCCCTAGATTTCACTACATTGGATTACCAAGGGCTGACCAATGGATACCATCAGGCAGGCCCCCTTCCAACCAATACCGGTACACCAGTAGAATTTCTTGGTTCGACCACAGGGCCTAGCTACAACAATCAGCAATGCTCACCTCTTCAAGTTAGCTGGAGTGTGCGGCCAAGTTGCGCCAAGATCAGCATTAACAGCCTTGCACGTTGGTGCGAAAACAATCGATTCGAAGAAGACCACGCACATGGTATTCGTAAACTGGTGACTGACCCAAAACTACTCGCCCCTATTAACCACTAAATGCAAGGCATTACAACGGTAGGTCACGCTTTTAGTGCCCTACCACACACTGCCATCTTAAATAGCGCCACATGGATTGTTGCAAAGTAAGAAAAATCGCACAAAAAAATATCAAAAAGTCTCGCATTTATAAAAACCGACTATACTCAAGATTAGGCTAATTGTTTTGAGCAAAGGATCCGCTCTTCATCAGTGTGAAGAGGCGTCTATGAGCATTACTCCATACCAATACCAACTATTAACTCAAACACTTGCGAGTATTCGGCCCAACTTTCATGGCTTTTGTACCTCTTGGTATAACCAAATCCAACATTATGATTTGCGTATGCAGATCCCCACTAATGTGAGCCAGCTGATAGTTTGGGAGCATCAGATATTTGATTTTGTCCAAAACTGCGTGATGAGGCTGCCTCAACAATCTACCTTGTTGAATTTTCTGAGGCAGCAAAGAAGTACATTGCTTTTTATGGGCACATCAGAGAAAGATATCAGTATTTTGCTTTTTACTTTCGTTACTACCTTGAAGGCTCATCTGGGTCGACATTTTACTTCTGCGGCAAAAAATGCGTGGAACAAAGCGTTGTTGCTGCTCGAAAACATGCTGCGGTTTGAGTTATTTAAAAAAACCAATGTGGTCGGTTTGCAGGAATTTAAGAATGCGCAGCAGCAAGCAAATTAGTGCCATGTTTAGGTTAGACAAACTCCACGTGACATCTGTAGCCTAGCTGATTAGACTTTCCTAAATTGTTTTATAGGAATGAGTGAAATGCTTAGAACTGTGATCTTGGCGTCGTCTATTACTTTGATGTTGAGTGGTTGTGATGTACTAGAAGATTCAAAGGCGCAAGTAGAAGCCCAGTATTTGTCTGAACATCAAGAGTTACAACAAGTAGTGGAGCAAATTCGCGACAAAGGGATCGCCTCAGTGCAGGCCTCTGCAGCAGCTGGTAGTGTTGCAGCCTGTGTTGCAAATAACCTAGATGCTGACCCTATGGGTGCACTTATCGCAGTAGAAGGTGCATTACAAGACAGCGCAAACTTAAATGAGTTACTCAACTCGATTTCGCGATTAAGCCAACAAGAAATCTCTATTGAGCAATTCCCGGACTTACTGCAACAAGGGGCTGATACTGTTAGGTATCTAAAAACGCTGTTGGCACAGTACGACTTAACGGAATTAAAGCAGCAAGCCAGTGTGCTGTTAGAGCAAGGTCAGACCAAAACACAAGATGTTGGTGCACACCTTCGTGAACTCATCGAATCTTGTCAGGATAACTGACCAATTTAGCGAGTACTTACGTATAGAGTCTTATTGTTCCGTGACTTAGAAGAGTAAACGTGAAAATTGGACTCTATTTATTCGATAACGATTGCCGCTTGAGCGATAACCCTGCATTATCAAATCTGACCTCTTTGGTCGACAGCTTACTCTGCATCTATGTGCCAAGTAATAATGAGTGGACAACAGGCAAAGCTCATTTCAAACCATCTCCTGTCACCCAAGGTTACCGTGATAGTACGCTCTGGGCGCTACAGCAATCTTTAGTGGCACAAAATCAAGTGTTATATGTCATCAAAGAGAAAGATCCAATAACAACACTGCGCCAGATTGTTACCACGCTCGGTATCACCCATATTGGCCGTACGGTTCATCCAGGCTCTGATGAACATAAAGTGTGGTTAACCTTGCAAGACACTTTTCCCGATATTCATTTTAGCTCTGCCTATTCTGCTACCCTTTTTACGCCAGAGCAGCTGCCAATTGACTTAAATGAATTGCCCCCAAGCTTTACACCGTTTAGGAAAAAAGTCGAAGATTTAGTACCAAGCAAGCCTGTGGCACCGCCAACGCTGCCGCCAGCCCCAATACATGTACAGAACGTAACTGAATTTAAGCTCACCACAGAGTACGATGGCGCATTCCCAGCAGGCGAATCGCAAGCCCAGCAACAACTTAAGCGATACTTCAAGAGCAATGCAGCAAAGTACTATAAAGAAACACGCAACGCGCTATTTGGTGAGCAGTTTTCAACCCAATTCAGTCCTATTCTAGCAACGGGTGCAATAAGCCCAAGACAAATTAGACATGCGCTGACCCTATTTGAGCAGCAACATGGCGCGAATGAATCTACTTACTGGATTTGGTTTGAACTCTTGTGGCGTGAATACTTTCACTGGTATGCATTGAAACATCAGCACAAGCTCTTTAGGTTTTCGGGAGTAAAGCATAAAAAACCACATACCAGCTTCTATCCCGAGCGCTTTCAAAAGTGGTGCCAAGGGCAAACGCCTAGCGCGCTGGTCAATGCGATTATGAACGAGTTAACAGAGACGGGCTGGATCTCCAATAGAGCAAGGCAAATAACCGCCAGTTACCTTGTCAACGAATTACAGGTAGACTGGCGCTATGGCGCGGCATTTTTCGAGCAACACCTTATTGATTATGATGTCGCAGCGAACTGGGGTAACTGGCAATACATCGCGGGCGTTGGCGCAGATCCACGAGGAGGACGCCACTTCAATGTCACCAAGCAACAGTCACTCTACGACCCACATGGCGAATACATCAAACGCTGGCAAGGCGCTGCTGGGCAACAATTAGACAGCAGAGACTACGTTGATTGGCCTTTAGGGAGTAAATAATGGCTGAACTGAATGCACAATACCAAGGCCTAAGGCTAATTTTAGGCGACCAACTGAATGCCAAACATAGCTGGTTTACTCAAGCCAAAGACGACTATCTTTATGTGGTTGCTGAGCTAAAACAAGAAACTGATTATACCAAACACCATGTGCAAAAGGTGTGCGCCTTTTTTAAAGCGATGGAAAACTTTGCAACTGCACTTAAAAAGGCGGGGTATCATGTTTTACACCTCAACTTAGACGAAACCCAAGAGCATCCGGATTTACCTGCACTTATTACCAGTCTTTGTGCGCAATATCAGGTGACAAGCTTTGAGTATCAACGGCCCGATGAATATAGACTATCCAAACAGCTAAATAACCTTGCTCTCGACAATTTACAAGTTCGCTGTGTCGATACTGAGCACTTTTTAGTACCATTTGATGAATTAGATAATTACCTAACGCCAGCAAAACACACCACCATGGAGTTTTTCTATCGCAAATTAAGGCGACGGTTTAATATCCTGATGAACGGCGATGATCCTGTCGGTGATCAGTGGAACTTCGACAGTCTCAACCGCAACAAACTCAAAGCGCAAGATCTAACTGCGCTCCCCGAGCCACTTTGTTTTGCTAATGACGTGAGCGACATTTTAGCTCGCCTTGAACGTCACAATATCAGTACGATTGGTGCGGCACACGCTCAATTGCTCTGGCCGACAACACGTTCGCAGGCAACCGAGCTATTGTCCTTTTTTTGTCAGCATTTATTGGCAAATTTTGGACAGTTCCAAGATGCGATGACCTGTCAAAGCGACCATAAATGGAGCTTATACCACTCGCGCCTTTCTTTTGCCATTAATACCAAAATGTTGCACCCAAAACAGGTTATTGATGCGGCGATCGCCGCGTACGAAAAAGATCCGAATATAGATCTTGCTCAAGTTGAAGGGTTTGTTAGACAAATTCTCGGCTGGAGAGAATACATTCGTGCCGTGTACTGGCTAAACATGCCAGACTATGAGCGTAAAAATTATTTACAAGCGCAGCGAAACCTTCCTGAATATTTTTGGCATGGCAAAACCAAAATGCGCTGCTTGAGCGAGTCCATTAATCAGAGCTTAGGCTATGCTTATGCTCACCATATTCAGCGATTAATGGTAACGGGCAATTTTTGTTTACTCACAGGGATCCATCCAGACCAAGTAGACCAATGGTATCTCGGCATTTATATCGATGCGATTGAATGGGTAGAAATGCCCAACACTCGGGGGATGACGCAGTTTGCAGATCATGGCATCGTCGCCACTAAACCATACGCGGCCAGTGGTAATTATATCCATAAAATGAGCGACTACTGCCGCCACTGCCACTACGATGTGAAACAAAAAACAGGTGACAATGCCTGCCCGCTAAATAGCCTCTATTGGCACTTTATGGTGCGCCATGAAGACAAATTCGGAAAGAATCATCGAATAGGGATGATATATCGAAACTGGGAAAAACAGAATGCCGAAACACAACAAGCCACGTTAGACCGAGCTCAATGGTGTTTAGATAACATAGAAGCGCTGTGAAGGTTTTTCTTGTATACCTTCTCCTCGAAAGAACGGCTGCGTTGTACCAATTTTATTAATTAAGTCCTCGGCAGCCTGTTTTTTTAAAAGAGACGCCAGCGGCGTTTCTTAGTCTTGACTTTGTGTACCCAATTTACTTCTATCGTGGTTACTGCCAGTACATCTCGGCTCTGCTTTGATATAAGTTCATAGCTTAAGCTTTCATCCGAGCTAAAATCGAGGTCATACTTAAAACTGTCCGTTTTAGCCCAACACTGCAATATCTTTTTCGATAAGCTCTCTCTAATGCAGTAATCCCCCTCATTCGGCGCATTTACCGTAACTTTTACGTCCGCATAACAGGTTCTGCCTTGGTTTAGTGCTACACACTTACTCGGTACTGCATGCAGTATTCCAACAGGCTTTATTTCTTCTGCTTGTAACTGGTAACTTAGTGACGCCCCCAGCAACAGCACTATCCAAGTGACTAATCTAGAAGACATATTTCACCCCAGTAAAAAACACTCTGGCATGGCGCGAGCGAACTAAAGGACTGTCTAGGGTATCTTGCGAGCCAACGAGCCAAGAAGCTCCTGAACTAAACACCCAGTCTTCAGCAATTGGATAATTGAGCTGCATCTGAATAAAGGCAGAGGCGGATGCACCTGGCTCATAAGGGGTCAAGTACTGGTTAATTTCAGATTGCGACACACCATAGAAGTAATTGTGAAAGTTGCTAGAATAATAATTGGCACCAAAGTTTAACCATAAGTCCCAATTGCGCAATTCGAAATTACGGGTAGCTTCTAAGTGAAAAACCCAGCCGTTGGTATCACCAAAAACATCATATACCACCTCAGCCACAGCAAGAAATTCACCAACATGTCGATAATACGAAAAACCAAGAGAGTTATCTTGCTCGCGCTTATTTATCCCACGTAATTCAGGTACAACTTCATCACCATCGTGGTAGCCCCGTTCAGAAAAAGGCAACATATAGCTGCCGTAAATCGCATCAATTCCCCACTCTCCATTGTTGACTATCTGATAACCAACATCAGAGCCACCAAAAAAGTCACCAGAGTGAGTGTTTAGATAAAAGTTTTTGTATTCAACTTTTGCGTCAACGAGAAATGTACCATGTCTAAATGTTGAGTCTGTCCCAATTAGCGCAGGCATGGTCATATCAACATAAAATGCACCAACACTCAGCTGCCATGCAAACTCATCGTCAAGATCATCATCTTGCTCGTCGCAAATTCCATAAAACGGTAACAATAAACTGATTATTATAAGAAGTTTTTTCATAGTTCCATTCGTATTAGCGCAGGTGTGCCGAAATTCTACCCGAGATCATACCTGACCCATTTGTGACCAACAAGCTTCTTCTTTACTTAATTGCCAATGTGATAATTTAACTTTATTTTAATATTAATTTCACATAAATTGTGTCAAATAGCGCACTTTGCTTTTCGCCCGCTCGAGAAGCCTTGTTATAAATTACAATAAACTAAAGGCAATTTATGAAAAAATATATACTCCCTGTTGCGCTGCTTACTGCTGCAGGACAAAGCCACGCATTTAGCCAAGAGACTCACAAACGTATCGTGATCGACGCAGTCAATTACATGGCGCAAAACCCGAGCACAACGAAATACGCTAAATTACAAGCTTACGCACAAGCAAATGGCTTGTCCGTTTCACAACTTGCAAACTTATTAGGCCAAGCGGCTTATGACGTCGATGATTTTGAAGATACGTTTTTCTGTGGTGCTATTACTGGAGATTGCGTTCAGGCACCACTATGGGGTGCAGCCGAAAGCATCGTTAAATACACAAGTTATTGGCATTTCCAAAACCACACCCAAGGCGCTGATACACATGGCAACGATTTCGGTGGCTACAACTATCAGAAGCTGACAGTGTGGGGAACGATAGACGAAATGGCGGCGACTTGGCTCAAGGGCGATTACTTAGATGACGGTCACGGCGGCGAAACTGGCTGGTTTAGCGCAGATGATAGCGAATACAACAGCTATGGTATAACCGAAAAAAACTACCGTATTGATAGCCACTCAACATATGATATGTACGATGACTTTGAAGAAATGCCATTCCAACCTATCGATAATTTAGGTCAATATTGGTATCAAAGTTATGTGCAAAGTGGCAACCCTCAAGTACTCGGCTTTGTCTTTCATACAACTGACTTACTACAACCCCACCACACTTGGACAACATCCGATCTAAACCATTCGGGCTGGGAATCATGGGTTAAAGACTATTATGATCAGGAATCGCTCAATGACTTTGCCCTGGTAAAGCAGGCAATGAGTAACTTCAGCCCAGTGGATACCAGCTCAACCGATATTCGTCCATTGCTTACCCAAGGTGGCGCTTTTTCTTATTCACAAGGTGGTATCGTATTAAATTCGGAAGATCACTATGACCGAGTAAATACAGGTAAACAGGTGATCCCACACGCTATCGCTATGGTCGTACATTTGCTTAATCATGCGATGGACGTGAGATAATGCGCTTCGTTGTACTTTTCTTGGTAAGCAGCTGTTGCTTACCAAGTTTCGCTGCAGCCAAGTTACCAGCGACACTGCTACCTTTGGTTCACCAACTCTACGCTGATCAAGGTAGAGAATTCACGATACAGCAAACCCAAGAGCAGTTACTGGAAAATCAGTTTCTACTTTCACAAGCCAAACGATTTAATCCTGATATCTTGAAACGTCAGTCAAATGTTGGCTTTAGCACGCAGTATCATATCGATAAATTTCTCACTGATGCTCTAATAGATTGGTTTCCAGCGCTAGAAAACGTCAAAAAACAAGCGTTCCCTTTGACGATTAATAGTGCACAGATGAAATCACTACTAGGGAAGTATCCCGCTGATGGCTTATATCAAGCTGAGCAATTACTCAAGTGGCAACAGGTTAAACTGACACACGTATCACTATTGTCACTTGAACAGGTTATGCTCAGCCAGTCTATGCAAAATCGATTTAAATTACACCAAGGGGATGCGGCGCTACTTTCCGCCATCGTTGATCAACACCTTTATCAGCAAGCTGTATTTAAGGCCGCACTCCCCTTTTTAAACCAACAAGCTTTGAGCCTTGAGCAACTACAGCAGGTGGTAGCTGGGGAGTTATTAAGGCCAAGTATGCTCGCTTATCTTGGCGTCAAGGAAGAAATGCATGGTGCAACCAGTGAATATGTGGAAGCGTTACGTGCTGAGATCCCCAATCAGGCGATTGCAACCTACTATAGCAAGCATAAAAGCCGCTTTAGATACATCAAAAAGGTAAGCGCAAGTGCAGCCAAATTTACCGCCTCACAAGACGCTGAGCAGTTTCGAGCATATGCTCAAGCACACTCATGGCAACAGGCAGTCCACAAGTTTGCTCCTGCGTTGGTGTGGCAGTCTGAGCCAAAACCATTAACACGCAAAAGTAAACCTAAATGGGAAACGCAATTAGCGTTCAGTAACAAGCAGGACCAGATAACGCCTAGCATTCGCACACCTGACGGACAATGGCTTATATTAATCAGCACCGCTGCGGTCTATGATTATTATGATACCCAAAGTGAAACGGTACGCTATCAAGCGCTACGCGCGTTGACACAAAGGTTTGCTAAAGCCAAGTTTGAGCAGCAATATCAAGCGTGGAAAAAGGCAAATAACGGAATGGTGTTATGAAACACTGGCAAGCATATGTTGTTATCTTTCTTGGAATGATAATTGCCCTGTTTACACTAAAATATGCCAACATAAGTTGGCATAACCCTATGCCTGTAGCGCCAAAAAAGGTAAAGACTGACACCTATACTCCAACAACCCTCCCAGATTTACCAGCAAAAAGTACTTCCAAAACGCACTCTGGTGCCACTGAACAAGACGAGGTATTCACTCAAGCCCCAATCCAGGCTCCCAAATACTTACCTCCCATTAATCAAGCACAGAGGCACCAGCAACATTATCAAGGTGATTTAAGCGACACTCAGGCCTATCAAGCATACTTAGATGAAAAAGAAAAACAGTTAAAACAGGCATATATTGCTGCTGTAGATATCAAGGTAGAACGGATCCAAGCGCTATTAGCCCGTGGGGTCAAAGAGGGCTTACCGGAGGCGCAACTAAAAGAAGCAAGAGATAAAATTGCTGCACTTAAAAGCATGCAAAACCAATTGAGCTCGGAGCTAAGCGAGAGTAAATAATAAGGCTAACGGGGCCCAGCAGTCTTAGCTGTATTAGCTCAGTAATCGCTTTTCTGAGCCCCTTTTTAATTATCAATAAACCCGCAATTGAATATTACCATTTACAACATTTGGATTACGCAGAATGGCATTAATAACCACATCTTGTTGTCCGTCTTGATAATATCCAACGATTTCCTCCAGTACTTTTTTGGGTGTACTGGGATTAGATGCCAGCGCTAAATGGACAGTAAAATCTCGCGTTAGACTTAAATAAGTTAATGTAGAGGGAGAAGTGTTGGTGTTTTGTGCAACCGCGATGTCAATTACATCACCATGCTCAGGTAAGTAAGAAACTAAATTTTCTAATTGCGTAGGTGGAGTTTGAATATTTTTTGCTTGTTGTAAAACCGAAACATGTTGCTTCATATAAAAGAGTGTATACAGAGCGATACTAACAACCCCGACCCACAATACGAGGTGGATATATTTTATCGCTAACACCAAGCCATCTACATGCATATTGTTTCGCGCAGCGTGCATTTTTAAGAAGAAATAGCTGAAAATACTGCTCGACAAAAAGATCAAGAAACTATAAATCAGCATCATATTAATCCCTGAATCTTCCGAAAATGGCGAAAATGGGATCTGATGATGGAACTGAGCCGACATTTTAAATATTAACAGATAAAAAATACCAGCAATGCCAATAGACAAGCCACCGGACTTTAGCAATAAAATAAGTTTATCTTTTAATTCCATACCAATGCTCGCTATCGTGTTTATTTTTTACCATACAAGTTATTAGGGCCTGTTGATCTTTCAAGTTTATTTTTGCAGCAGTTTGATTTCCATTTATACAAGGCAAAGCCTGTGTAGCATAGTTATTCTATGTGAGTCAGGCGATAAAAACTTTAGCTAC